>CAZEDC010000121.1:0-23517 GCA_964510985.1 uncultured Dehalococcoidia bacterium
GCATCAGTACCAGTAACGGTACGGTCCGCAGCAAACTTGTGGTCAACTCCGCCGGGCTCTATTCGGATACCGTCGCCCGGCTGGCCGGCGTGCGAGGGTATAAGATTTACCCCAACCGGGGCGAATACCTCATCATCGACAAGGCCAAGGGGGACCTGATCTCCCGAATGATCTATCCGGTGCCTCCCAAGGGAGGGTCGGGGCTGGGCGTCCACCTGACACCCACCGTAGACGGCAACATCCTGGTCGGCCCCACCGCAACCTACGTCCGAAATAAACGGGCCGACGCCACCACGGCATCTGCAGCTCGGACGCTATTTCGAGAGGCCAAGGAACTACTGCCCGGCCTCGACGCCCGCGACGTGATCACAACCTACGCCGGTATCCGAGCCAAGACGGTAAGTTCGGCGGTGGGCGGCTTCGGCGACTTCATTATCGAGGAGTCTCCCCAGCTACCGGGTATGATGCACCTGGTCGGTATCGAATCGCCTGGCCTGACGGCGGCCCCGGCCATCGCCGTGGATATCGCCCAGTGGGTCGGGACCCGCCTCCCCCTCAATTCCAATCCGGATTACGTCGGGCGTTGGGAGGCGCCGGTCCGCTTCCGAGAAATGGAAATGGAGGATCAGACCCAGCTTGTGGAACGGGATGGAGACTACGGCAAGATACTGTGCCGGTGCGAGGTTGTCACACGCAAAGAAGTGCTCGACGCTCTAACAAACCCCCTGGGGGTACTCACGCTGGTCGGTATAAAGCTGCGCTCCAGGGCCATGATGGGGCGGTGCCAGGGCGGCTTCTGCTCTCCTCGCATCGTGGACATGCTGGTCAAGGAGATGGGGACTCCCGTGTCGGAGGTCTCTCTCAGAGGAACGGGCTCCTGGATGTTCACCGGGACCGCAAAAGGGTCATCACAAAATGAGAACTGAGGATGTCGACGTAGCCGTGATCGGCGGAGGGCCGTCGGGGATGGCGGCCGCCGTCTCGGCCCGTAAAGCGGGGGCCGAGCGCGTGCTGCTCATAGAACGGGGCGAGAGACTGGGTGGAATCCTCAACCAGTGCATACATGATGGGTTCGGCACCAAGCTTTTGGGCAAGGCATACACCGGCCCGGAGTACGCCCAGCTGTTTATCGACCAGGTCGATGAGACCGCCGTTACCAGCGCCATGAACGCCATGGTGCTCGACCTCTCGTCCGAACGGGAGCTGGTGGTCTGCTCTGAAGAGGGGATGCGTCGCATCCGGGCTGGATCGGTGGTACTCTGCATGGGCTGCCGTGAACGTTCCCGGGGCGCGATACGGATTCCCGGGACCCGGCCGGCCGGCGTCTATACGGCGGGCGTGGTCCAGGAGTACATGAACCTGCGCGACATCATGGTGGGCCGCAAGGTGGTTGTTCTGGGCTCAGGCGACGTGGGCCTCATCATGGCTCGACGACTCACCCTGGAGGGCGCCGAGGTACCCTGCGTGGCCGAGATTTTACCCTATCCCAGCGGGCTGGCCCGCAACGTGGTGCAGTGCCTCGACGACTTCGGGATACCCCTGCTGCTCAGCACGACCGTTGTCGAGATCCACGGCATCGAGCGACTCACAGGCGTAACGCTGGCCAACGTCGGGCCCAAGGGCGGTATGGTACCGGGGAGCAAGCGATTTGTTGCCTGTGATACGCTTATGCTGTCGGTGGGGCTGATACCGGAAAATGAGCTATCGAAAAAGGCCGGCTTGGTAATAAGCCCGGTTACCGGAGGACCGGTAGTCGACGACCGGTTGCAGACATCGATCCCGGGGATATTTTGCGCCGGCAACGCGCTCCAGGTCCATGACCTGGTGGACTATGCCTCGATGGAGGCCGACAAGGCCGGTCTCTCGGCCACCGAATTCGCCGACAAGGGCCGGCTGTCGCCCTCTAAAATCAACGTACACCCTGGTTCGGGGGTCCGCTACGTAGTCCCGCAAGAGGTCTCGGGCGAGGAGACGGTGGATTTCTCCATGCGAGTGCTAAAGCCGGACTCAGACCGGTACATTGTCATTCGCAGCAACGGGCAGATCGTCAGAAAGATGAAGCAAACCGTGCTGGAGCCCTCTTCCATGATAAGGGTCCGGGTGAGGGCAGACCGGTTCATTAATGTCCAGGGTGACCTGACAGTGGAGGTTGGAGCGTGAAAGGCGAATACGTCTGCGTCGTGTGTCCTACGAGCTGCACAGTCCATGCCGAATGGAACGAAAAAGAGTTGCTCAACATCGACCGTGCACAGTGCAAGCTGGCTTGGGCCTATGTAGAGGGGGAGATCTTCGATCCCAGGAGGATGGTTTCAACCACTGTCTCGGTTCGAGGAGGAGACCTTCCGCTGGTCAGTATAAAGACGGACAAACCGCTGCCCAAGGACAAGATGATGGAGCTGATGTCCCTAGTAAACCATCTGGAGACGAGCGCCCCCATCCGCATCGGGGACGTCATCGCGGCGGACGTACTGGATACCGGCATTAACCTTGTGGCCACGAGAAACGTCGTCGAGCGAGCTGCCGGCTAGCAGTTTTCTATTTCGGAACGAGGCCGTCCCATGCAAAAAGACAGAGACCAGACCAATGGCATCCTCCAGCTTATGGGAAATACGGACAACGGAGTGTACGCGGTCGATGGGGAACGCAGGCTCGTCCTGTGGAATCAGGCCGCCGAGGAGATTCTGGGGTATCCCGCCTCCGAAGTCCTGGGCAAGCCGTGTTATGAAGTCCTCGCTGGTACGGACACCATGGGAAACATCGTGTGTCACGGCCGGTGTGAGGACATTGAGCTAGCCAAGGACCAGAGCCTCGTCCCCGGCCACGACGTCAGGATCAAGGCAAAGGACGGGCGCGATGTGTGGATCAACGTCACCAACATACCGGTCCCGTCGGACCTGAACGGGCAATTCGCACTGGTGCATATATTCCGTAACGTCAACGCGGCCAGAGACATGGAACAGTTCGGCCACAAGCTGGAAGTGCTCTTACAAGAGTTCGCAGATTTTCGGTCGGACCGGCAGGTATCCGGTCGTGTAACCACTGAGGCGTTGGCCAAGCTGACGTCTCGTGAACGGGAGGTCCTGGCCCTGCTGGCAAGGGGGGCCAGCGCCAAGGCTATCGCCGCAAACCTGTCGATAAGCATCTCGACGGCACGCAAGCACATTCAAAACATCCTGAACAAGTTGGGCGTCCACAGTACCCTCGAGGCCGCCATTGCGGCCGGGCCCTACCTGTCGCGATAATAATCGCGTCCGTGTCCTGCTCAAGACTTCCTGTGTCAGCGAAGGTGCGCGGCGTAGGTAGTAATATAGAGCACTAAAAATACTCCAGCAACATTATTTATCTTTGGCATGAACCGCCGTAGACTGAAAGTAGCAATCGAAGCAAATAGCGCAAACGGGCTATACGCCCCCAGTGGAAGGGGTGGTCTGTTGGAGGAGCGGTTCATTCGCCGGATAGACGCGGCCAGGATGCTCGGCGTGTCGGCCAGTACCCTGACCCGCTGGGCCAAGAAGGGCCTGGTGCCCGCCATAACGACCATCGGGGGGCACCACCGCTACCGACTTTCGGATATTCAGTCGCTACGGGCCCGGATGACGGTCGACGGTGACCTGGACGGCCTTCCGCGAGAGTCGAGCACAGAAGACCTCCAGGACCCCGAATATTCGACAACGGCCGTAGCTGTTGACGTCGATACGTCCCGGTTCTCGGCCGGTGCGGGCGCCGACCTCGTAGAGGTCCGGTGGCACGGACGCGGGGGCCAGGGTGCCGTGACCGCGGCCGAGTTGCTGGCCGAGTCGGCCCTGGAAGAGGGCAAGTACTTCCAGGCGTTTCCCGAGTTCGGCGCCGAGCGGACCGGTGCGCCCATCAGGGCCTACACGCGTCTCGGCAGCTCACCCATAAATCTCCACTGCCCGATTCTTCAACCCGACATCGTAGTCGTCCTGGACCCAACCCTGCTGACGTCCGTAAACGTGTTCGAGGGCCTGGACGACGGCATTGCCCTGGTCAACACGCCCCTTGCACCGGCCCGCATTGCGTCCGACACCGCCGGTCGAAAGTGGCGAGTATGTACGGTCGATGCCACCGGCATTGCCCTGGAGACCCTGGGCCGAAACATTCCCAACACGGCCATGATCGGGGCCCTGCTGAAAGTCTCCCCCGTTGTCGACAAAGGGACCTGCCAGTGGGTGATGGTGGAACGGCTCAGCGCCAGGTTCTCCTCCCGGGTCGTGCAGGCCAACGTCGATGCCTTCGAGCGTGCCCATGCCGACGTGCGGGTTGAGAGTTAAGGAATTAGCCCAGGGGAGTCCAGCGAGGAACTCCCCTCTGGCAAGGGATTGGGGGAATGTGCCCCCGGAAAAAACCCGCGAGGGCGGGTGGGTGTAAACCACCTCCCTTTTTGAGATAGTCTCTAAGCCGATAGGTGCAGAAGGTGAACGAACACACCAGAGGAAAGTCCGGGGTCCTGATCCGACGGGACATGCTCCAGGGCGGTGCGATCCAGAGCCAGGGCAACTCAGTCGAGCGGGAAACCGGCGGATGGCGGGTCCAGAGGCCCGTGGTGGACATGGAAAAGTGCACGCACTGCATGATCTGCTGGGTCTTCTGTCCCGATGGGTCGATACTTGTCGATGAGATGCGATTCACCGGCTTCGACCTGGTCCACTGCAAGGGCTGCGGCATATGTGCTGTCGAGTGTCCGGCCAAGTGTATCGAGATGGAGGGCGAGACGGCCCTGTTGGAGGAAGGAGCGATCACAAGTTGACCGTTGCAGGTCGGGCCCCGAGTCGCGAGAGCGGTGAGCCGAGAACCTCCGTCGGTCTCAGCGGAGGCCTGGCCGTGGCCGAGGCCATGCGCCAGACACAACCAGACATGGTGGCTTGCTACCCCATCACACCGTCCACGATTATCGTGGAGAAGTTCGACGAAATGGTGGCCGACGGAAAGGTTGCTACCGAGTTTGTGGCAGTCGAGAGCGAGCACTCGGCCATGAGCGCCTGCGTGGGAGCCGCTGCCGCCGGAGCCAGGGCACAGACCGTCAGCTCCAGTCAGGGGTTGGCCTACATGTGGGAGGTGCTCTACTCGGCGGCGGGACTGCGGCTCCCCATCGTCATCCACTGCGCTAACCGGACACTCTCTTCCCCTATAAACATCCATTGCGATCACTCCGACACGATGGGGGCCAGGGACAGCGGGTGCCTCCAGCTTTTCGCTGAGAACGCTCAGGAGGCCTACGACAACGCCTTGATGGCAGTCCGCATCGCCGAGCATCCCGATGTCCTACTGCCGGTCATGCACACTCAGGACGGGTACACCGTGACCCACAGCGTCGAGCGGGTGGACCTGGTGCCGGATGCCGCGGTGACGGAATTCCTGGGCGCCTACGAGCCCAAGGTCTCGCTGCTGGACCTGGAGAACCCGGTGAGCATGGGGCCGGTTATCTCCCCGCATTACGGACCCGACGTGAAACTCCCCGTGGTGGAGGCGATGCTTCATGCTCGGGACGTTATCGCGAGCGTCGGCCGGGAGTTCGGTGAGTTGAGCGGCCGCCATCGTGGACTGACCGAGCCATACCGCCTGGACGACGCGGATGTGGCCATGGTGCTCCTTGGTTCCACCGCAGGTACGGCCCGAGTGGTCGTCGATGGACTCAGAGAAGAGGGGATCAAGGCGGGGTTGCTGAAGGTACGGTCCTTCCGGCCCTTCCCCGACGAAGAGGTTGCCGGCGCCCTCGAAGGCAAGTCCGCGGTGGCCGTAATGGACCGGTCGCTCTCGGCCGGCGCCGGCGCCAATCCCCTGTTCGAGGACGTGTGTGTCTCCATGTACTCCCACGCTGTCAATGTCCCACTGGTCAACTATGCTTACGGCCTTGGGGGACGGGATACCTTTCCCGGGCAGCTGGCGGGGGTTTTCCAGGAGCTGCTGAAGATAGGCCGGACCGGCAGACGGACACCGATGGTCCGCTACCTGTAGCCGCGAAAGTTAGATGGCAGAGGTGTGAATTGGAGCTAAATCTCAGGGAACTCAGCGGACAGCCCGACATGCTGGCGCCGGGCCATAGCCTCTGCCCCGGATGCGTCGAGTCGGTGGTGGTGAGGCAGATACTCCACGTCGCGGGCCCTAACACCGTGGTGGTCTCGGCCACTGGATGTCTCTCGGTCTCGACCAGCCCCTATCCGTTCACCGCGTGGAGAGTCCCGTGGATTCACAACCTGTTCGCCAACGCCGGTGCCACCGTAGCCGGCATCGAGGCAGCCTACAAGAGCCTGGTCAGGTCCGGGAGGATTGACGGTGACAAAAAGGTCAATTTCCTGGTTTTCGGCGGTGACGGCGGGACCTATGACATCGGACTCCAATCCTTGAGCGGTGCCCTGGAGAGAGGGCACCGCTTTCTCTACGTTTGCCTGAACAACGAGGCCTACATGAACACCGGCATCCAACGCTCCAGCGCCACTCTGCCTGGGACTTGGACCACCACGTCCCACGTGGGCTCCGTTCTGCCTGGAAAGGTCGAGCCGCGCAAAGATCTCACCGCCATAGTTGCGGCCCACGGGACGCCGTTCGTTGCCCAGGCCTCACCCCACTTGTGGAAAGACGTCATGAGGAAGGTCGAGACGGCCCTGGACAAGGAAGGGCCCTCTTTTATCAACCTCCTGGCACCCTGTCCGCGTGGGTGGCGGACGGGGCCGGAACTCGGAATACAGCTCGGACGGGTTGCGGTCGAGACCTGCATATGGCCGATCTATGAGATCAACGACGGGGTCTGGAAGCTGAACGTCAGGCCGCGTCAAAAGAAGCCCGTCTCTGAGTGGCTCGAGATTCAGGGGCGTTTCGCCCACCTGCTTAAGCCCGAGCGCCGGTCGGAGGTGGAGCGGATTCAGAATATGGTAGACCGCGCCTGGGATGAGCTGCTGGCGCGGTGCAACGTTGCCGAGCCGCCCGCGGAAAGAAAGACTGCCCCGGACCGGGGGCCGAAGCCCGTGGCCGTGTGAGGCCCTCGAGGCCAACTGGGGAGGTTCCTATGGAAGATACAACGACTGGCGTCGGCGCCCAACAGGAGCTGCGGAGCCAAATAGAGTCGCTTCTGGTCAACGATGGGCTTCAGTGCAGCCAGTGTGTCATCGCCGTCCTCGGAGAGCAGCTAGGCCCCGGTGCCAGAGCACTGGAGGGCGCGGCGCTCCCTCTGGGGCGGGGAATGGCGGGGACCGGCGGACTCTGCGGTGCGCTCACCGGAGGCCTGCTGGCTCTGGGCGCGGCCTTTGAGTCCGATAGGCCGGTGCCACCAGGGACCCAACCTGCGCCGCTGAGCTTCTTGACCGAATGGATTCCCAACAACGACTGGCTGGACGCCCAGTCCGCGGTGGGCGTTGAGCCGCCCGTCTTCTCGCTGTGCAGGGATCTGATGGCGGAATTCTCGGGCGCATATGAGACCGAGGATGGGTCCGTAAGCTGCGCCGAACTGTCCGGCGTTGACTGGAGCGCACCGACTCGGGAGCAACTGGCTCGCTACTACGCGCCGGGCGGAGAGTTATCTCGGTGCGTCGAGATGATAGGATCGGTGGCCTCACGGGTGCACGAGCTGATGGAGAGGACGCCGGCGGGAACTACGTAGCTCTGTTGACCACGCCGTCGCCGGTCACTCCTCGTCCGGGATGGTGGTGGAGACCATAAGCCCCCGTGGAGGCAGCTTCTCAAGCAGCTCGTCCAGCTCGCTCGCCCTCAGGCGGCCCTGGATGAACAGTGGCTTCACCTCCAGGACTCTGGCGAAGACCGGGATCAGGTCGTGAACGGTATACGGCGTCGACCCTGTGTCCAGCGATACCTGGACGGCCGTCGGATACTTGTCCTTCAGGAACACATCTATGGTGTGAAGGTATCCCGAATGCAGGTGTACCGCCGAGTAGTCGAACTGCTGGCAGATCTGTACGTCGTAGGGAAAGAAAACCTCTTCGTACATTTTGGCGGAGACAGAGGAGGTGACATCGCACTGAGTCCGGACGAAGGTTCCCGGCGCCCACACCCCGAAGGGGGTGCACCGCCCACCCTCGAGTTCCGGAATGATGGCCTCCTGCGCCCTGGCCACCTTCACGAAGGTCTCGGCGCACAGCTCGGACAACGCGTGAAGCTCGACCGGCTCGTCGGCGATGGCGTAACACATCTCGGTATGGCCCATCAGGGCTGAGACCAGGTCGATGGGGCCGCGCTGGAGACACTGCACCACCTGGTACGAGCCTCCTGAGTTCTCGACCAGGGCGCGCGTGTAGTCCTGAAGCAGGGACAGCCATGGGCTCTCCTCCGGCGGCGGGATGCTGGAGGCCTGGCCCGCACTCTCGAGGTAGGGCGCCGAGTAGATCGACCCGGTGTCCAGCTTGGGGATAACCGGACATCCCATGATCGCCTCGACCCAGGTCATTTTCGTCAAGGGCGCCCGTGTGACCAGGAGGTCGTCTACAATCTGAGTACCGTCGCTGACCCTGGCGAGTGCGCCGTTGGGGAACTCTTGGATGTCGAGCATCAGGGTCGGATCCATCATGTCCGGCGTCAGCGGCTCGTCCTGGACCGATAGAGTGGTGCCGTCGGCCAGCGTAATGTTGAGACCGGTCAGATCGTACCGGCTCTCTTCGGACCGTGTAGAAGTGTTCAGCAACGGCCGGTCCACCGGCGCCCGGGACCAGAAAGCTGCGTGCCTGTCGAGAAGGGTTTTCAGGTTATCGTCGGTCATGTGTTACCTCGCATAATGATGAGCGCCCGGCGCCTGTCTCCCAATCATATGCCCACTGCCATGGGAGGCGCAACAGGCGCGTTGTAACGCGATTGGAACACCTAACAGGCTCAATAGGGGGCGGTACCTGTCGCGACAGCACCGGAACAGAAATCAGGAGGCCCTGTTGACTTCCCCGGAAACGGAGGAATCCAGAGAGGGTTAATCCCCCTCTGTTGGGGTTTGGGGGTACCCCCCAATACCACTTCGGGGTGGGTGGGCGGGTAATATGGCGTCTTTGGCTGATGATGTCGACAACGCGAAATCAGGAGGGAATCGGCATGGCAGGGATGACTCACCGAGAACGCGTCATCAAAGCGCTGAACCATGAGGAGCCGGACCGTATCCCCATCGACCTGGGGGGCATGGCCGCGTCGACCATCGTTGTCGAAGCCTACGCCGGTCTCATGGAGCACCTCGGTCTTAAGGAAGAGGGACAGATGGTGGTGGACAGGTATCTGCAGACCGCGTCCGTGTCCGAGGCCGTGCTAAAGCGATTCGATGTCGATTTTCGTCGCGTCGGCCTGGGCAAGTCCGAGGTGATTCCCGAGGTGGTGCTGAGTGACCTGTCTTACAGGGACGAGTGGGGCGTTGTCTGGGAGAAACCCGAGGACGGGCACTATATCAACGCCGCCGGGCCGTTTCAGAAGAAGGACGTCACCATCTCCGAGATAGAGAGTTACCGGTGGCCCGAACCGAGGGACCCGGGCAAGATCAGGGGCCTCAAGGAGAAGGCGCTCCAGCTCCACCAGGAGAATGAGTATGCCATCGTCGTCAACCTGCCGTGCGCCATCGTCGCCCAGTGCCAGCGGGTAAGGGGCTTCGGCGAATGGCTGGAGGACCTGGTGGTCAATCCGGCCCTGGCCGAGGCGGTGATGGAGCAGGTGGTCAGGGTCGGCGCCGGGCAGGCGGAGTTCGTGATGGAGGAGATCGGCGACTACGTGGACGTGGTGGTGTTCCTGGACGACCTGGGCTTCCAGGACCGGCCCTATATGAGACCGGAGGTCTACCGCAAGCTGGTGAAGCCGTACCACCGCCGCCTTATCGAGGCCGTCAAGAGCAAATCCGATGCCAAGGTCCTACTGCACAGCGACGGTTCGGTCTACGCGCTGCTGGGGGATTTCGTGGACATCGGCGTGGACGCCCTCAACCCGGTCCAGGTGACCGCCGCCGAGATGGGCTCTCGCAGGCTCAAGGCGGAGTTCGGCAAAGACCTGAGTTTCTGGGGAGGGATTGACACTCAGCAGGTCATGCCCCTGGGCACACCCGACGATGTGCGGGAAGAGGTGAAGACCAGGATAGCGGACCTGGCTCCGGGAGGAGGATACGTGCTGGCATCGGTCCACAATATCCAGTCGGAGGTGCCCCCGGAGAATATCGTGGCCATGTTCGACTCCGCACTGGAGTACGGCCGGTACGGGTAGCCCGCAAGAATTTAGAGCCTCTAACAAAAATAGCAGATTGGGGGAGTGAAGAGGGGGTGTCCCCCTCTACCAGAGGGTCTGGGGGATGTGCCCCCAGGGATAAAACCCAAGAGGGCGGGTGGGCGGGTGTAAATCACCTCCCCCCCTTTTGGGGGCTTTGCACCAAAAGTCTGCCAAACCGGATGAGAACGCACTAAACGGGGTGTGCAGAGGGGCTCTGCCCCTCTGCCGGGGGCGCTGGGGTGTCCCCCGATTTACTCTTTATCACCCCCTTCCTGGCCAGGAAGGGGGCCGGGGGGATGGTCGAATACGATGTCTGTCACGTGGCGTGGCTACAAACATCTTGGGGTATAAGTGCACCACCCTTTTGGAGATAGTTTCTTAATATCAGGTCAGGGAGCCCCAAATCCTTACCGGAAGGAGATACAGAAAAAATGTCTGGTTTGACACATCGAGAGCGAGTGATGACGGCCCTGAATCACGAGGAGCCCGACCGGGTCCCCTGCGACCTGGGCCAGGGTCTGGCCTCTGGCATCAACACCAAGGCCTACGCCCGGCTGGTCGAACACCTGGGCCTCGGAGACGAGGGCAGGGCCGCGGAGATCGACGACCGGAACCAGATCGCGATGCCGGCCGACGCCGTGTTACAGCGTTTCGACGTCGACGTCCGTGGCGTTTATATAGGCAGGCCCGCGACCATGCTGACCCAGAACTCCTACAGGGACGAGTGGGGCGTTTTCTGGACCAGGCCCGAGGATGGAGGCCACTTTATCTTCCAGGAAGGCCCGTTCCAAAAGAAAGAGCCTACGCTGGCCGAACTGGAGAAGTATCCCTGGCCGGAGCCCAGGGAGCCCCATCGGATCGAAGGATTGAAGGAACGGGCTAAACAGCTCCACGAGGAGACCGACTACGCCGTCTTTCTCAGGCTCCCGTACGGCATCGTATGGGACTGTCAGCGTGTCCGGGGATTCGGCCAGTGGCTGGAAGACCTGGTGGTGAACCCGGTCCTGGCGGAGGCGCTGATGGATTACTCCGCCATGGTTAACGTCGGCATCACGGAGTACGCCCTGGAGGAGGTCGGCGAGTATGTTGACATCGTGGGCTTTCCGGACGACCTCGGCTTCCAGGACCGCCCCTTCATGCGGCCCGAGGTGTATCGCAAGATGGTCAAACCCTACCACGGGCGAGTAGTGGATGCCATCAAGCGCAACACTGACGCCAAGGTCCTGATGCACAACGACGGCGCCATCTATCCCATGATTCAGGACTATATCGACATCGGCGTCGAGGTGCTCAACCCGGTGCAGGCGTCGGCTGCCAACATGGACTCTCGCCGCCTGAAGGAAGAGTTCGGCAAAGACCTGAGTTTCTGGGGCGCCATCGATACAGGCGAGGTCCTGCCCCTGGGCACCCCCGAGGACGTGAGGGCCGAGGTCAAGACAAGGATCGCCGACCTGGGTCCCAGCGGCGGCTACGTGCTGGCCTCGGTGCACAACATCCAGGCCGAGATCACGGCCGAGAACATCGTCGCCATGTTCGACTCCGGCAAGGAGTACGGCCGTTACTAACCGGGTGGTGAGAATTGATACCCAGCGGTCACTACCTGTCATTCTGAGCGGAGCGAAGAATCTGGGGTATGGGGCGGGAGTTGGCTGATTCCGAGATTGTCCTAGCCTACCGCCCATATACCTCTCACTCGGTCTGTACCGACCCATCGGGAACTCGTCGCTGTCCTTCGCGTGGCGGTTCGCCGACCGAGCAGGAATTCTGTGTGGCCGTCACACCAGACGGACGTAAAGGAGTCGCTTTGGGAACCAGCCGAAAGACCCGCGATATAACCCTGGAGGAGTACTCCTGGGATTGGGACGAGACAGACAAGGACGCCAACTTCAGGCAGCAGGTGGCCATGTACACCCAGGTTGACCCCATGCCCACCATTGAGACCCTGAGCCGGAACAAGAACATTCCCATCGGGGCGATAGTGAAGTTCATCCTGGTGAAGTGGAGTGCGTCGGGCAGCGACGGCCTGCTGGAGCTGGGCCCCAGTGTGATAAAGCAGTTGCTCTCGGCTATCGAGCTGGCAGAGGCGGAGGGAACAGACCAGTCGAGGATGGATGCGTACTGGAAGCTGTCCCAGATGCTGTCCTGGCTCAGCGTTCCGCTCAAGGACCCTAGCTGGCAGCCCGGCCGCAGCGAAGGCTAACGCCTGTCATGGCAATAAGGTCCTACGCCCCCAAGTAGGTGGTTACCTGTCACCCTGAGCGAAGCGAAGGGTTTGGGGAGGAGACTCGCACCCCCGACCGTGACCGTCACCCATCCCCAGATGCTTCGTCGCTCCACTCCTCAGCATGACATCTTGTTGACTTCCTCGGAAACGGGGGAGTCAAGAGGGGGACACAAGGGGCGAGGGTTTTGATAGGGACTCTAGTAATCCACGCATGAGAGCCGGGAGAAACCCCAGACGTCGTTCAGGTGGCTCCGGCCGTAGCGTCCGTGGGTGGGCTCCTGCTCCCGGTACCACTCGGGCGCAATCTCCCCGGCGCCGATAACCTTTTCCACCGCCGGGAACGGGCCGAACGCGCTGCCGGTGCCGGTGCTGACCACCGCCACTACGTCAGGCGACGACACCAGCAGTGGCGGTGCGGCGCCATCCTCGTTGTCCTCCTCCTCCGTGATGAGCACGGTTTTCACCCCGGCCCGCTCGCAGGCCTCGACCACCGCGATGGTATCGAGGAAGCGCTGGCCCCGAAGGGTCGGCGTCACCAGGGCGCCATCGGCCTCCAGGGTGGTGGCCATCAGCGCGGCCCGGTTGGCCATCAACTCCTTTTGGCGCTGCTCCTCCCACATCGTCCTCACCATGATGGCGCCCAGGAAGTTGAAGTCCACCCCGTGCCTGCGGCACATGTGCAGCGGGATGGTGTTGGTCAGCGGCCACGAGCCCCAGGCGCTGTAGTTGCCGCAGGCGGCCCCGTCCAGCAGCTCGGTGGGGTGCAGCAGCCAGGGCTGTGTGAGACGGGTTATCCCGTACACGGCGGTGCCCAGGGTGGAGTTGGGGTTGAAAGTGGCCGCCTCGGGCGAGACCAGGCTGTGGATATACACGAGGCCGGGCAGCCCCGGCTTTGGGGTAGTGTCGAACACCTCCACCTCGGTGGGTTCCTGGCCGGCGGTCGTCTCCGCCAGTCGGTCGGACACGGCTAGCATGGCCCGCTGGACCACCCCGTTGGCCGCGTCCGGCTCCAGGTGGCCTACCGGCTCCACCACCAGGACCACGTTGGACAGGGATGAGTAGGGGCTGACGACGCCCGGCCCGGACATGTCCAGGAAATCGCCGTGTCCGGTACCGGGACGGAACGATGAGATGAGGCCGTAGCCTCGGAGGTCCTGGGGAAGGGCGCAGGCCATGACGGTGGTGCCGCCCAGGCGGTTGGTGTGTCCCCGGCCGACGGTCGCCACCGGACGTCCGTGGATGCCGGGGTACGCCACGCCCTCGCCGACGACCTTGACCCTGGGCTCGATGGCGTCTTGGACGGTGATTATTCGCACCGAGTCCCCGGGTGATGCGATCTCCAGGTCGATCCGGGCGACCAGCGGGTCACGCCGGATGGGCTCCAGGACCTCGTCCCGGTTTATCTCCAAGACGCCTTTTCGCCACCGCGTGGACTCGCCTAAACGGACTTCGTCCGCCTGGTAGTTGGCCAGCTCAAGACGCATGGACGCCCTCCTTGACCTGCTCCGAGGGCTCGAACAGTGTGGGGCCGGTGACCGGGGTTTGCAGGGCTCGCAAGGCGGCCTCGACGATTCTGAGGCTGAGCGCCCTGTCCGCCTCATCTGGCAGATTAGGGTCTCCGCAGGGGTGCTGGACCTTGACCCCCCGCACGACCCGGTTGGCGTTGGCCGCCAGCGCGATGGCCGGCAGCGCCCCGATCATCGCCGTGGGTATCCCCGCCCTCTCCAGCTCCTTCGTGATCGTTGCACCGCAACGATGACAGCTCCCTCAGCCGGCCACCTCCAGGGCGCCGTCCACCCTGGCGTCCGTAAGCTCCTCGGCGATCCGCTTGCCTATCTCCCGGGCCGGGCCCACCGCCGTTCCGTTGCCGACCGTGCTGAAAAAGTAGGGGTAGATCCCGCCGATTTTACCGTCGGCCTCCAGCCCCCGCAGGCTGGGCAGGGGTAGGGCGTAGTTGGGGTTCTGGGTGTTGAGGATACGGGTGTTGAATCCGCCGTGGACAGACTCCCAGTCATCCACCTCCAGCGCGTCTACGCCCTCGATGGAGTACCGGTACGACTCCAGCGAGAAGGCGGAGACCATGCTGTCGGGATTGCCCCTTGGCACGATACCGGTGCTGACCACGATGGCTATCTTCGCCCTGGACAGGTCATCGACGGTCGGAGCCGGGGGCACAGTCTCATACTGCTGGACCTGTACCTCCGACGCGAAGGGCCTGCCCTCCACCCTGGCCAGCAGCATGTCCAGGGCCCTCTCGTAGCCGACCCTGTCCTTGAGCACCAGCCGCCTGGCGCCGCGGGGCAGGTATCCCTCCTCGGCGGCGGGGCCGAGTTCTTCTCCTCTGGCCAGCTTCAAACCAAGCTCGACCATGGCGAAGACGGCGGCCTTCATCTCGGTGGCGTCGGCGCCCGTCGGGACCGCCAGCAACTCGCGCCTGTGGGTGATCACGGCGGCGTTGTCGGGGTGCATGCCGGTCACCGCCGGGATGCCCCGTGCCTGCGCAGTCCGGCACATCAGGGCGCACCCGAGGCCGTACCTGCCGGCGTCGAAAGCCGGGCCTGCGACGACCAAGTCGGGCTTGAACGTCTCCAGCGCCTCGTCGATAGCGTGGCCGGCCTCGGTCTCGTTCTCCGCAACGTAGTCGTCCCCGCAGATAACCGTGGCGACGACTTCACCGCGGTTCCCCAGGGCTTGCTGGAGCAGCCTGCCGGGCCCCACGGGCCCTTCCCGCACCAGCACGGTGGTTCCGGCCTTGTCCTCGCCGCCTAATCCCCCGAAGAACTGGTTTACGTAGTGCACTATCCGGAACATCTTGCCCGCGACCTCCTCTCCACACGTTCGAGCCTAAAAAATTCGGTCAGTTACCCGTGTTGTTGGCTCGGACCCCACTCACGGTGGTGGAGATCTCCTCGGAGTCCAGCACCATCTCGGCCACACCGACCTCGGCCTTGTAGACCTCGCTGTCGATCTGGTCCCTAATTTGGGGCTCGATGATGTGGTAGACCGGCAGCCTCAGGGCCTCTCCGGCCAGTGCCCCGGCCCAGGTCGGATCGCCCTCCGTCACCGTCATGGCGTACAGCTTGCTACTCTCCGGTGTGGGGGTGCCCAGCAGCACCACCAGGTCCTCCTGACCGATCCTGTCCACGGTCCGTTTGATCTCTTCTTGACCCTCCAGGTCAAGTGCGCCCGCCGCGGTTCAGACGAAGCAGTAGGTCATCTCCAGCACAACCTCGGCGCCGGCGCTTCGGGCGCAGTTGGCGATGACGCCGCCCTGGACACCGTCCCGCTCGCCCAGTGCGATTACCTTCTTGCCGCTCAGTTCCATCTCTTGTCCCCTCGTTCCCATTGTCTTCAGGGTGATTGACAGTTAGCTAACATGGTGGTCTGGAGACGACTCCTGCCCGTGAAATCCGCACGCGGGCTTAGCCGGCGCCGGGGTTCCGTTCCAGAATGAAGGATACACCATCGGACATCTGGGTCATACGGCCCAGGAAGAGGCTCCCTTTGGCCAGGAACATGGCCCTGTGCATTCGCCCGTCCCCGATGCGGTCAACGGCATGGGCCATGAATGGTATGGCCGAGGCGATGTGGCCCTGTGTGGGCGAGAAGCCCGGCATCCCGTGGGCCTGCGTAAACTTCGCGATCTCCGACCTGTCGATCTCTTTGTTCAGGGCCGCCAGTGCGGCGATGAGCTGGTAGTTGCGTCCGGGTACGTCTCCGGCGCCTGACGGCTCGGTGATCTCCGGATTGTGCAATTCGGTGGAGTACTTGTCTATCTCCGCGAACCCGAGGCCCAGCCGGGCCAGTGGCTCCGAGACCAGCATCTCATAGATGGCCTGCTGAGATGAGCCGGCGCCTATGCTGTGCCGGCCCACCGAGTCCAGCCTCAACACAGGGCTCACGCCGTCGTCCTCGCCCACCATTATTGCCACGCCGGCCAGCATATCCTCCAGAATGGGCTGGCCCTGGTTCAGGTGCCCCTGGAACTTCATGCCCAGCTTGGCCAGCGAGCAGCCTCCCACCACGGCCACCTGCCGGAACACACCCGAGGCCACCAGCGCGCCCGCCATGACCAGCGCATGTGCCGGCCCGCAGCAGAATGCCTTGACGTCGGAGCCCGTGGCGTTGATCAGGCCGGCCATCTCCCCGATGGCCTTGCCGAGGTTTCCGCCGCCGCGCTGATAGCGTTCCCCAACGGCCTCCTCACCGGTGTTCAGGATGTAGTCCACCGCGCCCGGTTCGACCTGTCCGTCCTGGAGCAGCGTTCGGAGAGCCATGGCGGCCGTGGCCTTGCAGGCCAGGTTCTCCAGCAGCACGTCGGCGGTCAGGGTCGCGTCCTCCTCGTAGGCGCGGTTGACGCAGCCGACCAGACGGCCGTCTCCCAGGTGCAGCGGCAGGGCAGTCTCCCCGTCGGCCACCTGGGCCTCGATGGCCGAGGCCGGCTGGCCGTCCCCCAGCTGGTCCAGGTCGGCTCCCGTGACCAGCGGGTGCTGCGACAGGACCTCCCTGGTCCCCTCGGTAAACCCCTGCTCCAGCCAGACCAGGTCGAATGGGTCCGATATCTTCAGAAGCCCGTAAAGCTCCTCCTCGGGCATCATCTCGCCGTGAGGCTGTCTGCGGAGCTTGTCGCCGTCTACGTGAAACCAGGGGCGTTCAACGTCCGTGAGATCGTCGGGATACAGCGAGCCGAGGAAGACCCGGTTGGGTGGATAGCCCAGCGCCTGTCGGTAGGTCCGAAGGTGGGAGTTGACTTCGTCCATTAGGGCCGGGTTCTTGCGGAGTTCTCGCGACGGTTTGGACCCGTGCCGCACCAGCCCAGGGGTGTGGGCCAGGAAGAACCGCACGCCGCTTATCACCGGATGTGAACCGTTTCCGCTCATAGCCAGACCATACTACTCCTGCGCGAGGAGTGCCACAAGATGCGCTGTCGGGAGAGAGACCGGGCACGCCTTGAGGTTAGACCATCCGGCAGGGATTTAATGCGAACGGACACGCATCGCTATTGAGTGCAATCCCCCCACTTTATTTACAGCCGGAACCGGGCCGGTCCGCATCAGTTTCCAACACTGGCCTCTCGAACAAATCCTCAAAGCGCCTTTGTGTCGAGACGATAAAATTCACGCCATGCCTACTAGACACCCCCCCCCTCGGGAGGGTGATATTGATATGCCATAGCCCCAACCATGACGGGAGGGATTAGCATGTCGCAGACCAACGATTTGGACAGGCAAACAACCGTCAGGAGAGCGGGGTTACTAACCGCCGGGCTGCTCCTCGTGGTCGTTGCCACGGTGGTGACGAAACCACCTGTGGCTGAGGCCTCTGGCCCCAGCACACTTTTCACGGCGCAGCGGTCCACCTTCGACACGCCGTACGACCCACAGCTCTTGTTGGTGGACCGTGGCACGGGCGTTTCATCGGTGGTAGGCCCTCTGACCGATGGGGCATCGAGCCAGACCATCAACGGCTTGGCCTACGATTCGTGCGAGGACACCTTGTACGGCGTGCTGCCCTCGGGTGGTGGAGACCCCGACGACCTGGTCACCATCGATCCGGCCACAGGCCACCTGACACTGGTGGGCTCTATAGGCATCTCAGGCATGAACGATCTGGCGGTGTCACCGGCACCTGATTGCGAGTTGTTCGGCCTGATGAACCAGTTCGAGGACGCCCTGATCGCCATCGACAAGGGGACGGGCGCCGGCACCCAGGTTGGAGACAGCTTCTTCTGGGGCGGAGCCTGCTTCATCGACCCGTTCACGGGCGAAGAGGAGTGCATCCCTCCCCTCGAGTTCACGCCGTTCGACGACTCCTGCAGCGCCCGCTCGCCGCGAGGCCTGGCATTCGACCCAACGACGGGGATACTGTACGGGACGAACTACGGGTCGGGTGGGGCCAGTGCGAAGCTGATGACCATTGATCCGGTGACTGGCACCTGCGCATGGTTGGGGACGCTAGGTGACGGGAGCGACTTCAAGAACATCAATGGACTGGCGTTCGACGAGGATGGAGTACTCTACGGGTTGAACGCAGCGGGTGGGCCGGTGACGGCTGCCAACCTGGCGATAATAGACATACCTACGGTGACGGCTGCCCGAGTGAGTCCAACGGAGGTTATTACCAGGACGGCCTATGGTCTGGCGTACGGGCCCGAGCCCGCCATCGCCGCGCCGCCCGAGGTGTGCGATGGGATCGACAATGATCTCGATGGAGCCGTGGACGAGGACTTCCCCGATAACGACGGGGATGGCGCCGCGGACTGCGTGGACCCCGACGACGACAACGACGGGCTGACCGACGCGGAAGAGGCCGTTCTCGGCACCGACCCGCTGAATCCGGATACCGACGGTGACAGCGTCTCGGACGGCACGGATGCCTTCCCTCTGGACTCCACAGAGTGGTCGGACTTGGACGGCGACGAGGTCGGCGACAATAGCGACAACTGCGTCGGCACGCCGAACCCCGGCCAGACCGACACCGACGGGGACGGGGCAGGCGACGCATGTGACCTCGACGACGACAACGACGGGCTGACCGACGCGGAAGAGGCCGTTCTCGGCACCGATCCGCTGAATTCCGACACCGACGGAGATAGTGTCTCGGACGGTTCGGATGCCTTCCCGTTGGACTCGACGGAGTGGTCGGACTCGGACGGCGATAGCGTCGGCGACAACAGCGACAACTGCGTGGGTACGCCGAACCCCGGCCAGACCGACACCGACGGGGACGGGGCAGGCGACGTGTGTGACCTCGACGACGACAACGACGGGCTGACCGACGACGAGGAGGCTGATCTCGGGACCGATCCGCTGAATTCCGACACCGACGGAGATAGTGTCTCGGACGGTTCGGATGCCTTCCCGTTGGACTCGACGGAGTGGTCGGACTCGGATGGCGATGGCGTCGGCGACAACAGCGACAACTGCGTGGGTACGCCGAACCCCGGCCAGACCGACACCGACGGGGACGGGGCAGGCGACGCGTGTGACCTCGACGACGATAACGACGGGCTGACCGACGACGAGGAGGCTGACCTCGGCACCGATCCGCTGAACCCCGACACCGACGGCGATGGCGTATCGGACGGCTCAGATGCCTGCCCCATCTCGATTGTCACGCCCACCGTGGTTATTGATGGGAACGATACCGGCGTGCCCAACGCGGTGCTGGCCGACGGTTGCACTGTGGCCGATCTCATCGCCCAGTTGGCGGACCAAGCCAGGAACCATGGGCAGTTCGTCAGCGACGTCTCCCGGCTGACCAATGACCTGAAGCGCGATGGTGTGCTCACCGGGAAAGAAAAGGGTGCTATTCAGAAGGCGGTTGCGCAGGCGTCGATACCCTGAGCACTGACACCGTCCCTGGCCCTGAATAACTGACTGCGGACTGAAAGGCCTCGGCGATTAGCCGGGGCCTTTCTTCGCTTAGCGGGAAACTTTGGGCCCACGATAGTAACAAGGCTCAGCTTTGAGCGCTGGTATGAGCCTGCGAGGAGAACCCGTTTCTGGCCGTAAAAACTGGCGCACCCGCTCAGCCGAGAGCAGGCCGTTTCCTCATGGAATGCGGCGGTGAGCGGCGTCGATAAAGATTCAGCGGAACATTCCCTTGAGCTTCTCGGCAAATGACTTTGACTTCAGCCTTCCCAGCAGCTTGCCCCACTCCTCCTCCGCGGCGCCCGTCCGATTCAGGTCTTTGATCCGCTGCTTCATCATCTCCAGCACCCGCTTCTCCTCGCCGTGGTCGAGCCAGAACCCGTGCTGGTCGTCGCAGGCGTCGATGGGCAGGTTGTACGCGTGGTAGTTGAAGGTCTTCATGGTGTCTCCGCACACCAGGCAGGAGATGTCGCTGGCCCGGACGGCGTAGGTCATCTGACCCTTCATGTCGTCCTGGTCCAACACCGTATCTTCGAGTTGGTCCAGCTCAGGATGGTCCAGCCAGAGGCCCTCGCACTGGGGACACCGGTCTACATCGATTCCTTTGAGGGTCTCAACCCTGAGCGACACGTTACATCGCGGACAGTCCATCACTATATGCTCCTCCGTCCTCCCCTTATCGAAACACGATGGCAGAATAGCCTCAATTATACCAGTACGTATCGGAGGAAGCGCTGAGATTCAGCGGGCGACGATGAAGGCCGCCACCGTCCCCAGGGCGATGATGGGCCGGCGTGTCAGGAACTGAGTACTTACTCGCCGGTCTTCTGACCGGCAAACGTAGCTCGGTTTGACCGACAGTCAGTCACCGGGTATTGTTGCACCTATATTTGGGAGACCTCGTGCGGGGAGAGTAGTCCTGGGCCTGGTCCTGTAGCAACGGACGGAAGTCGTTGGGGCGGACCGGAAACCACGTTCGCCACAGACAGAGGATACTCGGCAGTGAGACCGCTTTTATGCCTGGCGCTCGTTTTAGCAGTGACCGCCGTTTGGATGAACGCCGGTGCATCGGAGGCCAACGGTGGGGACGTGCACATCGGCGAGCTGTCGGGTACCGCATCGGTGGTGGTCATCATAGCCGGCGGTGCGCTGGTGGCGCTCTTTATCGGTCTCTTCGCAGTCAGATGGAAGCAGACGGCGAGGTCCTCCGAGGCTAAGAACGGCGAGGACGCTGGCCCGGACGAAGAGCCCGAAAGCCTGAACGAGGAGTAGCGTATGGCATCGGACGGTTCGCGGCCGTCCACTGGCGGCGGCTATCTCGCCACGGCCAAAAGGTTCAACCGCAACGCCCGGCTTTTCCTGGGGTACTCGCTGATGTCCCAGCTCGGGGCCGGGATATGGGCGGTGATGTTCAACCTGTACCTCCTGAGGCTGGGCTTCTCCACCAGCTTTGTGGGACTGTTCATCATGGTGGACATGCTGTTCCACGGGCTGTTTGCCTTCCCCGCCGGCCTCATCGCCGACAAGATAGGTCGCAGGAAAGCCTTCTTCATCGCCACCTGCGTGAACCTGGCGGCCCGGGGCGCCCTGCTCTTCACCCAGGACTCGGCTGTGCTGCTGGTGCTGGCCGGCGCGGCGGGTATCGGCGAGGCTTTTCACGGCGTGGCCGGGCCGCCCTTCATCATGGAGAATAGCGAGCCCGAGGAGCGGCCGCTCCTGTTCAGTCTGAACTCGATGTTCACCATGCTCTCCCGGTCCGTGGGAAGTTTCCTGCCTCTGGTCTGGGCCGTCTCGCTGGGCGTCCCAGACCTGGACATCGGCGCGGCACGATGGGTGCTTGTCGCTTCCCTGCCGCTGACCCTGGCGGCCCTGGCGCCTCTGGGCTTCATGACCGAGAAAAGAGTCGCTCTGGTGGACACGTTCATGGAACTGTTCACCCTGAAGAACGTGGTCAACTTCTCCGCCATTGCCAAGCTGACCCTGTGCAGCCTGATGGTCGGGCTGGGCTTCGGACTGGCGACCCGGTTCTTCAACGTGTTCTTCGATCTGGCCCTGGGGGCCAGCGACAGGCAGATATCGGCCATCTTCGCGGTAGGGGCGTTGGGAGGGGCGGGGGCCATCCTCTTCGCGGGCGCCTTCGTCCGGAAGTGGGGCAGGGTCATCACCATCGTCATCCCCCAGGTGGCGTCGGTTCCGTTCCTCGTGCTCATGGTCTTCGTGCCGCTGGCATTACCGGGACTGCCTCTCGTCGTCGTGTTCTTCTTCCTTCGCGACGCGCTGTACAGCATCTCCATGCCAGTCCGCAATCAGCTATCGATGGAGCTGACCGTCGCCAAAGAGAGGGGCACGACGGCCGGCATGACCCACATGGCCTTCGACATGGGCGGTGCCTTCGGCGCGGGACTGTCCGGGACGCTTATCGGTGTGGGGGCCGGGGAGGTCGCCAGGTCCGTCCCTGTGGCCGAATTCGTGCCCGCCTTTATGGTAGCGGCCTTCCTGGTGGTCGCGGCCGCCGTACTCTACTACGTCTTCTTCCAGGGCTGGGAAACAAGGCAGAGGCAGGCGGCGGTGACGGTAACGGGCTAGACACGACGGGCAATCAAGACCCCTTAGTAATTATCTCAAAATCCTCTCGGGGGAGTGCCCCGACGGGTCGGGGCCAAGGGGTCTCCCCGACATGTCGGGGCAGGAATATGAACCCTTGGGGGCGGGTGGGTGGGTGTAAGTCACCTCCCTTTTTGAGATAGTTTCTTATTGTCGGAACTTTCCCCGGTGTACACTGAAGGTGCGTGGCTCTGTTGACTTCCTCGAAAATGGGGGTGTCCAAAGGGGGTTGAACCCCTCTGGTGGGGGTTTGGGGGCACCCCAATAATACTATTCGAGGGCGGGTGGGTGGGCAAAAAGACATCTATTGGGGACGATGTCAACAGAGCCAGGATGCGTCTAAGCATTCCCAAGACAAGGAGGTCGGGATGGCCTACCCCATCAACCACGTCCACATCAGGTCTACGGAGCCCCACAGGTCCGCCGACTGGTATAAAAAACACTTCGGGGCACGGGTCCTGGAGGAGGTGGAGATCCGTCCCGGCTACCGGACGATCCGCATGGCCGTGGAGGGCGGCACCCGGATTTACATCTCTGCTCCAGGCCAGGCTGAGTCCCTGCCCAGAGGCAGCGCGGAGACCCACCTGGGCCTCGATCACTTCGGCTTCGACGTACCCGACCTGGATGCGGAGTTGGAGCGGCTGGAGAGCCAGGGAGTTCCCATCCGCCTTCCCGCAACGGTCCTGGCCGACGGGATGAAAGTCGCCCTCATTGATGCGCCTGACGACGTCGTAATCGAGCTGGTGGAGGCCCGCTAGAGACCTGGCCCTGTACCACCTGCCACCACAGCCCCCACAGGAGTGACCTGAAGGCCGATGCCGGTCTGGCTTGTCCGGACTCGCTCCCTGGCCGATTCGACCGCACAGGGCGTATCCGGGAGCAGCGCCAGGTGGGACGGGCAGGAGCAGTCGGAGGAGCCGAACCCCGGTGCGGGCGCGCTGACGCCCGGAAGGTCCAGCACGGCCCGGGCCCAGGCGCACTCCAGCCTCTCCGTGCCGGAAGCCCACCATACCTGGACCGCGGACGCCACGGCGGACACGTGGTCGATGTGCCAGTGGTGTTTCTTTGCCCGTTTCAGATGCCGCCGTACCCGTGCGTCCAGACCGCCCAGGGCGCTACCGAAGT
>CAZEDC010000122.1:0-4273 GCA_964510985.1 uncultured Dehalococcoidia bacterium
GAGCGGTACCGGCATGGCGCCGAGGATGAGTACGTCCACGAAAGGGAGAGGCCCGCGCTAGAACGCACCCTGGGGGTGATCCTGTACCAGGACCAGGTGAACGAGCTGGCGGTCCACGTTGCCGGTTTCGGCCCCAAGAAAGCCGACGATCTTCGCCGCGCTTTCGGCCGCAAGAACAACCAGGGCCTTCTGAAGCGCTACTGGGAGGAGTTCAGAGATGGCGCAGCGGCCAACGGGGTGCCCGAAGACGCGGCACATAAGATATTCGGGAAGTTCTCGGGGCAGTACATGTTTCCCGAGTCCCACGCCTATGCGTTCGGCGTTACCGCATACCAGATGGCCTGGCTGAAGTACTACTACCCGCTGGAGTTCTACGTCGCCATATTCAATCAGCAGCCGATGGGCTTCTACAACCTCGAGACCCTGAAAGAGGACGCCAAGTATCACGGGATCAGGCCCCTGAACCCGGACATCAATGAGAGCTCGGCGAAGTGCACGATAGTGGACAACGAGTCGTTCATACTGGGGTTCCTGCACGTGAAGGGACTGGGCCAGGCCAACGTGGACGCTATCATCGAGGCCCGGGAGCAGGGAGGCCGGTTCCACAGCCTCGCGGACGCCATGCGACGCAGCGGGATACAACGAGAGGCGGTCGAGAACTTGGTCACGGCCGGGGCCTTCGACTCCATGGTCCCAGACCGGCGGTCGGCGCTATGGGAAGCCGGGCTCCTCTATCGGCCCGTTGGGGACCAGAAGGCGCTCCCACTCCCGGTGGAGCAGGATATGGCCCAGCTTCCAACCATGACCGGGTGGGAGACCATGCTGGGCGAATACCGCACGATGGCGGTCCACCCCGACGGTCACCTTATGGCCCACATGAAGGAGCGCCTTCCCAAAGAGGTCACGTCCAGCCAGGACGTTCCGGGCCTGGAAGACGGCGTCGAGGTCACCGTCGCCGGACTGGTCATCCGAAGGCAGCACCCCGGCGCCAACGCCGTCTTCATCACCCTGGAGGACGAGTTCGGCCACATCCCCCTCGTCGTATGGTCACAGGTCTTCCAACGCTACCGGCTCGTCATCAGAGAGCCGGTGCTCCAGGTCCGTGGCGTCGTCTCTCGACGGGACGGGACCCTCAACGTCGTGGCCCAGCACATAATCGGGATATCCCTGGACTACGCCCTACCCCCATCCAAGAACTGGGGATAGGCCCGTCATTGCCATGAAAATAACCCAGGAACGCCTGTGTAGACTAAAAGCAATCTTCAAGCTTTGTTACGGTGGTGACAGCCACCATGGGTGATTCCGTCGAAAGCCGAATCCAGAGGGTTTCGCCCTTGTCGCGAAGCGCTCGAGAATGACAGGGCGGACCAGCCTACGTACTTCCAATCAAGAGTGGACCCTAACGGCGTACCCGTCCTCAGTCCGATGATGCCAGCGCCTCCTTCAGGAAATCAAAGGCTCCCTCCTCCCCAGGAGCAACCTTCTCCTCGAAGATGGCCCCGGACGGAGCGGAAACCGCGATGGTCGAGTTACCACGTCCGATCACATAGATCGGTGTCTCGGGACAAGGCCGCCCTTCCACACAAAGCACAGTCGCAATCAACGCACTCACATACGCGTCTGGGGGAAGCTGTATATCCAAACCGGCGATGCGGATACGACTTCCGGCGGTCTTGGGTCCAACGACAGTGGTGGTGACCCCATCCCTGTATTCTGGGAACGCCCGCGGCGGCAAGAGGTCTCTCAGCCAGGGCGCCCCTAAGGAAGTCGAAGGCGCCCTCCTCACCCTGCGCGACCTGTTCCAAAAACAGGGTGCCGAACGGGAGAGATAGCGCTATCGTGGAGTTTCCTCGCCGTACCACGATGATCGGGGCGACAGGACAGGGTGGGCCCGCAGGGCAGTGGGCCCTGAACACGCCCTCCTCAACATAGGCGTCCGAGGGAAGGCCGATCGCGCCGTCGCGGACCTCGATGACCCGCCCGCGGCCAAGCCTCGCTTCCTCGTATCCCTTTACATCGGGAAGCGGCACCAACTCCGGGCCACGGGCGATCTCCTCTTCCAGCGTAGCCTCTGTAGATGCAGAGGTGGCCGTTGGCTGCGGCGAGGCCAAGCGCGATGAAGACGAGTCCAGCTCCAGCACCAGTACAAAGGCCACCAGGAACGCGCCCAGGGAGGCAACTCCGATAGCCAGGGTCGCTATACCGCGGGGTGATCGCATCAGTGTTTCACTGGTGTTTCGTATTCGCTATGCTTGGATACGACATCGCGGTCACACTCCGATTCCACGTGACGTAGGCGCCTGGTATGGCCCAGCTTGTCACTCTTGAGCCCTTCTCCCAAGGGCGAAGGGCTCTGGATACCGGCTTTCGCCGGTATGACGGGGTCTAGACTCAAGACGAACGACGTCCGCCATTTGTTCCCGTTCCATAGCCGGGACAGCACGAGAGACACACCGCTTCGCCCGACTCTCGCCATGGCGAGCCGACACCGCCGGCATCGCCTAGTTGTGACATCTCCGGCGACGTAATATAATTGCGCCGCGGCCGGCGCCCGGTCGCACATCCGATTCCACCTGCCGAGGAGGGCCCCATGGACCCCGACAGAGACCTGTTGATGACCATGATGCGACGGATGATGACCATCCGCCGGTTCGACGAGACGGTGAAGGAGCTCTTCCAGAGGGGAGAGCTTGTCGGGGCTGCCCACTGCTACATAGGCGAGGAGGCGGTGGCGGTGGGAGCGTGTGCCGCTCTCAGGAACGACGACTACATCACCGGAAACCACCGCTCCCACGGTCACCCCATAGCCAAAGGGGGCGACATCAAGAAGGCCATGGCCGAACTGCTGGGCAAGAGCACCGGCTACTGCAAAGGAAAAGGCGGGTCGATGCACCTAGCCGATTTCAGTATCGGCATCCTGGGAGAGTCGGGCATCGTTGCCTCGGCCCTGCCTGTGGCGGTGGGGGCGGGCCTTGGCAGCAAGATGCAGGGCACGGACAGAGTTGTCGTCTCATTCTTCGGCGACGGCGCCAGCAACCAAGGCGCGTGTCACGAGGCGATGAACCTGGCCTCCATCTGGAATCTGCCCGTGATCTTCCTCTGCGAGAACAACCAGTACGCCGTCACGACCAGCTTCAAGGAGTCGGTGGCCGTTGAGAACATCTCCGATCGGGCCAGCGCCTACAACATGCCCGGAGTCCTGGTGGACGGCCAGGACGCTCTCGCGATGTACGAGGCCACCAAGGCCGCCGTAGCCCGGGCCAGGGCCGGCGACGGGCCGTCCCTGATCGAGGGGAGGACTTACCGCTACGAGGACCACTCCGAGGGGCTGCAACGCATCGTCCGGGACCCGTACCGGACCGACGAGGAGATCGAGGAGTGGCGCAAACGAGACCCCATCGAACTCCATAAGACAGCTCTTGTGGGCCAGGGCGTCGCCTCCCAGCAGGAGATTGACGCGGTCCAGGCGGAGGTAGCCGCCGCCATCGAAGAGGCCCTGGAGTTCGCCAGGCAGAGCCCGTATCCGGAGCCGGAAGAGCTGACCGAGGACCTGTACGCCAACCCGATCCCCATCGCGTAGCCGGACCGTCATCGACAACCCGCCACAGTCGCACAACGAAGGTGAGATATGGCTGAGATCACTTACGCCGACGCTCTGAACCAGGCGATCAAAGAGGAGATGCGCCGGGACGAGTCGGTCTTCATCATGGGCGAGAGCATCCGGGGCGGCATATACGGCGTAACAGGCGGACTCTCCCAGGAGTTCGACGAGCGCACCCTGGACACGCCGCTGTCGGAAAACGGCTTCGTAGGCGCCGCCGTTGGGGCGGCAGCCGTCGGCATGCGGCCTATCGTCCAGTCAGCTTCGAGCTTCCTGTGGGTCGCCATGGACCAGCTGGTCAGCCAGGCCGCCAAGATGCGGTACATGTTCGGCGGGCAGGTCGACCTTCCAATCGTCTACCGGTGCGGGATGGGCTACGGTAACAACACCGCGGCGCACCACACCGACCGGCCGTATCCCATGTACATGAACATGCCCGGACTCAAGATAGCCATTCCAACAAGCCCCGCCGACGCCAAGGGGCTGTTGAAGACGGCGATCCGCGACAACGACCCGGTGATGTTCTTCGAGGACAATAACCTGATGGGAGTCCGTGGCGAGGTGGAGGACGGAGACCACACCATCCCGTTCGGCAGCGCCGAGGTGAAGCACGAGGGCTCGGACGTCACGGTCGTGGCGCTGGCCGGAATGGTGAGGAGGGCACTGACAGTG
>CAZEDC010000123.1:0-6704 GCA_964510985.1 uncultured Dehalococcoidia bacterium
CAGGAGAGGTCGATACTACTAACGGTAAGATCGTACTCCTGAATGTGAAGGGCGACTTCGATGCGGAGACGGCCAACGGTTCGATAGAGGTCGAAGGACTGGAAGGGACCGTGGTCCTCAAGACAACGAACGGCGGCATAACCTTTGCCGGAGAGTTGGAACCTGGGAGCAAGAACGAGCTCCGGACCGCCAACGGCGGCGTGACGGTCAACCTGGAGGGCGAGCCCAGCGTCGTTCTCGATGCATCAACCAGCAATGGATCAGTGACAAGCAAGCTCCCCATTCTCGCCACTTCTACTGGAGACAACCATCTGACAGGGACCATCGGCGACGGGGCCGCTGGTCTGTTGATCCGTACGGCCAACGCGTCGATAACCGTTCAGTAGCCGCCCAGCAGCCCTGATTATGAAATCCTCGCTTGACAGTACATAACGGCCCGATTACACTCGCGCCGATGGCGGTTTCCATCGCTGCGGTAACCTGAAATCGGACCTATAGGACTCACCACATGACTCAACAGCAGGATGTCCTGGTGATCGGCGGGGGTGTCATCGGAATCTGTGCCGCCTACTACCTGCTGAAGGAAGGCCGCCAGGTCACCGTCCTCGAGCGCGACGAGGTCTGCAGCGGTGCCTCCTTTGGGAACTCGGGGCTCATAGTCCCCAGCCATAGCACCCCTCTGCCCTCGCCGGGTGTTATCGGACGGGCGCTGAAGTGGATGCTCAAGCCCGAGAGCCCGTTCTACGTCAAACCTCGATTCAGCCCCTCCCTGGCGTCCTGGCTCTGGCGGTTTCGTGCCGCGGCTACGGAATCCCGCATGCGGGACGCCATACGGGTTCTGCTTGCCATGAGCAGGGAGAGCGTTGGCCTGTTCGAGGAACTGATCGGCCAGGAAAAACTGGATTGC
The DNA here is from genome assembly GCA_964510985.1 of uncultured Dehalococcoidia bacterium. Lineage (GTDB taxonomy): Bacteria > Chloroflexota > Dehalococcoidia > Lucifugimonadales > CAZEDC01 > CAZEDC01. The sequence continues at coordinate 908 of CAZEDC010000123.1, forward strand.
GATTACCATCGAAACGGCCTGTTCATGCTGTACAGGACCGAAGACGGTTTTCGACATGGCGTCGAGGAAGCCCGGGTCCTGGAGGAAGAAGGTCTCTCGATCAGGACTTTGAACGGGTCGGAAGTGAACGGAATGGAGCCAGGCGTCCGGCCCGACATCGCCGGTGGAGTCTATTACGAAGAAGACGCCAACCTGTCACCTGCGGAATTCGTTCATGGCCTGGCCCGGCGCGTGGTCGAAAATGGAGGGACTATCACCGAAGGGGCCGAGGTCATGGGGTTCGAGGTTTCAGGTGATCGTGTGGTCCAAGTCCGGACCACCCAGGGCGATTTCCAACCGGAACACGTCGTGCTGGCCGCCGGTTCCTGGTCCCCCGGACTGGTCCGTGGCCTGCGGTTCAAACTCCCGGTCCAGCCGGCCAAGGGCTACAGCGTGACATTTGACAGTCCCGAGCCGGGGCTGACCTACCCGATGATACTGGGCGAGGCCATGGTCGGCGTCAATCGTATGGGGTCTCAGATGCGAATCGCCGGTACCCTCGAGATGGCCGGCCTCGACCTGGCCATAGACAGCAGGCGCGTGAACGCCATCGTTCGGGCCGCCGGTGACTATCTCCTGGGGGACCGAGGCTCCTTCAAGACTGAGAACGCCTGGAGCGGGCTGCGCCCGGTGACGCCCGACGGCGTTCCGGTTGTCGGGCGCCCGTCTTCCTGTGAAAACCTCATCGTGGCCACCGGGCATGCGACGATGGGGGTGACGCTCGGCCCGGTCACGGGTAAGCTCGTGGCCCAGATCGCCTGCGGTCAGTCGCCCATGCTGGACCTGGCTGCCCTGAGTCCGGACCGTTTCTAACAGGCCGGTTACCCTTGTGAATCGGTGGGTGAGTTTATTCGACCTCTTCGGTATATGTCAGTTTCCACTCGCCGTTTACTTCAAGGAAGCTCATCTGGATTCGACGGAGGCCCAGGGGTTCCTTCATCATCAAGAACATTTCGGCGGTTCCATCGCCGTTCATCTGCGGTGGGATCTGCTCGCTGACCTCTAGCTGGACATTGAAGGTCTTTATCCGGCCGATTTCGTCCCGAATCTCTTCCTCTCGCCTCTGCCTGTAACTGGCTTCGAGGTAGGAAAGTGTTTTGTCGGGATCGTAGGCATTGAACGCGACCCAGTAGTCAAAGGCCAGTTGGCGCATGGTTTCGGTTGTTTCGGTGTCGATGGTTGCAGCGTTCGATGGCGAGGACGTAGGATTCGCTGAGGCCGCAGGGGCCGCCGAGGCCGCCGGGGCCGCAGGAGTGGATATAGGGGTGGAATCATCGATCGAAGACCCGCAGGCGGAAAGAACTGCAACGATTGAAACGCTGAGCAACAAGAATCTCACGACGCACCTCGGCCTGGTGTTTCAACGATTATACATCGCATGTCTAGGCATGTCTTAACAAGCCGGCCTTTGTCGCTCCCACCGAAGACCGATGTATACTAAGTCACGATGGCTACACGGGCGTGGCAGACCACTATCGGAGGAAGGAACTACAGCGGATGAACGTGATCTGGATCGTCGCCGACACCTTCAGACGGGACCACGTTGGGGCCTACGGGAACCAGAATATTCGGACCCCGTCACTGGATGCCCTGGCGGCCAAATCGGTACGCTTCGACAGGCACTATGCCGGCGGCTTTCCCACCATGCCCACGAGGGCCGACCTGTTTACCGGGCGCTGGACCATATCTTTCATGCGATGGGAGCCTCTCCCGGAAGAGGCGACCACCGTGGCACAGCTTCTTTCCAGACAAGGTTTCCGCACGGCGGCCAGCGTGGACACCCCGTTCTACCAGCGTTACGGGATGAACTATGATCGGGGATTCCAGACATTTTTCACCTACCAGGGGCAAGAAGGGTCTGCAACCAGGTACCAGCAGGAACGGGGTCACGAGTCGAGGGACCTCCGGGCATGGTGGCGCAAAGAGTCCGATCACAACGCACCCCAGACGATCACCCGGGCGATGAACTGGCTGGAGCGTCACTACAAGGAGGATTTTTTCCTGTACGTGGATACGTGGGATCCCCACGAGCCATGGGACGCGCCGCCCTACTATACAGAGCTGTATCTGCCCGGCTACGATGGGGAACTCATCTCTCCCATCTACGGACATCGGAAGGACTCTCCAGGCATGAGTGAGGAAAGGTTAAAAAAGGCTCACGCTACGTACTGCGGCGAGGTCACAATGGTCGATACATGGCTGGGCTACCTGCTCAGTCAGGTGGAAAACATGGGCCTGATGGACAAGACGGCCATCGTGTTTACTTCAGATCACGGCTTCTATTTCGGGGAGCACGGTGGGCTTTTCGGGAAGATGACCTTCGCCAAACGCCCGGACGGTACGTTGCATGAGTGGACCGACCTGGAGGCTAGCTGGACCCATTGCCCTCTTTACGAAGAACTGGTGACACTCCCCCTCCTCGTCTATATGCCCGGCGTGGAGCCCGGCTCTTACAACGGACTTACGTCGGCCATCGACATGGCGCCGACAGTCCTGGATATTTTCGGACAGGAGGTTCCTTCCTGGATGGAAGGTCAGTCCCTTCTTCCACGTATGAGAGACGCCTCTCTGCCGGGACGGGAGTTCGCCGTCAGCACGATCCCCTTCGCAAACCAGGGCGACGAGGTCATGTCGGTTGACAACGTCAGCAGAACGCTCCAGACCGGCCTGCTGACCACGGTGACCGTTGGGGACTGGTCTCTGCTCTACAGCGTGGACTCAGGTGTGTCAGAGTTGTATAACCTGGCAGCGGACCCGGGTCAGAGCGAAAACGTTATCTCGCGTCGCGGCGATGTCGCGGCAGACCTGCACCAGATGCTGGTCCGTTTCATGCGAGAGACCAACGTCCCTCCCAGACTGTTGGGGCCTCGGCAGGAGCTGAGACTCTAGCAATTACCTGATTGTCAACCTGGGAAGAAAGCCAGTGCCTATAGGCCTCAGCCGTCTGCACCGACAGCGGTATGGTAGGTACCCTGCTGGATATTGGTCAGAATTCTGGCGGCGCGTGTGGGATTGAACACGCCGCAGGCGCACGGCTTGGACAACAGTTCTGCCGCCCTATCGGTCGAGATTCGTCCAACACTTACCAGGTCCATCATCTTGCGTGCCAGGTTGAAGCTCACCATCCCGTGGCCGCGCATGGTGCTTAGCTCTAGGACCTCGGCCGAGGGTAGCCGCTCGACGCGGCCGTGGAATCCCAGCGAGTGCTCGATGGTGTGTCTGACAATACCGGCCTCACGGGCTATCCGATCTGTGTCGTCGTGGATGGCGTTGACGTTGACGCACAGGCCCAGGTCGGCCTCCTTGAGTTCGCGGAGCGCCGCCGACAACTTGTCTGCATTGTCGAACACCGCGTGGGAGCGGAGGGACTCCGATTTGTCCCGGTTGCGCAGGGCTTCGCACCAGCGTTGACAGGTCTTTTGAATAGGCTGGCCGTTCCGGTACTGGCGGCCGTGGAACCGGTCGCGTATCGCCTCCCAGACGAAATTTGGCTTCTTCTCCATGGCCGTGGCGTCGGTGCCGATTCCCATGTTGACCGGTCGGTGCTTCATCATAATCTCGACAAACCGCTCCTGGGCCTTCTCGGAGTCCTTGCGGTTGAAGCCTACCGCCGTGGTCGAGAAAATGATGTAGTCCTGGCGCAGGGATTCCAACGTACCCTGGCGGTGCATGGTATTGGTCATCGTGCGACGGCTCCTGTTTTTATTACCGGCTGGGCAGACGCTGGAATTTCCCATTCCGAAGAATGGACACCCATCAGTTGAAACGCGGGGCAGGCTCTAATCGGCCGTCACCTGTGTAGTCTCTTTCGGCTCTATCATCCGGGCCATACCCAGGTTGGTCTTGCCGTTGGGTCTCATGGTAAAGCCGGCCTCCGCCACCAGGTCCTCGTACATGACCTCACCGTTGGGACCACACCGGCCATTGATATCCAAGCTGATGACAGTGTCCAGTTCCGGTGCAACCCGTCTGATGGCGCCCAGAGTCTCGGGGACCCGGTCCAGTGGCATCAAAGTTTCCAGGATACATGACAGGAATTTCTCGTCCAGGACGGAAGGGTCCAGATCCCCAGTTGAGACATCCGTCATGAGGATTGTCACAGGATTTTGCACCTCGAAAGAGAGATCCTCTGTGGAGGCCAGGGCCTTCGTGACCTTTTGGACCTCCCGGAAGCGACAACCGACGCCGGGCCTGCCGAACTCCACCAGCACCCCGGCCCTCCCCGGCGGCAGCCGATTGGTCGCGTCGTTGGTCTTTATCTCCTCAGTGCCTCGGCCGTTGACGCCCGTGCTGGGGTGCACGGCGATGGGGTCGCTGAACACCGCCCGCAGGGTGCGTGGCCACTGGAGTTCAGGCATGTACAAGGAGCCGGACGGACAGAGGTCGATCGGGTGGTCGTACCGCAAATTGAAGACGGCGAGCGCGCGACGGGTCAGACTCACCAGCCAGGTCGGCGCGTCCTCGGACGTGACGAATCGGAGGCAGGCGCCGCACTCGACGCACTCCTCCTGGTTGATCTCCGCCATCCTGTCCTCTACATGGATGGCTCCCATCGGGCATACGGCCACACAGTTACCGCAGCCGACGCACTTGGCTTCGTCTACAAGCAATCCACTACCTCGCGATCATGCGGTCCCGGGCCGGTTCGGATCGGTGGCCTCAGGAGCGTCACCGGTTGTCGGAAGCCTAGTCCCAGAGGTCTTCGGCCACGTCGTCGAGGCCCAATTCCAGTAGCTTTTCCCTGGTCGGCTTGAGCGTCGCCGGATCCCAGCCCATCTCCTTTGCGTAGTGGTCTATCTGTTGGTCCATGTCCATCGTGATCCCTTTGAGCGGACCCTCGCTCTGGCCAGGGGTACCCTTGATACGCGGGTGGACCGGCCAGTCACGGCGGTTGTTTATCCCCTCGCGGCTGTTGAAAGCCTGCCGTATCGCCTGGATTCTCTCCCCACACAGCCTGAGCTCATCCGCGGAGCGTTCCAAACCTGTGGCGGCGCTTACGTAGTTCGCGATGATATCTGCTGAGTTGTCGATGCCGTAACCCATCAGGCATATACCGGTCGCGTTGACCAGGTCGCGTTGAGCGCCGGTGTGCCCGACTGCCTGGGTATGGCGCCCGGGAGTGGCATCCATGACGTAGCGGGCGCCCGCGCCGTACTCCAGCTCCGATTGGAACTTGGGGTCGTGCATTCCAAGCTCCTGGCCTCCGATGTGCACGGCGAACTCCTCTGATCCCCTGCCGATGCGTCGGGCGGCGACCTTTACCCCATCGGCCAGGACATCCCCCAGTCCTTCCCGGCGGGCCATCTTCTCGGTAAGGGCGATAACACCCGGTCCGTCACCCCACCTGAGGTCGATGCCGTCGGTGTCCTCAAGGTTGAGCAGTCCGTTCTGGTAGCACTCGATGGCGAACGCCACGGCCGTCCCTGCGGAGATCGTGTCCAGGCCGGCCCTGTTGCAGATGTCGTTGGCCTTGTTGACGACCTCGATGTCGTTGTTGAGCAGGTATCCGCCGTAGGCGGCCAGAGTCTCGTACTCGGCCCTGCGGTTGCCGGCATCGTAGGGATATGGCCCGGTGCTCGGACCAAGTATGGCCTCGCAGGCCACGGCGCAGCCCCAGCAGGTCTCGTCCTCGACCTTGTTGTGGATCGACCCGTCACCGCTCACCGTCCCTGGATCCGGATAATCGACGACTCCCACCCCTCCGAAATTCATGATGGGCGTGTCGCCGTTCAGGGCTATCACGGCGGTGGTCCTGGCC
>CAZEDC010000124.1:0-36871 GCA_964510985.1 uncultured Dehalococcoidia bacterium
AGGGCGGGCGGGTGGGATAGATCAAGCATTGTGCAACTAAGCGCTACTCCACCTTCTCCAGCGGGGCGAAGCTGAGGAGCAGTCGCTTGACGCCATGGCCCTCTTTGAAGGCCACCGTGACCTCGAAGTCGGTCGCCGACGGGACACAGCTCACCACGATGCCATCGCCGAACTTGGCGTGTCGCACCTTGTCGCCTGTCGTGACCGCCGGCATGACAGGGTCCTGGTCCGACGCACCGTCAGCGACCCGCCGGCGCGTTACGGTGTCAATCGACCGCCTTGAAACGGACTGGCGCCATGCCTGTTTGCTCCCACCGGACGCCGACCGGCCGGGGGTAACGATCAGTTCTTCCGGGATGTCCGCTAGGAAACGGGACGGTAAACCGGGCTCGGAACTCCCCCTGAATCCGCGCCGGAATGCACGCAGCAGGAACAGCCGCTCCTTGGCCCTAGTCACACCCACGTAGCACAGCCGCCGCTCCTCCTCCATCTCCGACGGATCGTCCATGGAGCGCATGTGAGGTAAAAGTCCCTCCTCCATGCCCACGATGAACACCACCGGGAACTCGAGCCCCTTGGCCTGGTGGAGGGTGATGAGCGTGATCGCGTCCGCCCGGTCCTCCATGGTGTCCACGTCGCTCACCAGACTGACACTCTCCAGGAAAGCGGTCAGCGCTTCACGAATTCCCATGACGAGATAGTCCCTGGCCGAGGCCCTGAACTCCTGGATATTCTCCCACCGCTCCTCACCCCGCTCGGCCTCCTCCACAAGGTACCGCTTGTAGCCGGAGCGTTTCAGCACCAGGTCTATAAGCTCGATAAGGTCCAGCTCCTCGCTTTCGGCCGCCAGCTCCTTGATGAGGTTGCGGAAGTCGGTCAGCGCCTTGACCGAACGGGCGGCAAGCGCGCCCGCGGTCACGTCGACGGACCCTCCGTCCTCGTTTGCCCCCACCAGGCCCTCGATGGCGGAGTACATGGATATGCCCGCGTCTCGGGCTATCCGCGTCAGCTCGTCCAGCGTTCGCCGTCCGATGCCCCTGGCCGGGACATTGATGACCCTGGTCAAACTAACGTCGTCGGCAGGGTTGGCCACCAGCCGCAGGTACGCGGTCAGGTCCTTGACCTCCTGGCGCTGGTAGAACTTCAGGCCGCCGATCAACTGGTACGGCACGCCGTAGCGCAGGCACGCCTCCTCCAGCGCCCTGGACTGGGCGTTGACCCGGTACATCACCGCTATATCGCCCAGAGCATAGGCGCCGTTTTGGAGATTCAATACCTCTTTGACGACGAACTGTGCCTCCTCCGGGGCGTCATAGCACTCGTTGACCACGATGGGCACCCCGGTGCCGTTGCTGGTCCAGAGGTCCTTCTCCACCCGCTGCGTGTTGGATGCGATGAGTTTTTCCGCCGCCCCCAGGATAGTCTGGGTGGAGCGGTAGTTTTCTTCCAGGGCGATGATCTTGGCCTCGGGGTAGTCCGTCTGAAAGCTGAGGATGTTCCGTATGTCGGCATTGCGCCAGGAGTAGATGGACTGGTCAGGGTCTCCCACCACGCACAGGTTCCGGTACTTCTGGGAGAGATGTTTCGCGATTGCGTACTGGGCGACATTGGTGTCCTGGAACTCGTCGACCATGAAGTGGACGTAGCGGTTCTGGTACTTGTCGCTCACCTCCGGTACCTTCTCAAACAGGGCATGGGTCTTGAACAGGAGGTCGTCGAAGTCCAGCGCGGCGCTTCGGGTTAAAAGCTGTTCGTAGCGCTCGTAGACGCGTAGAACGATCTCGTCGAAGTAGTCCTTGCCGGCGACCGCATATCCCTCCAATCCCAGTAGCTGGCTTTTCGCGCCTGAGATACGAGACTGAATCGCCCTGGGCGCGAACCGCTTGGGATCGACGTCAACCTCCTTCATGCAACGCTTGATTAGCTCGACCTGATCGGAGTCGTCGTAGATGGCGAAGTTGCGGTCCAGGCCCATGGCCTGCCCCTCTCGCCGCAGAATCATGGCGCAGAAGGAGTGGAACGTACCCGCGACCAGGTCTTTGATGCCCGGCCCCAGCAGTGGCACCAGGCGTTGGCGCATATCCCGCGCCGCCCTGTTGGTGAAGGTGACGGCGGCGATGCGGTAAGGGGTCACGCCGCAAACCCGGACCAGATAGCCGATCCTGTGTGTGATCACACGGGTCTTGCCGCTGCCCGGCCCGGCGATGATCAGCAGCGGGCCGTCGATGGTCTCGGCGGCTTCGCGCTGCTTGGAGTTCAGGTCCGCCAGGATGTCGGTCGTCATGGGCTCCCTCATCGAGATTATATCACCGGTACAAGCGCAGCCCGTGCCTTGGATGATGCTGTGCTGTCGCTATATATTGGGCGGCGGAATCGCGGATGTCCGGCACGGAAAAAGACACGCCGAAGGTATGAATACCTGGCTGTGGCTAGCTGATGAAAAGGGGGTCGGACCTGGTTATTAGCCTGGTCTCATCGGCCACAGCCTGCCTGAGGAACTTTGGCACGGAAAACATGCCGCGCTGGGTTGTGCCGTCGTAGTACCGCAGGTCGCCCGTCACCCGCTCGGCGAGCCGCCGGTCAACCTCCTCAATCGACAGCAAGGTCGGATCCGGTCCCAGCGAGCCGACAACAAAGCCCCAGGTGGCCCCGAACGAGGGTACAAAGGCTTCGCACAGGTAGACGGACGGGAATACGGACCCGACGGTGTTGGCCACGGCTGAAAAGCACTGCTCATAGAACGCGGGGCCTGTGGGCCCGGACTGGGCCACCATAAGACCATCAGGTTTTAAGCGGTCCCTAAGAAGCTGGTAGAACTCCCGCGTGAACAGCATGTAAGCTGGGCCACCCTCCAGAGGGTCGGGCACGTCAATGACCGCTACGTCGAACTTGTCCTCGGTCCCTCGCAGGAACACTTGGGCATCGGCGCGGTGTAGCTCAAGGCGGGGGTCGTCGAAGGCGCCTCGGTGGTGGTTCGGGAGATACCTCCGGCACAGCTCGACTACCTCTCGGTCGATATCAACCATCACGACCCTGTCCACCGAGCGGTGGGCCAACACCTCCCGTGCGGTTGCGCCCTCACCGCCACCCGCGACGAAGACCTGCCGGGGGTCGGGATGCGCTACCAGGCTGGGGTGTACCAGGGCCTCGTGATAGACAAACTCGTCCACCTCCGTGGACTGGGTCTTGCCGTCCAGGACGAGGCTGCGGCCGAAGCACGCGGTATCCTGGATTAACACTTCCTGGTAGGCGGTCCGGCCCTGATAGATGACCTTTTCGACGCGCTCGACCTGGAGGAGATCCGGCGTGATGCTTTCGCTGTGCCACTGTCCGGCCGAGGCCGGTGTGGTGGGATCCGTCATCGAACGGGAGACGGGGATAGTTCTGAAATCAGGCCCCGCTGTATCTCTTTGACCGTGGGATTCTGGCAGCCCAGTCCTTCGATAATCCGCTCTGCAGCCTTGTGGGGTTTGAAACCCCTGCCGCAGGTGAAGATGTCAACGGCGGCGTAGCCATGCTCGGGCCAGGTATGGATGCAGAGGTGAGACTCGGCGACGGCGACGATGCCGGTAACCCCGACCGGGTCGAACTTGTGAAAGCTCTCGCCCACGATGGTGGCCCCTGCCTTGTCGGCCGCACCCGTCATCACCTTCTTTACATAGTCGATGTCATCAAGTGAGTCGGGGTCGCAGTCCTTCAAATCAATTAACAGATGTGTTCCCAGCGCATCCAATCACCTACCCTCCGTTCGATACTTTATCAGTGGTCTCGGCAAACAGGAATTATACAGGAAACGCCGGGAGCGTAACAGTTCGGCGGGCGGACTACAGCCGAATCCTACCCGTGAGATGTCAGGTGTTTTCCGGAGTCCGAAACTTAGGTCGACCTCACGCGATGGAGCCGACGCCGTAGGCTCCCTGCAGCTCCCTGCCCTCGACGAAGCGGGTCATTGAGTACATGTCGATGGGTACCCGAGGCTCCAGGCCCAGAACCGCCTGGGCCAGCGACTCCCCCATCGTTGGCGCCAGTTTGAAACCGTGGCCGCTGAACCCAACCGCCACGTAGACCCCGTCGGTGTCCGGTACCGGCCCGACCACCGGGTTCCAGTCGGGCGTGATGTCATAGGGCCCGGTCCAGCCGGCGGCATACTCGGCGTCCGCGAACGCCGGCATCCGCCTCGCCATCAGCTCGCCGATGTGTGCCAGGTGGGCTTCGTCCACATGGTCGGTCAACGTATCGGCATCCTCGATAGGGTCGCCATGGTCGCCGGTTCCCACCAGCATGGCACCGCCCGACCAGGGCCTGATGTATATCTTGTCCGGGGTGGTCAGGTCCTTAATCACCGGCCAGGCCGTATCGTAGGGTTGGGCCGCGCTCAGTGTCACTACCTGGTGTTTACTAATGACGAAGGGGAACTCGACGCCGATCATCTCTCCGATGGCATGGGTCCACGGCCCGACTGCGATCACCACCAGCGGGGCCTCGATATCGCCGGACGGGGTCTGCACGGTCTTGGTCTGGTCGTCGATCGATATGCCGGTGACCGGCGTATCCGTTAGCACGGAGGCGCCCAGCTCCCTGGTACGCCGGGCGTAGGAGTTGGTCGTTAGGTCGGGGTCGCAGTAGCCTGTCATCGTGTCGTAGCCGATGACATCCACATCGTCGAAGTTCACCAGCGGATGTAGCTCTCGCGCCTCGTCGCGGGTCAGGACCGCCGTGTCGATGCCAAGCTTGTTCTGAGCGCGGAACACCTCCAGCATGGGCTCCCGGTGCTCGGGCGGGCCCAGGACCAGATACCCGGTGCGGCGAAAACCCGCGTCTCCGCCGACGATCTCCCGGAAGTCGCGGAAGATCTTCAGACTCTCGACGGCGTGCACCATGTTCCCGTGGACCGAGTAGTGCGTGCGGACTATGGCGCACGATTTGGCTGTCCCACCGGAGCAGATGGAGCCCCTCTCCAGGAGGACGACCTTCCCGGCACCGTGTTTGGCCAGGTTATAGGCGGTGCTGCAACCGATGATCCCTCCGCCGATCACAACGACGTCCGCTGTTGTTGTCTTGCTCATTTCAAGTCCTGACCCTGGGTGTTCCGCTCGACTGGAGGATAACCCTCTAGCTGGGCACCAGGTACTTCCTGGGTATCTCGGCGCCGGCGGTGTACTGGATTCGGCCCAGACGCACCATCTGGTAGACGTTGACGCGGAACTCCGGATTGATGCAGGTGTGCATGTAGGCGTCCTTCTCGGACACACCGTACTCGGTGACCATCCACTCCATCAGGTTTACGATGGCCGATTCTACCGCGTCCTCCAGTGGCCGGTACGAGTAGAGGGACACGATGGACTCCGGTTTTTCCAGACGGACGAAGGGGATCTGCTTGTCCTTGATGACCCGGCAGCTCACGGTCACCTCGGCCCTGGTCTCGTCCGCCGTACCGTAGAACTCGGTGTCCCCCTGGCCGGCGTGAACGTCGCCGATATAAAGCAGCCCTCCCTCGTGGGAGCAGTTCAGGAAGACCCTGGTCTCCTCTTTAACATCCCTGACGTCCAGGTTCCCACCCCAGGGGCCCTGGCCGACCGAGCTGGTTTCCACCTCCCGGTCGGGCGCCACACCGATGGTGCCGATCATCGGCTGGAGGTCCCATGAGACCTTGTCGTTCAAGACGCCCTTGCCGTCACGCGTCGTGCCGGAGGGCCCGGGCAGGTGCTTGATGATGTGGACGTAGGGTCCCCGTAAGGACCGCCACCTGTGGGAGTCGCCCAGCGGCCCCGAGCCGGGACGGAAGTTGGTGAACCCCTGGCCGTCCACCACGATCTTCTCGACGGTGGCCTCCAGAAGGTCGCCCCGCTCGGCCCCCTCGACGTAGACCGGCCCCCCCATGGGGTTGCCTTTAGGTGGAAAGAACTTTCTTGTCGGTAGATCGTCGAGCCGAGAGGCTACGTCGGCCGAGCGCACTAGGCCAGATCCCGCGTCCTCGGTCTCGATGACAAAGCTCTCGCCCTGTTTAACACGCAGCTTGGGCGGATGACGGTGGTCGAACTCGTATTCCATTGCTTGAGACATGGGTATCCGCTGCATCTCGGACCTCTAACGCCACCGAAGGCGGCTTGTTGAGTCCGATTATACCCTCTCAGGCGCTCGGGTGCGCATACCGGGCTAACGAACCCGACGTCGCAATCTGTTACTCGGTTGGGATCACTCCGAGCTGCTGCATCATGCCCATGGTGTCTTGCTCACCCCAATGGGCCACACCCTTACCCTCGGCTATCTGAATGATGTGGATCTCGCTCACGGTGACCTGCTTGCCGGTCGGGGGGATGCCCATGAACTCTCCGTTGTGTGTGCCCCTGGTCGTCGACCGGACCACCACCTTGTCGCCCTCGGCGATCATCTCCTCGATGGTGACATTGAAGTCGGCGAATGCCGCCCTCATCATCGCGAACATCTGTTTCTGGCCCTCGAGGCCGGGAGCCTGGCCGGGGAAAGGGCTGTGCTCGACGTAGTTCGGGTCCATCAGCTCGTCGACGGCGTCAAGATTGCCCTTGTTGAGGACCTCTTCTATGAACCGTCGTGTTAGTGCCTTGTTCTCCTCTGACAAAACAAACCTCCTAAAAAAGTAGTGGTGGTTTATCATGCCAGAACCGGACGAGTTGTCAAGGGTGGCCGGAAGCCGGATGGCGCCCCGGAGGCGTGAGCGGATAGCAGGGGTGACAGAGCTCAAAACGCAAAGGAGCGGGGCCCGGTCGGTATGTACACCGCCCATCCCAGCTTCCACCCGACCAAGCCCCGCCCATTGGAGGGTACCTCACTCACTACTACGGCAAAGAGTGCTCTGTGGATTCCATCGGTGTGGGCGGAATCAGGTGACCTCGAAGTCTTCTTCGACGATGTCCCCGCTCTCCATGATGTGGAACAGGCGGACCTGAGGATTCTTCTTGTCCTGCAGCGACACCAGGGCATAGAGGATATCCAGCCATCCGCTCTCCAGGGCCATCCTCACGTCGGTCTGGGATGGATAGGCCGCCCCGTGGGTGTGAGAGTGGTAGAAGGCCAGGAACTCCCACCCGTTGTTCTCCGAGTCCTGGTCGGCGTTCAAGAACTCCTGTGGGTCCATCAGGTAGCGGTAAGGACTGGCCGCGGTGTTTGTGATGCGGTAGCTTTGGGAGACCGTCTCATCTTTACCCGCCAGGATACCGCAGCACTCGTCAGGGTCCTCCTTGAGTGAGTGAGCTATCATCTCGGCCACGTAGCGGTTGCCTATGCGTAACAAGTTTTTTCTCCAGGCGCCGACGGCGCAGCGTCTTTTATATACGTATTCCGGCCGGTTTTCAAGAATATTCTCTGTAAGGGCAACTGTGACTTGAATCCAAGTGCGGATGGACCGCCTATTTTCTAGGCTCCTTGACATCATAGAACATGCGTGCTATTATGGCATGCAGAGGGACAGACCCGCACGGTCTGTCTCTTTTTTTATCCAGATATTCCAGGTCCACGGGGCACTCGACAGGCCGGTCTTAACCGGTTAGGGCAATATGGGACACCTAGAGGTCAAGTATGGCATTCTTCGATTCCAAAGTCTCCAAATTCCTCCTCGACGATACGGGCAGTGTGCAGAGGGACCTCTCGGCATACATCACCGAGGTCCGGGGAATGCCCGGTACGAGGGCCCTCAACCAGGTGACCGCCCTGGGAGATAGCGGCGCCCGGTTCATTCCCGGACTTGAGGACGTGGCCATCGTCCTCAACGGAATGTTCGACGATACGGCCACGTCCGGCCCGGATGCCGTGATGGGGCCGCTGAGGAACCATACCTCGGCTGTGGACTTCGAATACGGCCCCGAGGGTTCCGGCTCAGGTGACATCAAGTACTCGGGGACCTGCTGGCTGGTCTCGTACGAGCTGCGGAGCCGCGTCGGGAGCCTGGTCGAGTGGTCGGCGACGCTACAGGTAGAGGGCTCTGTCACCAGAGGGACCTTCTGTATCTCTTCATTATCCGGGGCGTTGTTGGTAGCCATCACTGCACACCCTTATGTAGCTACGGAACGATGATCTCTTTTACGACCTTGCCATCCTCGTCGGTGATAGCGATTGTATGCTTGCCATCGCTAGTCTCCTTCGCGAGGAATCTATACAGAGCAATAGCCCTACGGAGAATCTCCGTTTTGCTAGTCTCATCCCGCTCAGATAGTTCGGCCAAAATCTCGCTTGTCTTGTCCGGAAACTGGACTGTCAGCCTTGCCATTATCTATCGACTCCTTTTCACCTAGATGCATTGTTTATGCATATATACTATGCAATATCCACGCAATTGTCAATAAGCTCAGGAAGACCACTTGGCAAGTCAGTCGTCGAGGGATTGGAGGTGGAGAGTCGGCGAGAACCGATCTGGAACTGTCTATTTGTTGGCAGCGAGGCGTCCTGGTTTTCCTCAACGCCGGGATTCCGGGCGTCCTGCTGCTCTGGTTCATGCTCTGTCTGGAGCGCATCCTGAGCCGGTTCGACAAGAGCGTACAGCTCATGACCAGGGCCATTCTGCGGCTGCTTGAACAGGAAGACCCCGAAATAGCCACCGCCCTCAGTAAAGCCCTGTCTCGCGCCAACGGCGAGGACAAGTAGCAGGGCGGCTGCCGGCCTACAACACCTTCCCGGCGCGGGCGCCGGTATGACCCTCAGGAGCCACCGTGACCCGCCCGTTTACTACAACCCAGGGGATGCCCTCGGGGTACTGCTGCGGGTTGTCGTAGTCGGCCTTTTCTATGACCGTCTCCGGGTCGAAGACCACGATGTCGGCGGCCAGGCCAGGCCGCAGGACCCCTCTGTCCCAGAGGCCCAGCCGGGTGGCCGGTATCGAGGTCATCTTTTGCACGGCCTCCTCCCAGGTCAACACACCCCGCTCGCGCACATAGCGGCCGAGCACTCTGGGAAAGGTGCCGTAGGCGTTGGGCCGGTCCTTGTTGGCCAGCGGTCCCTCGGGGGAAAGCGCCAGGGCGTCCGCAACGGGCACCCCCATGGGATGCTTGATCAGCGCGTCTACGTCGGGTTCGGACTTGATCGTCGGCGCGATCCAGAAACCGGCGTCGTCCTCGGCCAGCATCAGCATGGCCGTCTCACCGGGGCGAAGCCCACGCTCCTCCGCTATCTCGCCGATGGAGCGGCCTATCCAGGTCTCGTTCTTCTGCTTCCCCGTGTGATATACCAGATAATCGCACCAGTCGTCTTCGTCCAAGTCTCCGCGCCAGGTCGCCAACTCGGCTGCGATTCTGGGCCTGAGGTCGTCGTCCCTGAGACGGTCCAGCATGGCGTCCAGGCCGCCTTCCCTGGCCCACTTGGGGACATTCTGCGCCAGGGGCCCGCCTCCTCGCAGCCATGGCGTCACGTCGTAGCCGACCTCGACGCCGCGGTCACGGGCCTCCTCCAGTATCCGGATGGCCTCCTCCGCCTGGCCCCAGTGGGGACGACCGACCGGGTACAGGTGGGAGACCACCAGAGGACAGCCGGCCCTCTCGACGATCTCTACCGCTTCCCGAAGCGAGTCGAAGAGCCCGGCGGCCTGGTTTCGCATGTGGGTGTGATAGGCGAACCCGTAGCCCTTGAGGGCCTTCGCCGTCTCGACGATCTCCTCGGTGTCGGCGAACGTAGTGTGCTGGTACGTGAGCCCGGTGCTGAATCCGCGGGCGCCTTCTTCCAAAGCGCGCTCCACGGTCTTCCGCATCTCCGAGCGCTCGTCGGGAGTCGCGGGACGTTCCGCCCCGCCGTTGGCCAGGGTGCGCACCGGCATGTGGCCGGCCAGCACCGCGATATTGACCGACGGCCAGGCCGCCCGCACGGCATCCAGGTACCCGCCCATGCTCTCCCAAGTCCACTCGTACCCATCGAAGTCAAAGAGGGGCGCCGCCCTGCGATACTCCTCTCGTATTCCGTCGGTGACCGGGGCGGCGGACATACCGCATAGTCCCACCACCAGCGTGGTTATACCCTGTCGGCTGGCGCTCTGGGCGTGCGGATCAACCAGCACCGTCACGTCCGAGTGGCTGTGCTCCTCCACGAACCCGGGGGTCACAAAGAGGCCGGCGGCGTCGATGACCCGAGCCGCCTCCCTCCCTTCCAGATGGCCCATCGCCACGATCCTGTCGCCGACCACGGCCACATCGGCCCTGAACCAGGGTCCGCCCGTGCCATCGATCACGCGGCCGCCGCGGACCAGCAGGTCATACATCTCAATTCACCTCTTGGAAACGGACGAAGGCGATTCGTTGAAGATTAGACGCTAGGGGCAACACCGCCCGGTCACCCGCCCTCCAACGCCTGTATCTCCGCCTCCAACTCCGCAATTCTAGCCAGGAGGTCCTTGTCGGTGACGGGAGGACGCTTATCGGCTGTGGAATCGGCTCCCAGGACCGCCTCTTCCACGATGGGCCTGGGGCGAGAGTCCAGCAGGAGGCGCGTCACGTCCGGACGGGCGTAATGTCCCACTGAGTCCATCCGGAGCTTCCTACGGGTGATTTCCTGGAGGTCCAGGTCGGCGACGACCATCCCCTCTCCCTGCCTGACCGGCTCTGCCAGGTGACGCCCGTCGGGTCCGATGATGGCTGTGAAGGAGGAGTCGGGATCCAATCGCTCCCGGAGTTCAGGGTCCGGGCAGAGTTCGGCGACCTGGTCGGGTTCCAGCCAGCCGGTGGCGTTTACGACGAAACACCCGGACTCCAGGGCGTGGTGGCGGATCGTCACCTCGACCTCTTCGGCGAAACCGCTGCGCCCGACGTAGCCCGGAAAGTGGGAGCAGTGAATCTCCTCTCGCTGGGCTATAAGGGCGTACCGTGACAGGGGCATGTAGTGCTCCCAGCAGATCAGCGGGCCCACCCTGCCCACGGCCGTGTCCACCACCCTGAGATCGGAGCCGTCCCCCCATCCCCACACCATACGCTCGTGGAAGGTGGGCATAAGCTTTCGGCGCTTGATCAGGAGCGTCCCATCGGCGTCGAAGACGACCTGAGTGTTATACAGGCTACCGCCTTCCCGTTCGTTCACTCCCAAGACCACCACCATGCCCGCGGCATTGGCTGCGGCGCCAACGGCCTGGGTCACGGGCCCGGGGATATCCACCGACTCCTCGAACAGCCGCAGGTGCTGCTCGGCGATGGTCGCGGGGGCCTGCCAGTTGGCGAAGTACGGGTAGTTGGGGATGAATGTCTCGGGGAACACCAGGAGGTTGACACCCTTCCGTTCCGCCTCGGCGATGGCGTCCAGGACCTTCTGCGTGCTACCGTCCCTGTCGAATATCACCGGCGCCAGTTGAACGGCGGCTGCGCGAACTATACGTGAGCTTTCCATGGGTCCTCCTCGACTCACACTCGGACCATGCTACGAGACAGCGGCAGTATAGCAACGCCCCCATGAACGGGCAACGCCGGCCTGTACTCGGATGGATGGTTACGGCCGAATATTCCCATTTTTGACACCCAACACCCTACCTTCATATAATACCCCTTCATCCCTGCGACCGGCTCAAGTTCCTTCTTGAAAGCAAGCGTGCGAATCCCCCGAAATACTGAGGAAAGAGGCCTGACGCACCCGATCCGAGCCACGGAGCATCCAACACAGCATTGGAACGATTCACATACTCAAAAAAGAGAGGAGATCGGATATGTCGATAGATTTGAAGAGGACCGGCCTTTTGATAGTGGACCCCCAGAACGACTTCCTGTCGGACGGAGGGGTAGTCTGGGACCTGGTCGGTGCTATAGTGAAAGAGAACCAGGTGGTCCCCCATCTGGTCCAGCTACTGAAGGCGGCGACCGATGCGGGAATACCCGTCGTGTACTCGCCGCACTACTACACCGACAACGAGTTCGAATCCTGGAAGCACCTGAACCCCATCGACCAGCTCATGTTCGACAGGAAGATGTTCCGCACCGGAACATGGGGCTCCGAGTTTCACCCCGATCTCCAACCCGAAGGTAATACCTACGTCGCCTCCCCACACAAGGCCTTGAGCGGGTTCTGGACCAATGACGTGGGCATCCAGTTGAGGCAGCGCAATGTTGACACTATCATCCTGGCGGGGATGTCCGCCAACCTCTGCGTGGAGTCACACCTGCGCGACGCCGAGGAGAACGGGTTCGAGGTGTTCGTCGTGAAGGACGCCACTGCCGGCCCCGGCCCCGAGGCGACCCAGGCCGCCTACATCAACTACGGGCTGATCGCCAACGGCGTGGTCACCACGGACGAGATCGTTGCCACGCTCAAAGAGGCTGTCGGATAACCCGTCTTCTGGGAGTCTTCTCCGTACCGTGAACTGACATTGAAGAGCACCGGCCCGCCGAGACTCTCGGCGGGCCGGTGCTCTTTTGGCGGCTTCCGGTCTTAGCGTTTCCGCCGGAAAGTTGGCGCGGCGTTGCGCTCCAGCGCCACGTTAACGCACGCCGGCAGTCCGGACGCGTGCGCCCGCTCCAACGCCGCCGGCAGTTTGGCCGCCGATGTCACAAGCTCGCCGTACCCGCCCAACGCCTTGACCATCTCGTCGTAACGAGTCGGTAGCAACTCGCAGCCCACCAGCCGGTCCGGTCCGTAATTCCGTAGCTGTATCTGGTACTCGGCGTTCCAGGCCGCGTCGTTCCCCACCACCGCGACAAAAGGCACCCGGTTTCTCACTGCCGTGTCGAACTCCATCGCGTGAAAACCGAAGGTCCCGTCGCCCAGCATGGCTACCACGCGTGCGTCGGGATAGGCCAGCCGGGCCGCCAGCGCCAGGGGAAGAGCCGTCCCGATGGAGCCGCCGGGCCCGTTAATGAGACGGTTTGGTGTGGAGACACAGGCCTGGGCCCACTGTCCAAACTCGCCTCCGTCGGAGACGAAGACGGCCTCGTCGCCTCCATCCAGGAAGTGCTGAACGGCCATGCCTATCTCTGCGGCATGGAGCCGATCGTTGGTTGACGAGCGTAGCTCTGACCATCCCGGCGTGCGGTACGACACCGCGCCGCGGACCTCCTCGAACCAACCCTGGTCCGGCCAGCTCATTTGACCCGCCGAGTTGGCAAGCTCGGCTGCTGCCGGGAGGGTGTCGGCGACGGCCGTAAACAGAAGCCGCGACGAGTCCCCAACCGTACGGGACGTCTGCTCCAGTACCTCAGCGTCCGGATCTATCTGAATGAACCGGCAGTCCGGACCGACCGTCGGTGAGTCGCCGAAGCCTACGGTGAAGTCCAGCTTCTTGCCGAGCAGCAGGACCAGGTCGGCCTCTGCCAGCACCTCGGCCACCGCCCCGAGGCTGGGGTCGTTGGTGCCCCGCGGGCTTTCCATGAACAGGACCGGCACGCCGGCCGCCTCTTCCATCGATGTCAGAGCATCCCGTTCGGCCCCTCGCATCGCGGCGGGACCGGCCAGTATCAGCGGTTTTTTTGCCTTCGCTAGAGCATCGAGGATATGGCCAACCGCCGCGGTTTCGAGGCGGTTTAGCGGCGCTTTGAAATCAGCTCCCTTTGGCAGATATTCCCCGACGTCTACCACTTCGGCGTTCAACAGGTTTACCGGAAGGCTGAGATGCACCGGCCCAGGTCGACCTGACCTGGCGGTCCTGAGGGCCCGTGCCAGATCATGGCCCAGGTCCGACGCATTCTCCACCATCCACGACGCCTTGGCCACGTGGCCGACGATATCGGCCTGGGCCATCTCCTGAAAGGCCCCGCGGCCCAACTGGCCCAGCGGAGCGTGGCCGCTTAAAAACACCAGGGGCGACTCGGACATCGTCGCAACGTAGACTGCTGAGACAGCGTTGGCCAGTCCGGGCCCGGCCGTCACCAGTGCGACACCGGGTTCGCCGGTAAGCCGTCCCCATCCGTCGGCCATATGCACCGTGGCCGCCTCGTGGCGTACGTGGACCAGCTCGATGCCACTCCCTATGCACGCATCGAATATCGGCATGATCTGGTTGCCGGAAAGTGCGAACACATACCTGGTACCCGCCGCCGCCAGTGTCTTGACCAGCAGGTCTGCGCCCCGCGACGTGGTTGCCATGGTTTTTCTCCTTTCGCTGACCCGTTCGGCACCAGTCTAGGAGCGCGACACTACACTGTCAATAACCCCGGCGTTGGCACAAGTTGTGAACGCCCGGGGCGGTTGCTATACTTCTCAGGCTGGCCCCCGGTCCGCTTACCGAGGACAGCAGATACCGGAGGATCACCGATGAGTATGGAAAAGTTCCGGCCCGGCCAGACCGCCGAGCTGGAAGCGGAAGTCACGAAAGAGATGACCGTCAATCGAACCGGACGGGATGGGGCCGACGTCCTGTCCACACCCGCGCTCCTGATGCTCATGGAGCACGCATGCATCAAGGCGGAGGAGCCGTACATGCCGGAGGGGACGACGACCGTGGGCTACGGTGTAGACGGGATGCGCCACACGGCCCCCACCTCCATCGGCCGGACGGTAAGGATCACCGTCGAACTCACAGAGGTTGACCGCAACAGGCTCACCTACTCCATAGAGGCCTCAGAGGGCGAAAAGAAAATCGGCGTCGCCACCCACAAGCGCGCCGTAGTCCCCATCGAACTCAACGCCTGACGGTCCTGGTCCCAAAGTATGCCCGTCGCCGGGTTTCGACCGGGCCACCGCGCCGTCACCCTTTCATACACCTCCACTTAATTATCGGGATACTCCCTGTCCGTCGTCCGTCTTTTTACGCCATTCCGGACCTGCCATTGTCCCGGCCAAGTTAGTTTGTTATACTTATATGCCGGTCGCTGGGCATGCCGGATACAGTTATCCGGATCGGCAGCGAGTGAGAGCCGCGTACCCTCGGGTACCGCGGAGATTTTTTTAGTTGAGCACCCGGTTCACTCCATATAGACGTCTGGAGAGGACCCTTATTGAGGCCAACTCAACAACCGGCCCGAGGAGACGTCACCGGATGGCACCCAACACGCTGCACCGAGGAAACCGGAGCAGTGTACCGGACGAAAGGAGGTGGGCCATTGAAGTGGTTTGACTATGCCAGTCCCAATTCTGTGGGGGAAGCGGTGGAACTGCTCGCCGAGCACAAAGAACGTGCGCGCATCCTGGCCGGCGGGACCGATATTCTAGTTCAGCTCAGGGCGGGACGCCGGGAGGTTGACCTCTTGGTGGACGGCAAGAACCTCCCCGAGCTAAACGAGATCACCTACGACCCGGTTGTCGGCCTGACGCTGGGAGCCGCCGTGCCCTGCTACAAGATCTACTCCAACACCGCGGTGAGTCAGGCGTACCCGGGTCTCATCGACTCGGCGGCCCTCATCGGCGGGACCCAGATACAGGGTAGGGCCTCCATCGGCGGCAACCTATGCAACGCCGCCCCAAGCGCCGACTCCATCCCGGGCCTGATCGCGCTGAGGGTTACGGCCAACGTCGTCGGGCCCAACGGCGCCCGCCAGGTCCCGGTCGAGGACTTCTGCACCGCCCCGGGCGAGAACGTGCTGGAGCCGGACGAGCTCCTGGTCTCGCTGCACTTCCCTCCCCCGGAACCGGGCACGGGGGTGCGCTATATACGCTTCATACCCAGAAACGAGATGGACATCGCCGTCGCCGGCGCCGGCGTCTCGGTTTCGCTGAGCAACGGCACCTTCAAGGAGGCACGAGTCGCCCTGTCCGCCGTGGCCCCGACCCCTCTGTTCGTCAGAGAGGCCGGCGACTACCTGGCCGGTAAACCGGTGGACGAAAAGAGCGTACAGGCAGCCGCCGAGATCGCTAGGGACGCGGCCAGACCCATCACCGACATGCGGGGGACGGTCGAGTTCCGTAAGCATTTGTGCGAGGTGCTGACCAGGCGCGCGCTGACCACAGCCATCGAGAGAGCGAAGGAGACACAGTAGATGCCTTCCAAAACCCATGTACAGACCACGATCAACGGTGAGCAGGTCGACTTCCTGTGTGAGCCGCGCCAAAGCCTCCTGGAATGCCTGCGAGACATCGTCGGCCTCACCGGGAGCAAGGAGGGCTGCAACGACGGCAACTGCGGCGCCTGCACCGTGATGTTCGACGGCAGGATAGTTACCTCCTGTCTCGTCCTGGGAGTCGAGGCCGAGGGCAAGGAGATAACCACCATCGAAGGCATCGCCTCACCGGCTGGGCTTCACCCCATTCAGCAGGCGTTCCTGGAAGATGCGGCCCTGCAGTGCGGCATATGCACCCCCGGGTTCATAGTCGCCGCCAAGGCGCTGCTGGACCAGGAACCTGACCCCTCGGAACAGCGGATCAGGGGCTGGCTGGCCAACAACCTGTGCCGCTGCACCGGTTACGACAAGATCGTCCGGGCAGTCCAGCACGCGGCCACATCCATGCAGGAGACCAGGGCATGACCACCACCGAGTACGAGCCGAACATGGTTCTTTCCACTACCGAGTACGATGTCGTCGGCACGCGGCCCATCCGCCCCGACGGTGCCGACAAGGTAACCGGTCGGGCCCTGTACGGCGCCGACGTCAACCCCACCGGCCTGCTTCACGGCAAGGTCCTGAGGAGTCCGCATGCCCACGCCCGTATAAAGTCTATCGACACAAGTAAGGCCGAGGCCCATCCGGGCGTCCTGGCGGTGGTGACCGCCGAAGACCTGCCCGGCACCAAGCTGGGGGGCACCGTTGACTACGGTGAAGGCAAGCAAGACCTGGCCTACCTGCGCGGCAACGTCATGGCCGGTGACAAGGTCCTCTATGCCGGCCATGCCGTTGCCGGGGTGGCCGCCGCAAACCCCCACGTGGCCGAAGAGGCCCTGGGCCTCATCGAGGTAGAATACGAGCTGCTCCCGCCGGTCCTCAAAGCGCCCGACTCCATGGGTGGCGGAGCGCCGGTCCTTCTCGAACACCTGAGGACCGAGGAACTCGGCGAGCGTACCGACCGGGCCGGCAACATCGCCACTCATTTTCGGCACACTCTCGGCGACCTGGAAGAGGGCTTCAAGGACGCCGACGTGGTCGTCGAAAGAGAGTTCAACACACAGACGGTCCACCAGGGCTACATTGAACCCCAGAACGTCACCGCGCTGTGGAACAACGACGGGCGGCTCCACATCTGGACCAGCTCTCAGGGTCCGTTCGAGGTTCGCGGCGCCGTGGCCTCGGCGCTGGACATATCGGTCTCCCAGGTCAAGGTAACGCCCATGGAAATTGGAGGCGGCTTCGGAGGCAAGTTCCCGCTGTACCACGACCCCATCGCCGCCCTCCTCTCTAAGAAGAGCGGCCACCCGGTCAAGATCGTCATGACCCGCAAAGAGGTCTTCGAAGGCACCGGCCCCACACCCGGCTCCAATATGAAGATCAAGATGGGGGCGACCAGCAACGGGAAAATCACGGCCGCCCACGCCTACCTGGCCTTCGAGGCCGGCGCCTTCCCCGGCTCCCCGGTCGGTGCCGCCGCCATGTGCGTGTTCGCCCCTTACGATATCCCCAACGCCGTTATCGACGGCTACGACGTGTTGGTCAACAAACCCAAGTCGGCGGCTTACCGTGCCCCCGGCGCAACACAGGCGGCCTTCGCCGCCGAGACCGTGGTCGATGAGTTGGCCGGGAAGCTGGGCATCGACCCCATTGAGTTCCGGCTGATGAACGCCGCAAAGGAGGGCACCAGACGCGCCGACGGCGTGGTCCATCCTCGCATCGGCCTGGTCGAGACCCTGGTGGCATTGAGAGACCATCCACACTGGAAAGCTCCATTGGAAGGACCCAACCGAGGAAGAGGCGTCGCCGTTGGGTACTGGGTCAACGGCAGTGGCCCGTCGGCCTGCACCATCAGCGTCAACGCCGACGGGACGGTCAACCTCACCGAGGGCTCAGCCGACATCGGTGGGACCAGGGCGTCGGTCTCCATGCAAGCGGCCGAGGTCCTGGGCATTCGGGCCGAGGACGTCAGGCCCACCGTCACCGACACAGACACCATCGGATACACCAGCGGCACCGGCGGCAGCAGCGTCACGTTCAAGACGGGCCGGACGGCCCACGACGCCGCCCAGAACGTCAAGGAGCAGATGATTGCGCGGGCCGCGACCATCTGGGAAATCTCTCCCGATACAATCGAGTTGGACAAGGGCGTGTTCCACTCCAGGACCGACCCTGAGCTCAAAATGACGTTCTCGGAACTTGCGGAGCAGCTAAATGACACCGGCGGTCCCATCATGGGCCGGTCGGCATTCAGTCCCACCGGTGTCGGCGCCGCATATGCCGGGTGCATTGCGGATGTGGAGGTTGACCCTGACACCGGCAAGGTGGACGTACTGCGGTTTACCATCGCCCAGGACGCCGGCAAAGCAATCCACCCCAGCTACGTGGAGGGGCAGATGCAGGGCGGTGCCGTTCAGGGGGTCGGCTGGGGCCTAAACGAAGAGTATTTCTACAATACAGATGGGGAACTGACCAATGGCAGCTTCCTGGACTATCGTATGCCTACCAGTCTCGACTTGCCCATGATCGACACTGTGATCGTCGAGGTGCCCAACCCAGGCCACCCCTTCGGCGTGAGAGGCGTTGGTGAGGTTAACATCGTTCCGCCGCCGCCGGCGCTGGCCAACGCTATAAACGCCGCCGTCGGTGTCAGGATGTACCGGCTGCCGATGAACCCCGCGGCGGTAATGGAGGCCCTCCGACAGCAAAAGCAAGACCAGTGACTTCATGGCGACAGTCTTCATACCGGCGCTGATGCAGAACCTGACAGGAAGTCGGCAGACCGTTGAGGTCGAAGGCTCGACAGTCCGTCAGATCGTCGCAAACCTCGATAAAGCCTACCCTGGTATCAAGGACAGGCTGGTTGAGGGTAACCGCCTCAAGTCCAATATCTCGGTCGCCGTCGACGGCGAGGTGACACCCTTCGGAATGCTGGAAAGGGTCGGGGAGAGCAGTGAGGTACACTTCCTGCCAGCCATCGGGGGCGGCTCTTGCGCCGGAGGCCGATACTAGAGTCGGACCATATTCCTTCAAGCCGGTTCAAGAGACGGGCCGACGCCACGGTTGTCACGGCGTCGGCCCGTTTGGCGTATTGATTTACCATGTCTGGTACCACAGACACCATGAAAGATGAAATGCCCACTATCCTGTCACCCCGAGCGAAGTCGAGTGGCCCGCCCTTCGGCAGGATCTCCGAGGGGTTAGAGGAACGGACCGACTACGTTCGACTCGCAACTCACGCACAGGGGTAATAATGATCTGGTGTTTTTGGTACGATTGGCTGGGTAGCCATATAAAATTGCACCAATGCCGTCCATCCGAAGCGTAGCGCGAGAGATCTGAACCTCCGGAAGGGGAGACAAGGAGCATCGAAATGACCGACAAGAAGATCAAAGGAGTCGTCGTCCCCATACTAACACCCCTGTGTCCCGACGAGACCGTCGACACGGGCTCCCTGCAGCGGCTGGTTAACTACCTGATCGACAACGGCGTGCACGGGATATGGGCCTCGGGGACGACCGGGGAGTTCGCCGCCCTTTCAGATAAAGAGCGCGTTATCAGCATCGAGACCGTTGTGGACGCGGCGGCCGGTCGTGTGCCGGTCATCGGCAACATCTCCAACGCCAGCACCCAGCTCACGATCAACCTGGCCCAGGCCGTACAGGAGTCCGGACTGGACGGCATCGCCGCCACGCCCCCCTACTACTATCCCTGCGCCCAGGACGAGATTACCGACCACTACCGCTACATCCACGACCGGGTCGGGTTGCCACTGTGGGTCTATAACATTCCACAGACCGTTAAATCATCCGTGGCGCCCGGGACGGTGGCAACCCTGGCAGGCGAGGGGGCCGTCGTCGGCATCAAGGACAGCTCCGGCGCCGGCGAGTCCCTGGCCGAGCTTAACGTCCTCTGCGAGCAGGGGAACATCCAGCTCCTGCGGTTTTTGGGGTCCCTATTCCGCATAACGACGGCGAGCGGCGTTGGCGTGCACGGCGCGATACCCGGTCTGGCAAACCTCGTTCCCGCCATCTCCGCCAGCGGATGGGAGGCCGGCGAAGCGGGAGATACGGAGACTGCGCGGAACTGCGATGCACAGCTGATCGCGGCATCCCGGATCATGAACCTTGCCGGCGGTGGAGGCGCCAACGCGGCCAGCTTCAGCGGGATGAAATCGGCGCTCAAGATAATGGGCGTCCTGGACTCCGACACCGTTTCCAGGCCCCTCAGGCCGCTTACCGACGAAGAGAAACAGCGGATCCCCGCCATACTCAAGGAGTTGGACCTGCTCAACTGAGTCCGGCCGATAAGCCGTGCTAGAGTCTCGTAAACGCTCGGTCACCGTTCGAGGGATAACACTCAGCTACATAGACTGGGGCGAGAACGGCCCGCCCCTGCTGCTGCTCCACGGCGACATGCGCACCGCCAGAAGCTGGGACGCCGTCGCCAGGGAGCTCCATCCCCGGTTTCACGTCCTATCGCTGGATGCGCGGGGCCACGGCGACAGCGACTGGACCCCCCGGGGATACACGACCGATGACAAGGTCGAGGACCTGGCTGGATTCCTCCAAGAGCTGGGCGTTCGGGAAATCGTCGGCGTAGGCCACTCCTCGGGCGCGTCCGTTCTGGCCTTTGAGGTCAGGAGAGAGCCGGGCGTCTTCACCAGGCTGGTCCTGCTGGAGCCCATAGTCGTTCTCGATGAGACCTGGCAGCGCCGCTTCGCCTCCAGGGCCGGCCTGCCACGGCGCACGTGGGCCAGCCGGCGGGAGCTACACCGGTACCTCGAAGGACACGAGACGGCGCGGCGCTGGAGGGCCGACGTACTCCGGGACATTGTCGAGCACGAGACCCTGGAGCTTCCCGACGGCTCCATCGACATGAAATGGGCGGCGGCTACTTTCAACCCGGAGGACCGTCTTGGAGACCACTACGACCTGCGGCCGCTCTTTCGAGACCCCGTAGTCCCCACCCTTTTCGTGGCCAGCCAGGACCGCCGGCCAGACTTCGAAGGCATAGTCTCTATCGCCGACGAGACGCCTGACTTCCACACCCTGATCATGAGCGAGAGCGGCCACAACATGTACATGGAGCGCCCCGACGCGGTAGCAAGGGCCGTGGAGGCCTTCGCCAACGGCGAGACGCTGCCCCCGGTCATTTAGAACAAACCCCGCTTGAATCAGGCGTTGGCCCAAAGAAACGCAAGCCCGCAAACGCCCCCTACCAGTTCTCTCTTTTATCGACCCAGAGGTGCTTTTTTACCTCTTCCTCGTTCAGGTCGGTCCCCCAGCCGGGGCCGGTCGGGACCGTGATATATCCGTCCACGATCTCGGGCCTGTTGGTGACCAGGTCGTCCTTCCATGGCACGTCGTCGATGTCTATCTCCATGATGCGGACGTTGGGCAGCACGGCGCACAGGCTGGCGCTGATGGCCGACGACAGGTGGCTGTAGTAGTTGTGGGGCGCCACGTTGAGCTGGTACACCTCGGCCAGGTCCCCCACCTTCTTGGACTGGCTGAAACCGTTCCAGGGCACGTCCACCATGAACACGTCGGCGGCGTGCCGCTCGAAGTAGGGTACGTAGTCGTGCATGTAGTACAGGTTCTCGCCGGTGCATATCCGGGTGGACGTTGACTCCTTGATCTGGAGTATGGCCTCGGGCTCGTACATGTCGATCTCAAGCCAGAGAAGATCGAACTGCTCCAGGACCTTGGCGATGCGCATGCAGCTCTCTGGCTTGAAGTTGAAGTTCAGGTCCAGGTTGACGTCCACGTCCGGCCCCACCGCGTCGCGGAAGGTGCCTATGAGGGTCTCTACATGCCTCAGCAGCTGCCGGCTTACGACCTGGTCGGTGGTGCCGAGGCCGGTGCCGAACCCGCCCATCCACACCGAGGCCGGCTCGCCGGGGATCACGATGTTGGTCTTGAGGGCGGTGAAGCCGCGCCCCACCACCTCTCGGCCCAACTCCGCGATGTCGTCCATGGTCCTGAGTGGGGGTGTTCCCAGGATCTCGGGGTTGCGCGCCCTGGAGGTACCGCAGTGGGACCAGTAGAGCCGGACCTTTTCCCGCGTGGGCCCGCCGAACAGCTCGACCACAGATATGCCCAGCGCCTTGGCCTTTATGTCGATAATGGCGCAGTCGATCCCGGCGATCGCCTTGGCGGCGATACCGCCCGGACTCTGCCGGGTGTTCCGTATCATGTCCCAGAACCGCATCTCGAAGGCCCTGGGGTCGGCGCTGATCAGCACCGGCTTCAGGTCCTCGATCACGCCGACTACGCCGTAGGGCGACTTGCCGTCGCTACACTCGCCGTAGCCGGTCACCCCCTCGTCGGTCTCGACCTTCACGAATGTCCATGGACGCCATCCGCCGTCGACGATAAAGGTCTCTATGTTGGTGATCTTCATCCGGTCCTCCTGGGCTGGTTTTGTACGTCGGCAGGATGATATCACAACGAGGACCGTCCTCAGGGAACGGCTACCGGAACAGGATTCTTGACAGCCGGATACTGTCTCTATAGGATACGCCTTGTCCCAACGTTAGGCGGCCTCGAACCGAACTGTTTGGGGGGAGATAGCAGATTATGGACGACCAACTTGCCTTCACTCCGGCCCTGGAAATGAGAGATCTGATCGCGACAAAAAAAGTCTCGCCCGTGGAGTTGACCGAGCTGTATTTCAGCCGTATCGAGAGACTGAACCCCAAGCTGAACTCCTATCTGACCCTGGACCGCGACGGTGCGATGAAAAGCGCAAAGAAGGCGGAGGAAGCGGTGATGCGGGGGGATAAGCTGGGCCCCCTGCACGGCCTGCCAACTGGGGTGAAAGACCTGGAGATGACCAAGGGCATCCGCACCACCAGCGGCTCTCTGGTCTATAAGGACAGGGTACCCGACGCCGACTCCATCGTCGTCGAGCGTATTCGCAAGGCCGGGGCCATCATCCTGGGCAAGACCAACACCCCGGAGTTCGGCGCCGTCGGCGTCAACCAGAACAAGCTGGGCGACCACTGCCGCAACCCCTGGAACACCGACCGCACCACCGGGGCATCCAGCGGAGGCGCCGGCGCGGCCATGGCCGCCGGCCTCTGTTCAGTTGCCACGGGGGGCGACGGCGGCGGCTCTATCCGAATCCCGTCCAGCTTCTGCGGACTCTACGGTCTCAAGAATACACAGGGCAGGGTCCCCAAATATGGCGGGACTCCCGAAACCCCCATGCCCAATTTCTTGAGCCAGCAGGGCCCCATGTCCCGGACGGTCGGCGACTCGGCGCTGGTGCTCTCGGTGGTAGCAGGCTATGACCCCAGGGACCCGGGTTCCCTCCGAGAACCCATCCCCGATTATCTGGGCGCCCTGGACAAGAGCATCGCAGGCCTCCGAATCGGCTGGACGCCGGACTTCGGATTCGCGGCATCCGACTCCGAGGTGCTGGAGGCCACATCGGCGGCGGCCGGGGTATTCGAGGAGCTGGGGTGCTCCATCGACGAGTCCAAGCTCAAACTTGACTCGCCCTTCGAGCCCTGGTGGACCATCTTTGCCGCCGCCGCCTACGCCGGCAACGGAGGCCTACTCGAGAGCAATCCCGACGACCTGACCTGGTACGTCCGCGCCGCAATCGAGGACGGTGCGAAAGTCACCGGTGCGGACTACGCCAGAGCCCTGGGCCAGAGGGACGTGATGATGGCCCAGTTCGCAGACGAGTTCGAGCAGTTCGACCTCCTGATGTCGCCCACAGCGTCCACCACGGCGTTCTCGGTGGAAAAATTCCCCGAAGAAATCGGCGGCAGACCTGCTTATCCGAACCCCACATACGGCTTCCACCCGTTCACCTACCCTATAAACCTGATCGGGCACACTGCCGCCACCGTACCCTGCGGTTTTTCCGCCGATGGGATGCCCATAGGTCTGCACATCATCGGTCGCAAGGGAGACGAGGAGAGCGTCATGGCCGCGTCGGCCGCCTTCGAGAGGGTCAGGCCCTGGGCACAGCACAAGCCGCCGGTCTCCTGAAGCGTCGGCGGCGTCCCAGTAATAGTATCTACGATCACTTCAGATAGAGAGGCGTCATGCTAAACGACGACATGGCCTTTACACCGGCCTCCGAGCAGGCCAAGCTCATCGCAACCAAACAGGTGTCGCCCGTGGAGCTTGCCGAGCTCTACTTCAGCCGTATCGAGGGGCTGGACTCCCAGTTAAACTCCTACCTCACCCTCATGCACGACGAGGCACTGGAGACAGCCAGGGCCGCCGAGCAGGCCGTTGTGAGCGGCGAGGAACTGGGGCCGCTGCACGGGCTGCCCATCTCCGTCAAGGACACGCAGCTGACCAGGGGCACCCGCACGACCGCTGGCTCGCTGGTATTCAAGGACCGCGTGCCCGACGAGGACGCTATTATCGTCGAGCGGATCCGCAAGGCGGGAGCCGTTTTCCTGGGCAAAACCAACGCCTCGGAGTTCGGGATGCTGGGGATCAACGAGAACCGCCTGGGCGATCACTGCCGGAACCCCTGGAACACAGACCGCACCACCGGCGCGTCCAGTGGAGGCGCCGGTGCTGCCATGGCCGCGGGCCTGTGTTCTGTGGCCACCGGTGGGGACGGCGGTGGTTCCATTCGCATTCCTTCCAGCTTCTGCGGCCTCTTCGGGCTGAAGACGACCCAGGGCCGGTCGCCGTTCTTCTCCACCTCGTCTCCTCCGGCATACAACTGCCTGGCCCAGTCGGGACCCATGTCCCGTACTGTCCGGGACTCGGCCATGGTGCTGCAGGTCATCGCGGGCCACGACCCCAGAGACCCGGCGTCGCTGCGAGAACCTCCCCCTGACTTCCTCGGCGCACTAGACAGGGACATCAAGGGGCTCCGATTCGGATGGAGCCTCGACTTCGGCTACGCGGGCGTTGACCCGGAGGTGGCCGCCGTCACCTCGTTGGCGGCCAGAGCCTTCGAGGACATGGGATGCACCGTGGACGAAGCGGCGATAAAGCTGGATGCGTCCTGTTTCGACACCTGGTGGACCATCCACAACGGCATGGCCTATGGAATGAACGCTGCCTTGCTGGATACCCACCGGGACCAACTCACCTGGTATGCCATAAACTGTCTGGAGCACGGCGCATCGCTAACCGGCGCCGACTACGCCCTGGCCATGGGCCAGAGGGACCTCATGATAGCCCACTTCTCCGACCTATTAGAGAAGTACGACCTGCTGCTGTCACCCACCTTGCCCACCACGGCGATTCCGGTCGATAACTGGCCCGAGGAGATCGGCGGCAAATCTGTGTATCCTGACCCGGCCTACGGCTTCCTTCCGTTCACGCATCCCATCAACACAATCGGTTTCACCGCGTCCACGGTTCCCTGCGGCTTCTCCTCGGACGGGATGCCCATCGGGCTTCACATCATCGGGAAGGCGGGTGACGAGGAGACGGTGATGGCGGCCTCCGCCGCCTTCGAGCGTGCCAGGCCGTGGGCCCAGCATAAGCCGCCCGTTTCATGACCGCGGCCCCGCGGTCGCCCGGGGTGTCATTTAGCGTTTCTTAGAAGGAAGATCAGGAGAGCATCATGGAAGACAGAGACTTGGCGTTCGCTTCCGCCTGGGATCAGAGAGAGCTGATCTCCAGCAAACAAGTGTCACCCGTTGAGCTGGCCCAGCTCTACTTCGATCGTATCGAGGCGCTGGATTCCCAGTTAAACTCATACCTGACCCTCACCTACGACGCCGCAATGAAGACCGCCAAGTCCGCGGAGGAGGCGGTGGTTCGCGGGGATAAGCTGGGGCCGCTGCACGGCCTGCCCATCTCGATCAAGGACACCGACATCACCACCGGTGTCCGCACCACATTGGGCTCCCTGGTGTTCAAGGACAGGGTTCCCGACGAGGACTCCATCGTCGTGGAGCGCGTCCAAATTGCCGGCGCCATCAGCCTGGGCAAGACCAACATGCCCGAGTTCGGCCTGGTGGGCACCTGCGAGAACCTCCTCGGTGACGATGGCCGCAACCCCTGGAACACCGACCGCACTCCGGGGGGCTCCAGCGGCGGAGCGGCGGCGGCGACCGCTGCCGCCCTGTGCTCCATGGCGACGGGAGGCGACGGCGGCGGCTCCATACGCCTGCCCGCCAGCTTCTGCGGCATCTACGGTATCAAGCCGACCCAGGGCAGGGTTCCCAAGTACGCTGGAGCACAGGCTCAAGCCCTGCCCAACCTCTTCTCGCAGTCGGGCCCGCTGACCCGTACCGTCCGCGACTCGGCCCTGTTCCTTCAGGTAATGGCCGGCCACGACCCGAGAGACCCGACTACGCTCCGAGAACCGCCTCCAAATTTCCTGGCTGCACTGGACGGGGACATCAAGGGGCTGCGTATCGGCTGGAGTCCGGACTACGGCTTTGGGGCCGTGGAGCCCGAAGTCGTGGAGAGCGCATCTAAAGCGGCGCAGGTTTTCGCAGAGCTGGGTTGCAGCGTAGAGGACTCGGGCCTGGTCTTGGACAGCCCGTACGACGGCTACGGTCCCATCTTCAGCGCCGCCGCCTACGCTAACCACGGAAATTTGCTGGAATCCCACGGAGACCAGCTGACACACTTCGCGAGGTTCTTCATCGAGGAGGGGGCCAAGGTGACCGGCGCCGATTACAACAAGGCCCTGGGCCTGCTGGACCGCCTCAAGATGCAGTTCGCCGACCTGTTCGACACCTACGACCTGCTCCTCTCACCGACCCTGGCTTGCACCGCCCTACCCGTGGGTGAGTTCCCGACGGAGATCGCCGGCCGGAGCGACTTCCCCAATCGGTACTTCAGCTTCTTCCCGTTCACCTACCCGATAAACGCAGTCGGCCATGCCGCCGCCAGCATACCCTGCGGGTTCTCGTCGGACGGGATGCCCATCGGACTCCACATCGTGGGGCGCAAGGGAGACGAGGAGACGGTGATCGCCGCGTCGGCGGCCTTCGAGCGCGCCAGGCCGTGGGTCCAGCACAGGCCGCCCGTGTCTTGAGCGCGGTTCGTCTCCTGTAGCTAGCCATAAGCTAATGGTCATCAACTCAATAGATAGACCACTCGCCATTATGTCATTCTGGAATGAACCAACGCCACCTATGTCAATACTTCCATCGGGAGTTGTACTGATAGGCCTCGATATTTGGATTGAAAGGTTTAGGAAGGCAGCATAAAGGCTGGCCAAGAAGTGGCACTTTCGAGGCTAGTTTACACTGACTCGAATTGGGTTTCGAGCAGGGTGAATCAAAAGGTGTGGTGACTTCGGTTAGATTTCCCGAGGTAGCGCGCTATGTTCGGGACGTAGAGGCCGTGGGTTCGAATCCCACCTCCCCGACCACCTTCTTTAAAGAAGCCCTTTATGATGCGGCTTAGCCCCTTTCGTCGATACTTAGATTTCAGCAGAGGAATATGTGTCTCTGCTGTTTAAAAATCTTCGTATTTACTAGTGGAGACGGAGGAGGGTCGAACTCCACCGTGAACACGGAATCGAGGTACTGCTGGCGGCCTAGTCGAAGCTAGACCCACCACGTCCAATTGTCAGGTCTCTGGCGTTGCCCGCGGCAGATCGGTTATACCGCTCTTGCCTACCTGTGCACGTAAGATAGAAGGCCATCGTTCTGCATTACCTCGCCCACTCTTTCGGTATGCCAACTATACGGCCGTCGGGGTACTGCATTACCCCGCCGATATTCCCCCCACTGCCAAAAGTCTTCTGACCTTCTGGCATATCTAAAAGACTTCGAGTAGTCTGGCCACGACGCGGAGCGTTCATGATGTCAGGGTTGCCGAACTGATCAAACACTGCCTTTTCTTGTGCCTTAAGTGTGGCATCAAGCTCCTTTAATCCAGCAGGCGTCAAGTTCGTCTTCCACTTTGGCTTCTTGGAAAACAAACTCTTCATTCCTTTCCAGCAGTCCGCTAGTTTTCGTTTTTGTGACCGGAGCGCCGCTTTTAATGCAGGCCATGCCGCTCTCGCGCCTTTCCACCCCGTCCAACCCACTTTACCGCCAGTCATAACTCCTTTACCCCAGCCCATTGTCAGAACGGTCAATCCGACATCCAGGGGGTCTTTTGGGTTGAGAACATACTTTTGGAGCACGCGGGGGTAGTACGGAATCGGAGCTTGCCTCCATTCCTCTAACTCTCTTCGTGCTCTATCCGACTCCGCCTGCCGCCACCTGACTTCTTCAGCAGTTCGCCCGTTGACGACAGGTCCCATGGTAATAACGGGGATATCCATGATGGGCCTGCTCTCCCTTCCGCCAATGCCACTCTGGCCCTGGGTCACCACTCGGCCGTCATTCAGGACACAAGGCCCTTCATAGGGGTAGGGGCAGGAGAACAGGCAAGGTTGTCCGTTGCAGACGATTACATTTGGTCCTGGTGGCCGCCCCTTGCAGCTGATGCCACACGCTTTGACATCGCACGGGCCTTTGTATCGGTCGGGCCCCGGTATGGCACCGCTAACCTGGCCCTGGCATACTGGGACGCTGACGAGACCGACACCGGCTGGACCGACGCCGGCCATATCCAGAGCTCGTCGGGCGGATGGATCGAAGTCAAGCTGCCCACCACCATCAAGGCTGCCTCCGCCACAATCAATGTGGACGGCGACACCGCAGACTGGAGCAACATCGCTCCGGCCTCCATCACCCTCCAGAGCATCAGGCCCATCGCCGGACATGAGTTCGGCGAGGTCGGGCCCATCAACGTTGACCTACGGGTGGCAGCCGACAGTAACAGGATATACGTCTTACTGGAGGTTCCCGACGACTACGACTTCGTACTCGAGGACCACCACCTCTCGCCCGCCATCGGCGTCATGATTCGCATCGACGACCCCGCAGCCCCTCACATGGGCACCACCGAGGAGGACCAGGGCACTTCCCTGGGCAAGGTGGACACATGGCACTGGGAGCTGGACTGCGTCGCCGGTGAAACGTCCGGCGGGGTCACCGGTATTACCGGTGGCAACGACCCGCCATGTAACTTCGACGACGAGTACTCCACCACTCCCACGGAGCGTGAGGACGACGGCTCGGCAACGGCCGAGAACTCCCTGGCGGGCGTCTGGGAGCACACCGCCCGCGCGCAGGGCAACGGCGCAGACGGCACATGGATATTCTAGATGTCCAGGAAGCTGCAGACCGGCGACCCCGACGATGCTCAGTTTACCGCCGGTGGCACCTCCGCTTTTGCGCTGGCCTACTGGGACGCCGACGAGACCGACACCGGCTGGACCGACGCAGGACACATCCAGAGCTCGTCGGGCGGATGGATAATGGATAGAGGTGACCCTACCGTAAGAATAGAGAATCCAAGAGCCTATCCGAGGTGAACAAGCCGAAATACAATTTCAGGATTGACGCTCTGACCTCGCATCGTTGAAACGCGTTCGTAACTGTCGAGGGTGGGTCGACACAGGCTTGTGTCGACCCACCCCACCGGATCTCGATACCGGCGACGAGTACCTGGTAGCGCGACAAACTCTCGCCCTATCGCAGGAGACGAATCAAAGACACACACGGCAACGGCGTGGCACGGGGCCTCGCGTGGGCGGCCGGAGCCTTTCTATTTTCTCCGCCTCTAGTCCGGGGCATCTTTGGAGGTATACAGGTGTTTATCGCGCTGGTCGGGCTGCTGGCTCTCGTGGCTGGCCTGGTCAAGCATCCGACGGGCCCGAGAGACGCTCACGGAGCACCACCGGTGCAGGAGTCAACGTACGAAAGGGTTCTGGCAGGTCCATTATCAAAATCCCTGGAGAGGTAGCCGCGGAGGGGTGAGGGGAGATTCCTGCACCAAAACTAGGTGCGTCCAAAGCACTGTTGGCGGCGACCAGCCTGCGCTGGCGCCTCACTCCCTACGCTGGGCGTGGCCCCGTCGGCATTGCTGATCGCCGTCTCCCTTTTCAGCCTTCAGGCCGTTCGCCAGGCCTAGGACTCGGAATTGCCACTGTGGCCTAGGCTGCCAGAAGCACCGGCACTCCGTGTTCATAGTGTAGTTCGACCCTCCCCCGTCTCCCCGTCCAAACTCCAATTTTCCGTTCGGCCAGTAGTGGAAAATCCGGTGCACGGACGAAGGACAAGCGCGTGTACATGAGCTCAACCTCTACTAGCTTGACCGGGTGTACCTGTAAGTGTTCTTAGGCGTGCGCTCCTCGCCGGCGGACGTATCTGATTGATTTTCAATGTGCACCACTAACGAATCGTGGCCGTGAGAAAAAACGCCCCAATACGTAGGTTCGTCAGATCTTACCCGCTGTTAACGCCAATACCGCAGAGGACGATCACTCTCGGAGGAACTGTGTACCCGGCTATACGCTTGCGGCTATTCTCAGGTTGGGGTGTCGCAGCTGCTGACCATATTCAGGATTCTCTTTTAGCAGGTCCTCTGAGTTGCAGAGATGGATATCGTGACCCTCCCCTCAAATCCCAACAGGTATTGAAGATGCTCGAATGACTTTCGTCGCTGTTTGCGTGTATTCCGACCGATCTGTTGAAGTCTTGGTAACAGTCTCTCGCCATGATCTGCAACCTCTGGTCACTTCGTCTTCTAGGCCATCTCTTCTCTTACACCACCTCCAGGAACTCAACTCTTAGCTTTTACCAGCTACGAGGACTCCTCCTTCGACCTGCATCAACTCAGGTAGTGGACCTGCGGCAACCCAGCTAACGAACTTGCATCAACCCTTGAACGGACTTGGGACACCTTTTCCCCCGAAATACCAGTTTCCGGGACAGCCTTACGGGCCATCAGGTGATCGCCCGAGAACGGGTACACAGGGGAAGGTCGAACTCGTCCCCGTATCAACGAAGAACTGGCAGATCACTTTAGAACAACTGCCCCGGTCCCGTTGTGGGTCAAATCTCGAACGGCGTTGACAAAGGTAAGATTATCGCCGTCCCATATAGACTGTCTACATCACCTGATCTCTTCTCTTACAGTACTTCCTGGGACTCTACTGATACCACTGCTACGAGCGAATATGAGTGGGCTCTGCAGTAACCCTACCGTAGCACCCCTCCTATCCAGTCCTTATAGGTCGCTCAAATACAAAACAACATAAGCTTTAGGTTTGAGGAGGTACGAAAAAGGGGGCGTAAAGGGGGCGTTAATGGGGCGAAAACCCTACACCTTTAGAAAATGGACACAGTTACTTCAGATGCCTTCGATGAACCACTATGCCATGCATACCTCAGGAGCGATCGAGAGCGTTTATTGAATGATCGGCTCTAGTAGCCCACCGGCGGTATCGCTGCACCAGGTACGGATATCTGATGTCGTATCACGGCACGGCACACTTAGTGGAATGTGTACACCATATTCGGGGAGATTTCGCCCTAGCTGACACCCTACACCTCTTGTAGCCCTACCAACCTAGTTTTGAACTTCCGCCCTGTGCTTCGCTCCCTATGTATTTATAAACGCATATGGGTTTTAGCTTGGTCCAGCTACGAAACGCGGCGTCAGCCCGGCGTCAGCCCGCTGTTCTCTTTCAGGGGCGAGATGTCGCTAACCCGGTTGCCCTCAAGGTTGAGCGAGGTCAGGTTGGTGAGGGAGGCCAGGGGTGAGAGGTCGCTTA
Organism: uncultured Dehalococcoidia bacterium; assembly: GCA_964510985.1. GTDB lineage: Bacteria > Chloroflexota > Dehalococcoidia > Lucifugimonadales > CAZEDC01 > CAZEDC01. Next base: position 31,470 of record CAZEDC010000124.1, read on the forward strand.
TCTGGTTCCTCGTAAGGTCGAGTTGCGTCAAGTTCGCCAGATGCTCGATACCCGTAAGATCGGCAATGCTCGAGCCTGTGCCGTATAGTTCCGTGAGCTCAGCGAGCTCAGTCAGTTCCGCCGCCATTAACTCCTCCCGCGGGGGATTGTCTAGGGCACGACTGGCGGCTGTCTCGAGGCAGGCATTGGGGAAGGTAGAGTCAGGCGGATTCATAATGCGGTCGGGAAAGGCGGGGCCGTAGGCAACAGTCACCCCTCTATCCTGTAAGGCCCTGATATTCTCCAGGTCGTCCGAGCACGTCCGCAGATCAAGGTTATTGTTCTGAAGGTTTACAAAGGCTCCTGCGCCCAGCGTGCGGTTCTCGACCAGGAGTGAGATGTCGCTTATCCGGTTGCCTTCAAGATAGAGGAGAACGGTAGGGGAACCCTGCGGGTTGATGCAATATTCCAGACCGGAGAGGTCGGCAATGTCCCGGTTGGCGGCGTTGAGCACCGTGAGCCTTGCGCAATCCGCCCCTGTTATCGCCTCGCCCAGACCCTTGCCCAGGGCAGACCTTATGCCGGCCGCTAGGCCGGGGTCGGAGAAGGTGATGAGCGTTTCAGGAGGCACCGACGTCGGAGCCGGCGTAGGGTTAGCGGTGGGAGTGGGCTCGGGTTCTCCGAAGGCCATCGCCAGAACAGTGAAAACAACAAGCACAAATAGAACTGTGAAGAGTTTCATTCACCTGTTCTCCCGATCGCCATCGGATAGACTAGACGGGGATCAATCCCTAACGGGCACTGCGCCTCGCCCGGCGATATGGCAGGATCGGCCGGCCCACCTGCTCGAAGGTCTGGGATGCGCCTGTCCCTACGCCAGGACCCCTCACCCCTGCTGCGACTGATCCGCCTCACGGTTCGCAGTCTCCACTTTAGGCATGGCCTTGGTCCGCCAGAGAATCAAGGCAGTCGGGCAACTCATTTATCAGGCGGTCCTTGGTTACTAAAGAGACCGCCCTGGATTTGATCGCTTCTTCTCGGTTTTGCCGATCCCCATGCAGCGTCACACCACTACCCTTTTACAGGTTAGGGTTGTCCTCCTTGAATCTGCGGGTCACCGCCAGCCCCGAGACTTCGGGGAGACCTATGTCCATGGTGACGACGTCTGGCATCAATCGCTGGGCCAACTCAATGGCAGTCGCTCCGTCCTCTGCCTCGCCAACGATCTCGGCTCGAGCGCACGTGCAGAACTGCATGGCCGTCCGTATGGCACCCCGGGCCAACTCGTGGTCGTCTACGATGAGGATCGAAGGAGCAAAGAATCACCTCCCCACCAGAGGTCTACCCTTGCACATGGAAGGACTTCCACTTTCCTTACACCGGCCATGAGATTTTGCGCGACGCTGGTCGCTTATCCCTCCCCCGGCCCACCGGTCTGGAGAGGGCCGTTATTTTGGATTGTCCCAAACCGTGGTATGATGAGGCTTCGTACCTGGGTGCCAAATGGCTACTCAAACTGTGGTGTCGTGGCGCGACATCACAGCCTCGTTCGTATGCCTTATAGGCCGAACGCCAGGGAGTTCCATGGAAACAGAACCGGGGGTAGCGAGGACATTACCGGAAGTATGGTTTGTAATCGACGACCGGCAGCGGATCGTCGAGTGGAGCAATTCATCCAGCGTAACCCCCGGGTTTCCAATCGAGGCTGCCCCGGGACGGCCGTGCTACGAGGTGGTGCAGGGAACCGACTCCTTCGGTAGGGCAGTCTGCCAGCCAAACTGTTCCGCTATCAGGGCAATACGAAGCGGTCACCAGACCGCCCGCTGCTCCCTGCAATTGTCAACCAAAGAGAGCCCAAAGAGGCGGCTCATCGAAGACCTGATAGCCCTTCCCGGGTCTCAGAGCGGTGCCCTCGCTGTATTGATCCAGCTCCGCCAGGAGTTCCCGCTCCCGGCAGGCAGCACCCCCATCAGTTCCACCCGTGGCTTGACTACGGCCTCTGCTACAGACACCGTGCGCGACCTGGTATCCCTGGCAACCATCTCAACGTCCCTCTCGCCTGAGCACCTGGAGCAAAGCATCGAACAGGCCCTGGACTGGCTCCGACAAGCTACCAACGCGGAGGCAGCAGAACTGTTCCTGGCCGAACCCCAAGGCGGGGACATGCTCCTCTCTGCCTATCGGGGACTATTCAAAGCCTCATTTTTACAGATCACCCGCTTCCCTCCCGGCGAGGGCTTTCCAGGGCTGGTCATGAGACGTGGAGAGCCGGTCTTGACTCACAATCTCCTCGAGGACCCTCGTTACCTGCGAACCCGCGTGAAGGAAAAGGGATTTCACTCCTACGTCTGTGTCCCAATCATTGGGTCCCGTGGTGTCATTGGCGCCCTCAACCTAGCCGCTCGTCGGCCTGAATTTGACCTCGAACGGGCCTTCCGCCTTCTATCGTGGGCCAGTCGCCCCATTAGCACCGTCCTGCAAGCCGGACTCCTTCAGGCCCGAGAGACCATTGGAGCAGGACTGCCTGAGCTCTCACGGGACGGAGAACAGAACCTTGATAGCTTTCTGCGTAATTTGTTACACCAGATGGTGTTGACCGGGAGCGCTGACGGAGGAGCGCTGCTTCTGTACGACCCGAGCGTCGGCGGAGTGGTGCGGCGGGTAACGGATGGCGAATTCTCGAGAGTGGTCTGTCCCGACATCCGGTCGGGAAACACACAGGCCTGTCCCGCCCTGGCCGGCGGACATGGGATAGCCTTACACGGATCCCGACACCGGTGGCCCACCCCCTGCCAACGGGTGCATGCAGGCGCCGCATTGGTCTACTGCCTGCCGCTGGTGGCGGGTAAGCAGGAGATAGGCGTCGTCCAGTTGGGCTATGCCGGACCCATTCCATCACCTCCGACCAAATACTTACCCAGGATGCTGAATTTGGCAGAGCAGGCGGCGCAGGTTATTGGACAGGCGTGGACGAGTGTCAAGAATCAGAAATTGGCTCTGACTTACCAGATCGCGTTGAAACAGGAGCGAGAGCGAGAGGTCGTCCAGGGGAAGGACCCACTCCAACGGAGTATCCAGGAGGCCTCCAGCCCAGATACCGGGTCTGACCGCCCATTTCTGGAGATCCGGTGCTTTGGTGCCTTCGAACTCTACCGCCAGGGCAAGCTGGTCACACCCGAGATGTTTCCGCGGCGTGGAGCGCTGACTCTCCTCAAGGTACTTCTGATTCATGGCGGTCGCCCGGTGCCACGCGATGTTCTGGTGGAGCTCCTGTGGCCTGAGGCGGACCCCGAGGCCACCGCTAACCGCTTGTACGTGCTGATGCACACGTTGAGGCGGGTAGTGGAGCCTTTGCATCAGGACCAACGCTGGGTCTACGTCTGCGGCGGCGGTAATCGCTACTATTTCAACCCTGACGCGCCGTTCCGGCTAGACGTTAGGGAATTCCTTGAAAACGTCAGCCTTGGGGAGCGGCTGGAACGAGCAGGAGACGTCACTGCGGCTATAAGTGCCTACGAGGCGGCTGTGAACCTGTACCGAGGCGACCTCCTGGAAGAAGAGCCCTACGCCGAGTGGTGCTGGGAGGAGCGGGAGCATCTCAAGCAGGTCTGTCACGATGTCCTCAGAAAGCTCGCTATCTTCTATTTGGAAAAGGATTCCGCGGAAAAGAGCATCATGGCCTACAGGCGGACCTTGAGGATCGACCACCTCAGGGAGGACAACTACCGGGGATTGATGCAAGCCCTCTGGGCAGCCGGGCGGCGCGATGAGGCCCTGCGCGAGTACCGGGTGTGCATCGACGTTCTTCAACGGGAACTGGGCGTGGACCCGCTGCCGGAAACACAACAGCTTTTCTCGCTCATTAGGAACAACCACGGACCCTGAGGCAGGGCTTAAACCGCTCCATCGACGAACCCGCCGCCCGGCGGGTGTTTTTTTTGACTTCCGCGTAAGTCCGCAGTAAGCCCGGTGGGGTAAGTAGTGTTCCGAGCGGGCTCGACCGCGCGATACTCACCAAATCTATAAGCGGCCTCTGACGGTCTCCCGATATTCGCTCCCCGTTACATCGGTGAAGGAAAATCGCGTAACACGGGACCCGCGCCGGACATCGCTTTCGCCAAAAGGCGCCACGGTGAAAAAAATCAACGGCTGTGTGTAAGTGAGATGAAAGATAAGGGTGTGAAAAATGTAACGAGAGGAGGGACCGGCCGTCGAAGAATGACTGATCAAAAGACGAGGCCGGTGTCCTTTCTCATAACTGTTTGGCTGGAGCCGCAACAAGTTGAAGCTGAGCCGGAGTGGCGTTGGCGGGTACGCCCCAGTCAAGCGGCTCAGGTTACTTACTTTAGGCGTGTGGCTGACGTGCTGGCGTTCATTGCCAGCGAATCGGGCTCAACCGGCCCCCGGTAAGCCCACCTGGCATTCCCGACTTACCCGATGAGGGAGAACTCTACCGCCGAGAAATGTGAAGTAAAACACAAACTTATGAGCACATAGATAGCCCTGGTCGGTTAGTCGGGTAGAAGGATATGCGTCATTCGGACCCGGAAGTTATACATAACATTCTCACTGGCGGCGTTGTTGCTGCTCGTCGGGGTTGGGACCGTCTGGGCCCAGGGTCCGACTCCACCGGGAGAGTACCGCGAACTACCGGCCGTCGGCAGCCGCCTGGCAGTGTGGATGGCGGCCCAACTGCACCTGATGTTCGCCGCCTTTATCCTGGCGGTGCCCATGTTCGCACTTCATTCATCGTTTGCGGCCCATTTCCAACAGATGCAGGAGTGTCTCCACCATGCTATATAGCTTGATCGCCGTGCACAGTCGCACCTGGATTCGAGCAGCGTCTATGGGTGCGGTGGAAGTTGGGCCGACAGCTCGCCGAGCGTTGCTGTTGTTAATTTGCCTGCTGACGGCCCTGGCGCTCACGCCCCAACATGTTTCTCAGGCCGCTCCGCCGGCCCAGTCTGCCGAAGAAGGGGAGACTGTATTCTCGCAAAGATGTGTTGCCTGTCATACGATCGGGGACGGTGTCAAAATCGGGCCGGACCTCGAGGGTGTTACCGAGAGAAGGGAAGAGTCGTGGCTCAAAGTCCACATCCTGTCTCCCTCGGTCCAACACGACCAAAACGATCCCACCTCTGTCGCCAACCGCGAACAATATGGCCTACAGATGCCTGACCTGGGGTTGAGCGAACAGCAGGTAGAGGACGTGATTGCCTATCTGAAGACTGCGGAGACGGCGCCCACCGACATACCTGACCTATACGCTCCTACCCTGGCGGCAGGTGCGATCATCATTATTTTGCTCACTGTGCTAGGGCTGCGTTTCGGCACGAAAAGAGTGGAGGTAAGACCTTGAAGAGCAAGTGGTTCAGCATAAGCGATGATTCCCGCTCCTGGGAGGACTTCTATCGCAACAGGTG
>CAZEDC010000125.1:0-18737 GCA_964510985.1 uncultured Dehalococcoidia bacterium
ATGGTCCCTGCCCTTGTAGGACTAACATAAAGAGTGGTACAAAGATGGGGGGCAGGTCAGGAGAGCGTAACGGTGGTGCCCCCGCCGATATTGAAGACCTCGCTCGCGCTGTTGCCGTCGACGGTCAGACCGGCCGAGGTCGGCCCGATAATATTCAAGTTCTTGTTTATCGTCAGTGGGCCGGTTGCCAGGGTGATCGTACCCGTCACGCTGAAATCAATGGTGTCCCCCGCCGACGCGTCCGTAATCCTCTGCCGTAGCGAGTTGGCACCGCTATCGTTGAGGTTGGTGACCGTGATGGTGGCGGCCTTCGCTGTTCCGACGGAGAGGACCATGGCTACGAGTGCAGCCATCCCCAAAACCGTTAACCGTCTCGTCCACGCGATATAGTCCATGTGAAGCCTCATTTTGACTACGGGTGTCGCCGAGAGGTGATCCGGGTTGCTCGGTGCGATGGCAGCTCTCCATTACCCCCTCCTTCCGAGTTTCGCGGTGGCGGATATTATACCCAGCGGTAATTCGATGTTCAACCCGCGTAAAGCTACTCTCGGACGTGTATTTTCCTTGGGGATTGACAATTCCTCGCCATCTGCAGCCGGGGCCGGGCTTTCGATACTGTCCCCCTGGATAGGGCCGGATCGTATGTCGGCACCTACCGGCCGGTTCCCCGTTTCATGGCACCAATACCACACGCCCGAAGGTCTTTCCAGCCCGCATGAGGCGGTAGGCGGCCGGCGCATCCTCCAGTGTGAATCTCTGCGATATGACCGGCCTCACAAGGCCGGCGGCGACCATCTGGGCGGCGGCCGTGATTTGGTCCGGGTTGGCACCCGTGGACCCGACAATCGTCGCGTCACGGAACAGTATCTCGGCGACGTTGACGCCGGCCCTCTCCCCAGTGACCTCCCCGAGTAAAACCACCCTCCCAAACTGGGTGAGGCTTTTGATTGAGGACTGAAAAAAGACTCCCCCCACGGTGTTGGCCACCACGTCCACGCCCCGGTCCTCGGTGTATGCCAGGGCGATCTCCGCGAAGTCCAATTCGTCGGCCAGGATTATCTCGGCTGTGGTCAGTCGCTCCAGCTGCACCGCCTTTTCCGGGGACGTTGTGACGGCCAGTACCCGTGCTCCAAGGGCCGAGGCGACCTGGACCGTGTGAACGCCCAGGCCACCCCCTGCGCCGGTGACCAGGACCGTATATCCGGACGCCACCGTTGCCGTGTTTGTGAGGGCGTGCAGCGAAACACCGATCGGGCAGGCGATGACTGCCGCGTCCTCTAGGGAGATACCTTCGGGGACGCGTAACACACTGGTGGCGGGAAGCTTCACGAAATCCGCGAACCCACCGTCTATTGCGTGGCCGATCCCGCGGCCTTCGACACACCTGTACTCCCTGCCTTCAAGGCACCGTCGGCATCGTCCACAGAAGGTCGTCAGCGCGGACACAACCGGGGCGCCCACGTCGACCGATTCCACCGCCTCTCCTGTCTCTACAACCCGGCCCGAGATCTCGTGTCCCAGGACGACGTCCGGCTTCACCCCACGGCGCAAGACTCCCCGCATGACCGCGATGTCGTGATAACAAATACCGCATGCCGCCACCTGTACCAGGACCTCATCCGGACCCAGGTCGGGCACCGGCACATGCTTGACCCGCAGAGACGGCTCCTCGCCAGGGATTTCCAGAATCAACGCCCGCATCGTTTTTTGATTGTTGGTCAATTCCAGACACTGCTCCGGTGGACTATGACTCGCCGGTTTATTCTTTACTACTGACCATGTAAGGCGTAGTCGGGATTATAGGCTAGCCTATCGTCCCGAGCAACGGCCGACTACCGGGAGCGATCGTCGATAGGCCTGTGATACACTCCGAAAAATCACTGCTGAAGACCCCTGACTATTGTCGGCGGTCTTATGATCGACCACACGCTAGGACGTCGCCGCTGTTCCAGGGCCTCGCCCTCTCGATAGCCGGGAGGTCGAAGGAGAAATTATGCCGTTATTTGGCTCGGGTAAGAAAGACCTGGAAACGATCGCGCAAGAATTAAACGACGACACTGACGCCCAGAGGCGTATCGACGCCGTCATTAGGCTGTTGGAACTCTACGACGATCGGCAGGCGGACCTTCCCGGTGTCTTGCAGCACCTGCTGAGAAGGTTGAGCGTTGACCGGGATGAGGCGGTGCTGGGCCAGATCAACTCGGGAATCGTTGCCATAGCCGAAGTGGAACTGGAGAACGACGACGAGCGAGTCGCGATGCAGAACTCTCTGGGTGACGCTTCCGTGGACGAGGCGTTCCGCCTGGCCGTTGAAAGGCTGAGAGGCGGAGAAGACCAGAATGTATTAACCCTCCTCTGTAACAGTCTTGCCATGTTCCAGGAGGCCGAGTCCTACTTCGAGATTGTGGGCACGATCTATCACGGCAGGCTCAGCGACCCGGAGCAGTTCAAGCAGGTAATTGATTTCCTGGTCTGGATGGGCGACCCGGGGTTCATCAGGCCGCTGGCGGAGGCAGTCAAGAGGCACGGGGCGCTCAGCGGCGATGCCTCCGGTCGGTGGAGCGGTTCGGCCCTCACAGAGTTGACTCTATCGCTGACAGAGGCGGCGAAAACACTCGGTCAGGACCTGGTGTTGAGCCTGAAAGGCGACCTGTCCGAAGGCGCCAACCGTGGTCCCGTCATTGTGACGGGAATTCCGCCCTCCTTGGGACTGGACCTCTTCGCGGCCGAGGGACTGAGAGTCAATGAGTGGGACACGCTGCAGCTCAGGCTGACCAACAAGACCGAGCTACCCCTCCAGGGGATTGAGATTGTGCGGGTCGACGGACCGGTGGAGATCGAGGGAGGCCTACCGGAAATAGAAGGGATCCCAGTCGGCGAGACACGGGAGTGCTCTTTTTCGCTCAAACCGACAGAGGCGGGACGGCAGGTCCATCTTCGCTTCGATGTGACATTTGCCCCGTGGATCACACCGCCTGGAGATTTTGAAGGCGGTTACGAATGCGAGGATACCCTCGACCTCTATGTCACGGTTGCGGCCGTCGAAGAGAGCAAAACACCCATCAATCAGACCATCCAGGTCCAGGGTTCATACTACGCCGGGCCCACCAGCATCACGGAGACAAAAATCGGCGGCGACGTTCTGGAGTCGGGCGCCTCGAAAGTAGGCGAGGGGGTCATGATAAGTAAATCCACTCCCGGGGAATCCGGGCCCTCGCGGCTGAAATACTGCCCTCACTGTGGAGGTGAGATAAATCTACCGGAAACGCCACGCTTCTGCTCCCAATGCGGCAAAGCGCTCGGCGAGTAATCGCTCGCAGTCCCGAAGAAAGTAAGACACTAGGATTAAAGATGAAAATCGGAGCCCACGTATCCACCGCGGGAGGGTTGTCCAAGGCTGTCGACAGGGCACAGGCCATCGGTGCGGAGACAATTCAGATTTTCGCGTCGTCTCCCAGGGCCTGGGCCTTCAAGCCCATTCCCGATGATCAGATGGACGCCTTCAAGCAAAAGTCAAAAGACGAAAATATTCCCCCGGTATTCCTGCACGGTATCTACCTGGTCAATGTCGGCGGGTCCCCGGACCTGGTGCGTAAGTCCGTGGACTCCCTCTCGGACCATATGAATGCCGCGGACCGGATAGGCGCATCCGGTGTCATATTTCACGGCGGGAGCCACAAAGGGGCCGGTTTCGACTCCGTCCTAGATCAGACTGCCGAGGCCCTGAGGGAGGTTCTCGCCAGGAGTCCGGAACATGTCTGGCTCATCGTCGAGAACTGCGCTGGAATGGGCGCGCAAATCGGCGCCTCCTTCCAGGAGATCGGCCGTCTGGTCGACGCCGTGGGCAGCGACCGGACCAAGGTGTGCCTGGACACTCAACACTGCTTCGCCGCCGGCTATGTACTGGTCGACCCGGACGGTATTGATGCCGTCATTCAAGAATTCGATAAAGAGATCGGCCTGACCAGGCTGGTCGTGGTCCACGCCAACGATTCCAAAGTCGAGCATGGCTCTGGGAAGGACCGTCACGAAAACATCGGCGAGGGCTATATAGGACAGCATGGGTTCGAGGTGATCATGGGCCATCCGGCATTCCGCGATGTACCGTTCATCCTGGAGGTGCCGGGCTTCGGAGGGGAAGGGCCCGATAAAGAAAACCTGGACCGCCTCAAGGCCGTGCGGACCGGTTTGGGTCTCACTCACTAAATGCCAAGGCGGGCCTATCGGTTGTAGGGGTGACACCCGCCCAAACGAAGAGGGACTCCTCGATTCGAGGAGTCCCTCGGGCATTGGAACGGCTCAGTTCACTCGATAATGTCAGAGTCGGTCAGGCACTCATTCCAGGATCGGGTATTTCCGGACCAGCCTTGTGTTGGCCCAGGGCTTCCCGAGCCCGAGCCATTTTCCCGCACCCGCCACGGCCAATCCGATCATGATGACCGCGTAGACCAGGTGGTCGTCCATGAACGGGTTGTTATCGGGCAGCAGCGACGCCGCTGTGTACATCAGGAGCATCATGATCACCCCCGCCGCCGCTGCCAACCTGACGCCTATGCCAAGCAAGAGGGGGAGCCCGATTGCCAGCAGTCCCAACATGAACATCCAGTCCACCACTACGTTCCCGGCCATCCCCTGGTACATGCCTGCCAGCGGGCCGTCGGTCCCGAAGCTCAGGAACCCGAACGTCGGGGATCCTCCGGCGAGCCAGGCACCGTCTGCGCCGGTCGCGAATCCAAGCCCGAACAGCTTGTCTATGAACGCCCAGAAGAAGATCCAACCCATCGATAGTCTCAATCCAGCCCAAACGTATCTGATCTTGTGAGATGGGCGGCTCACAATCTCTTCGATCTCCTGGGCCACGGTTTCCCCAATCGGGGCCTCACGAAACTCCGGCAGTGTATCCACGTGCGTCTTTGTTAGTGTTGCCATGGATAACCTCCTTTCTCTTGTTTGAATTCTCGTTTTCCTTCTGTTAGTACCATATTTCACAAACCATGAGGAAACCGTGAGAAGTCCGCGAAAATCGTGAGGATGTCGTGAGAAAACGTGGAGGGATGGGCGGTCAGAGCAAAACCGTAATTCAAACCGATGGAGCCGGTGGTCCCCAACTACTGGCGACGCAGGCACGATAAGCGGCCGGTTTATGGCCGATCACGTTAGACGCCCATGTGGCGTCTCCGGGCAATCCCAGTCAGGGAGAGGCGGCAGGAAAATCCTTGCCCGACGCCACCCAGGAAGGTTACGATTGATCAGGAAATCCGGTGAATCGAAAGAACCGGCTCCCAAGAATTATCGAAATTGTTCTAGTGTAGAGAGGTCTCAGTGGGCGACACCGTCAATAACGACAGAAAAACGCGATACAAAGAGTTTCTAAAAGGAGAGCTTGAAGCGGCAGCTATGTACAAATCCATGGCTGAAACCGAACGCGACTCCAAGAGGGCCGAGGTGTTCGATAGACTGGCGCAAGCGGAGATGCGTCACGCCTCGAGATGGGCCGAAAAACTGGGTGTGGACCCCGGCGAACTGAGACCGGCGAGGCACGATTTCAAAATCCGTATGTATCGCCTGGCGGCCAGGTTCTTTGGGACTGCCCGAGTTGTACCCTGGCTGGTCAGGGGCGAGGCCAAGGACATAGCCGCTTACTCCGACGACCCCGAGGCGCGAGACCTGGTTGTCGAGGAGCGACGTCACGCTCGCGTGCTGCGCGAGATGGCCAATGGCGACCCACTGGCGGCTCTCCGGTCAGAGAGGGGGCAGGTGTGGGGTGACGGCGGCAGTCTGCGCGCCGCCGTGCTGGGGGGCAACGACGGCCTGGTTTCCAACTTCAGCCTGGTCATGGGCGTGGCCGGAGGCACCAGTGAGCCTGATATTATTCTTCTGGCCGGGGTCGCCGGACTGTTGGCGGGCGCGTTCTCCATGGCCGCCGGTGAGTACATCTCGATGCGCTCCCAACGTGATGTCTACGAGCACCGAATCCGCCTGGAGGAGGCCGAGATCGAGGAGTGGCCAGAGGAAGAACATGAGGAACTGGTGCTTATTTACCAGGCCAAGGGCTTTTCCGAAGAGGACGCCGAGGGAATCGCCAAACAGATAATGACACGGCCTCACGTGGCTCTGGAGACCATGGCTCGTGAGGAACTCGGACTGGACCCCGGGCAACTTGGATCGCCATGGGGGGCCGCGTTAAGCTCCTTTATTGCCTTTGTGGCCGGGGCGATAGTGCCCATCATTCCGTACCTGCTAGGCGCCGGTGGTCTCGCCTTCAGCCTTAGCGCAGGTCTAAGCGCCGGTGCGCTAGTCCTGGTGGGCAGCGTCCTGGCGGCGATGACCGGTAAAAGCATCGCGTGGGGTGGGCTCAGGATGATCCTGGCAGGTGGTGTGGCAGCCTCCATCACCTTCGGCGTGGGCCGCCTCATCGGTGTCACGATCGTGGGATAGGTTAATGGGACGCCTACACATTTTACTTTTGATGAATATGGTGAAGGCTGGAAAGGCCGAACCGTTGGACACCAACATCGATCGGGAAGGATCCACTTCGCCCCTCATTGAAGGCCGAGAGCTGCCCTGTTGAGAAGCACGATCAGTCTGGGTGCTATAGCCGGGATCAGGGTGGGCGTCCACTACTCCTGGTTCCTGGTCCTCGGACTATTTTCCTGGTATCTGTCACAGCGACTCCTACCGGATGGTTATCTGCTGCCTGGGGCGGACCCAGGTTGGACTACGGCAACCTACTGGGCCACCGGAACCGTCGTCGCACTTCTGCTGTTCGCTTCAGTGCTGGTTCACGAGTTTGCTCACTCTTTCGTGGCCAGGGCCCGTGGTTTCCCGGTGGAGGGCATCACTCTATTTTTACTGGGAGGCGTAAGTAACCTCGGTCGGGAACCGAGTAACCCCCGAGACGAGTTTGTAATTTCCGCCGTAGGCCCGGCGACCAGCCTTCTCCTGTCTGGCTTGCTGGGGATAGTGGACCTGGTCTCCCCTGGTGACGCCACTCCCTTCACTGCAATCATCCGCTCCGTCTGGGTCACCAACCTGATGATGGCGGTATTCAACCTCCTCCCGGCCTTCCCGATGGACGGCGGCCGTGTCCTGCGGTCGGTCGTCTGGGCGATTACCGGCAGCATGGCCACCGCCACAAAGTTTGCTTCCCGAGGGGGACAAGTTATCGGCATATTGCTGATAGCCCTCGGTGTATTCGAGGTGTTGGAGGGAAACGTGTCGGCGGGAGTCTGGTCCGGATTTATCGGGTGGTTTATCTTTAACGCGGCCACGCGGATCCACAGGGAATCAGGACCTCAACCGGCCGTCGATGCGGCCCTGGTCAGAGACGTGATGGGTAGAGACCCCGCGGCCATCGGACCGGACATGTCTTTGGCCGAAGCAGTAAATATTTACCTTCTACGGCAGGACAGGGTATCGCTCCCCGTATGCGACGAGGGCAGACTGATCGGTATTCTTGCCCTGGCCGACGTTAGTGCGATACCACGCGACGAGTGGAATACCTTGACGGTCCGGCAAGGTATGAGTCCGACACCGCTCTGGGTCCTCCATCCGGGCGACGACCTGTCCGAAGCGCTGGCCCTGCTGGCGGAGAATTCGATCAACCAGGCGCCGGTCGTGATTGGGGAGAGACTCGTGGGCCTGTTGAGCAGGGCGGACATCATCGACTATCTCCACGCCCAAGGGATTGTCGTCGGTGGCTCGAGGTCGTCCGTCGATCGTCAAACAGGCGACTGACTCCACCCTCTTACGCCTCGTATTCCCCTGAGAGAACGACTGGTACCTGACGGTACCGCTGCTTAAATGCGAGCGAATCCGCCTCGCCGCTATTGACACTGGGAAGGATTGCAACCGAGTATAAGCACGTCAGGAACACAAATCAGGGGAGGCAGCGACCATGAGTGACACGGTCCGGTTGAACGTTCTCACAGAAGATGAGATTCAGGAGGTCCATCAAGCCACCCTGGAGGTACTGGAACGGACAGGCGTGAAGGTAATATGCGATGAAGCGCTGGAGCTTCTGAGAGACGCGGGGTGCGAAGTGGACGGCGACATAGTCCATATCCCACCTCAACTGGTGGAAGAGGCCATCGACTCGGCGCCCGAGACTTTTCTGTTGTATGACCGTAATGGCGAGAATCCACTATGCGTAGGGGAACGGCTGACCTACTACGGGACCGGGGTCACCAACCTCTACTTCCGCGACACCCAGACCGGCGATAGGCGCCCGACCCGAGTACAGGACATCCGTGACGCGGCAAAGCTGTGTGATTTCCTACCCAACTACGACTGGATCATGCCACTGGGATCGGCCCAGGATGCACCTCAGGCCGCGGGAGACGTACACGAGTTCGAGGCCGCGGTCACCAACACGACAAAACCCATCGTGTTCATAACCAACGATCGGAGAGGCACCCAGGATGTCCTAGAGATGGCCTCGGTCGTCGCCGGCGGTCGGCAAGCTTTGATCGACCGCCCGTTCGTCATGGCTTATCCGGAGCCTGCCTCTCCTCTCTTCCACGTCCCGCAGGCGGCGGAGAAACTACTTTATTCGGCGGAATTCGGCGTGCCGGTGATCTACACACCCTGTCCGATGTCCGGCGGCACTGCGCCGGTGACCATGGCGGGCCTCCTGACCATAGCCAATGCCGAGTGCCTCAGCGGCCTGGTTATGGCCCAGCTCAAGAGGAAGGGCATCCCGTTCGTAGTCGGTGGCGTGCCGACCATAATGGACATGGCCAGAGGGACAATCTCCTACGGGGCGCCCGAGATGAGTCTGGCCCTTTCCGGGTACGCGGACATCGCCCACCATTACCGTCTGCCAACCTGGGGCACGGCGGGGTGTAGCGACTCCAAGCTCCCGGACGAGCAGGCGGCCATCGAGTCGACCTTCTCCTGCCTCATGAACGGCCTGGCCGGCATCAACATGGTCCACGACCCCGGGTTCATCAACAGCGGGCTGATGGGTTCCCTCGAGATGCTGGTCATGACCAACGAGATTATCGGGATGGTGAGAAGGATGCTGAAAGGTATTCCGGTGAACGAGGAGACCCTGGCCACCGATGTGATTCACCAGGTCGGCCCCGCCGGTCATTTTTTGACACAAGACCATACGGTTAAACACTTCCGCCGCGAGCACTGGTTTCCCAATCTCATGGACAGAACCCCATATGAGCAGTGGGCGAAGGATGGGAGGAAGAGCATGGCCGACAGGGTGAAGGAGGAGACGCTCAGCATCCTGGAAAGCTATGTGCCCGAGCCACTGGACGATGACACACTCAAAGAGCTTCGAGCCATCCGCGAACGGTCTGTGGAAGAGCGGACGGTCTCATCTGTGTAGCGCCCGTCGTCGCACGGCGATCACCCAAGGGAATTAAAGAAAATATTTGGCCGGAGCTTTATGTCATCCTGAGAAGTCCTTCAGCAGAAGGACACCGAAGGATTTGGGGCGGGGTCAACGTCGGTTTCGTTTGTTTACACCCAGCCACCCCAGATTCTTCCCCCGATGAGTCGGGGTCAGAATGACATCATGGCGGATAGCCAATTTATTTTGTTGATGACCATAAGGTGTTCACCCTGGCTGGACCAGGTATCTGGCGAACCACTCCGATATTCGCCGCCCGAGGTCTAACTGATGGTTCTTCTCCTGGAACCCATGCGGTTCCCTGGGGTAGACCACCAACTGGGTCTCTACGCCCAGGTCTCGTAACGCCCGGTAGAACATGTGGCCTTGCTCCACGGGTACGTCCAGGTCCTCCTCACCGTGAATTATCAGGGTCGGAGTCCGGACCCGCTTCACGTAGTTGATGGGTGAAAACCGCTGGAATGGGCCGTCGGTTTCCCAGGGGTCGGCGTCTCCGTAGTACATTACGTCCCATTCGCTCAGCGAAGTCTTGCCGTGGAAGCTCCTCCAGTCCGATATGCCGGCACCCATCATGACCGCTTTGAACATATCCGTCTGCGTCACCGCCCAGGCGGTCATAAACCCGCCGTAGCTCCATCCGGCGATACCCAGGCGGCTCTGATCGGCGATCCCACTCTCGACGCAGTGGGCTATCCCGAGCCGGATATCCTCCCAGTCCTTGCCGCCCATGTCGCCGATGTTGCTCTCGGCGAACTCCAGGCCCCATCCCATGCTCCCTCGGGGATTGGGCAGAAACACCGCCATGCCCTGGGCCGCTATCAACTGGTACCAGCCGCGGCCGGCGTAATACTGGTGGCTGTGCACCGAGGTCGGCCCGCCGTGTACCACCACGACCATGGGGCACCGTTCCCCCGGGGCGGAGCCCGGTGGGCGGATCAGCAGGCCTTGCATCTCCCAGCCGTCGGCCCCTTCCCAGCGGACTGTCTCCACCTCTCCGATCTCCAGCCCGTCGACATGGTCGTGCAGCCGCGTTAGTTGCTTCCAGTACAGCCCGTCAGGTTGCAGGCGGGCCAACCAGACGTCTCTTGGGTTCTCGTCATCCTCTCGCACCACCGCGATGTTCCCGGCGAGGTCCCGGCTGAACTGTGCCCAGGACTGCTCCGCGAACATGGCGTCACCGCGCCACAGGACCCTCCTGTCGGCGGAGGCGACGTCGATCTCGGCCACCGAGAAGCTCCCGCGGTCGTGGGCGGTGGCGACGAGACGGCGGCTGTCGTCTGTCCAATCAAGCCAGGTGGCGCTGGCCCCGTGGTGGGCGCTCAACTCGCGGGCCTCGCCTCCATCCGGCGAGACGACGAACACGCCGCCTGCCACCGAGCTTCTGTCGCTCCAACTGGAGGAGAGGAAGCCTATGAGGCTACCGTCGGGCGACCAGGTGGGCTTGGCCACCTGGCGTCTGACGTCGTATAGCGTCCGCGCGGACTCCCCGATCCCCGACAGCCGCACCAGACGGCACCCGTACCAGGAGTGTTCGAAGGGTAGGTCCGAGGCCACGACGGCGAACTCATCCCCCGATGACGACCAGCAGGCCTCCCATATCTGCAACCCGTTTGGTGACACACATATCACCGAGCCCGTTTCGACATCGACCGTATACAGGCGTGTGTACCTGGGCTCCCTCTCAAAGTCGATATAGTCGTCCTTTTCCTGTTTGCGCCGCTTCTCCTCTGGGCTCTCGGGATCGGCTTTAAGAAAAGCGATCTTCTTTCCGTCGGGAGACCATGACATGGGGTTCAGGCCCCGATGACTGGGGACGGCGCCCTCTATTTGGGTAAGCGGGACCGCCTCCCCTCCGCTTGTCGGTAGCAGGAGTATCTGGCGCTGCCCGTCCTCGTCCCGGTCCGACAGGAACGCCAGGGTCTGGCCGTCCGGCGACCATCGGGGTGTCGTATCGGCCCGCGGGCCGCTGGTAAGCTGTTTGAGGTCGCCTGTGTCGGACGACACCGCCCACAGGTTGGACCTGGGCAGCTTTGTGTCGGTGATGAACTGGTCTCCCACCACGAATGCGACTATCTTTCCGTCCGACGAGACCTGGGCGTCTGCAACGTTCTTGAAGCCCAACACCGCCTCGGGTGTGAGCTTCGTTCTTGTCGTCATCGTTTACCTCCTGGCTTGGCGGGCGTTCGTTCGCCATTGCGCCGTGGTTGGTGTGTCTGCACGTGTCCCGATGATACTCGACCGGATACATTTAGGCCACGGATCGTGGACCTTCAGGCCTTCTGAATCCGCTTCCAGATCGTCAAATTGGTTGCGCTCTTCATTGACATGCTCTATCGTCAAAGGGGTATTTTACACGATGAACCCAGGCATGTAGCCGCATTGGACAGTACGTGGAAGAGCAACAAATAGACGCTAAGCCGGTTAACAGACGCCCGAGAGCCACAGACCTGGGTTTGGAGATCGGCTTGCTGTCCCATGGCCCACACAACTCGATCACCGACGTCGAGGGTGTCACCGTGGGCCATGTCACGCTCGTCGAAGGAGCCGGGCCGCTGACGGTCGGTCGTGGGCCAGTGCGTACCGGGGTCACCGTCGTCCTGCCCCGCCAGGAGAACGTATTCAGGCAAAAAGTGACAGGCGCCGTGCACGTGATCAACGGGTTCGGTAAGTCGGTCGGTTTTCCTCAAGTCGCAGAGCTGGGAGTCATCGAGAGCCCCATAGCCCTCACAAACACTCTAAGCACATGGAACGTCGCCGACACACTGGTCAACCACCTCTCCAGCTATAATCCCGATATTTTCTCCTTCAACCCGGTGGTCGGCGAATGCAACGATAGCTTTCTAAACGATATCCTCGGCCGGCATATCAAGGCCGCCCACGTCTTTAGGGCCATCGAAACGGCCTCATCGCCGAACATGGAGGAAGGGAACGTGGGTGCGGGTACCGGTATGACCGGCTTCGGATGGAAGGGTGGGATCGGAACGTCATCCAGGATATGCGACTCGCTTCAGGGGCGGCACACCGTAGGCGTGTTGACACTGACCAACACCGGAGACCCACAAGAATTTCGCATCGACGGCCTGCGTGTAGGCGCCCACCTTCTGCCACCAGGGGCAGCCGAAGGGAGTGGCGGTTCGATAATAATCGTCGTGGCCACCGACGCGCCGGTCACAGCCCGGCAGCTAGGGCGCATCGGAAGGAGGGCCGCATTCGGACTGGGCAGGGCAGGGGGAATCGCCGGTCACGGAAGCGGCGACTTCGTCATCTCGTTCTCTAACTCCACTCAGCGGGCCGAGGTAAACGACGCTCATCTGACGCCGCTCTTCAGGGGAGTAGTAGAGGCCACCGAGGAGGCCATAGTCAACTCGGTCCTGCGGGCGGAGACCCTCGAAGGCAGGGACGGCAATATACGACACGCTATACCGATCGACGAACTTCGCGGAATTTTGGCCGCCCGAAAGTAAGATAGCCCCCGGTGCCCCGTTAGCTGGTGGATGTACTACCAGTTCCCGTCAAACCCCCTTGATCTCCTTCACCCGTTCAACCACCCTTGGTAGCGTCTCCCCCGTAGGACCGCGCAGCACTACGTCGCAAAAAGCACTCAGCGGCGTGTCGTTGGGATTCGCTTCGATCAGATAGCCGCCTCGCCCTTTTACGGTCTGGGGGAAGCTGGCCGCCGGATAGACGGTGGCCGAGGTGCCGGCTGCCAGCATCCCGTCGCACCATTCCGTCGCCTCGAAGCAGCGGTCCAGTACACCCCGTGGTATGGGCTCGCCGAACATCACGGTATCGCCTTTGACCAGGCCCCCACACTCCGGGCACTTCGGCGGAGAGGATTCGAAAGGGAACTCGTCTCTTGGCCAGCGCGACTCGCAGGCGATACAGCGCATCTTGGTCCGGTTACCATGGATCTCCGCCACCCGCTCGGAGCCGGCCCGCACGTGTAAATTATCCACGTTCTGCGTGATGGTCAGCTTTAGAATCCCAAGACGCTCCAGTTCGGCGAGGGCATGGTGCCCAGGGTTTGGAACGGCCCTGTCTATCGCCTCGCGGAACTCGGTCCGGGCGGGGTCCGCCTGGTCGTCCTGCTGGTGCTCCCACCATGCCGCGGGGTCATCCAGGAACTGCTGGTATCCACGCATACTCGGCTCGCCGAGACGAGTCCAGAGCCCACCAGGCCCTCTGAACGTGGGGATGCCGCTTTCCGTGGAGAGACCGGCTCCTACAAGGGCAACCAGGTGGTCTGATTCCACTATCAGCCGCGCCGCCGATTCGATAGACTGCGTGAGACTGCCGGCCATTGGACGCCTCCCTCAATTAGTAATTATCTCAAAATCATCACGGGGGAGTGCAGAGGGGGTGTCCCCCTCTGCCAAGGGGTTTGGGGGATGTTCCCCCAGTAACAAAAACCCCTGTGGGCGGGCGGGTGGGAGTAAGTCACCTCCCTTTTTGAGATAGCTTCTTAGCGGCTACGCGATCAAATCGTTCCCGGATGGGGTTGTCGCCCCGACCGCATCGATCCGGCCTTGTCGGACGACGAACCTGGACATCCGCGATAGGAAGGCTACCCCGATAAGTTCCGGCTCCGTCGTGGTGATAAGGCATTGCTGGTACCTGGACACGCTGGCGAGGATGTGGTCGCGCCGGTCTGAGTCCAGCTCCGAAAGCATGTCGTCCAGGAGCAACAGGGGCTCCTGACCGCGCTCATCCGCCAGGAAGCGCGCCTCGGCGAGCTTCATGGACAGGACCGCCGTCCGCGACTGTCCACGAGAGGCATACGCTCCGGCGTCCATGCCTTCGATAAGTATCTGCAGGTCGTCCCGGTGCGGCCCCGAGACTGTAACCCCCTGGGCTATCTCCCTCTGCCGCCGCTCTGCCAACGCTGTCCTGATCCCCGCGGCCAGTCCCTCATCCGAGTTATCGGTTCCGATAGGAATGTTGGGCAGGTATACCATGCCCAGCTCCTCGCCGTTGCTGGAAAGTTCCTTGTGCATCGGACCGGCCAATTCTGACAATTGCCCGACAGTCCGTAACCGCCGCGAGATAAGGTGAGTCCCCTCGGACACCAGCTCGCCGTCCCAGTAGTCCAGTTCGTCCGTTCGTGATCTCCCCTCTCTGATAGTCCGTAAGAGGTGGTTGCGCTGGTAGACTACCTTCTGGTACCGCTGTAAAACCTTGAGGTAGCGGCTGTCCAACTGGGATATCAGGATGTCAAGATATCGCCGGCGCACCATGGGAGACCCGTAGACGAGCTCCAGGTCGTCGGCGCTGAACATCACGGCGTTGACCTGTCCTACCAGGTCCGATGCGCGCCGGGGCACCCCGTTCACCCTGATGTATTTCTGTACCGATCCACCCTCGCTCCTCCCCCCCTGGACGCCGCCACTGTCGGACCCTGGGCTGCTATCCACTGGTTGGGAGACACATCTGAGGTCGACCCGGACTCTCAGTGGGTCATCGTCGCGGTGGATCAGGGCGGAAACAGTGGTCAGGGTTTCTTCCGGGCCTGCCTGCCATCGAATCAGCTCACGGTCTGCCGATGCCCTGGGGGACTTGGCGATGGCCAGGAGGTATATGGCCTCCAGCAGGTTACTCTTCCCCTGGGCGTTGTCTCCCTGGATGAGGACCATCCCCGGCCCCACGTCCAGCTCGAGGCTCTCGTAGTTGCGGAAGTTGGCCAGGCTCAGGTGTTCGATGTAAATGGCGCGACCTCGGCGGTGGTTAGGGCCCGTGTCGCGACGATTCTAGCACAGTTGTTGAGGACCGATACGTTGATGAGGTGGCTATGCCCGTCGAGGTCAGGCGCCCTTGATCAGGGCTAAAAAACCTTCTTCGTCGATGACCTTAACCTCCAAACGCTGGGCGTCGGCCAGCTTGGAGCCGGCGTCCTCGCCGGCAATCAGGAAGTCGGTCTTCGAGTTGACGTTGGCCGAGACGGCTCCGCCCAGTCCCTTGATCCTGCCCTCGATCTCAGAACGGCTGAACCGCTCCAGTCTACCTGTGACGACGAATCGTAAACCTGCCAGTACCCTGTGCTCTCCCTCTGAGCGGGCCTCGTCCTCCAGGCGCACCCCGGCATCGCGCAGTTTCTCGATCACCTGGCGATTGGCCTCGTTACGGAGGTAAGCCACGACGCTGGCAGCGATCTTGGGCCCTATGCTGGGGATGGCTGCCAGCTGTTCCTCGGTGGCGCCCATGAGGGCGTCGATGGTCCGATACGAACGGGCCAGTAACTCTGCGACCTCGGAGCCGACGTGGCCGATGCCCAGCGCCGCCAACAGCCTGGCCAGTGGCTGGTCCTTGCTCCGCTCGATGGCCTCCAGCAGGTTGGACACGCTCTTTTCGGCCATCCGTTCCATATTCACCAACTCCTCCTGGTCCAGGGTATAGATGTCGGCCACGTCCCTGACCAGCCCCTGGGTGATCAGCATGTCCCCCAGCTTCCCTCCCATGCCCTCGATGTCCATGGCCCCTTTGCTTACGAAGTGCTCAAGCAGTCTGACAAGCTGTGCCGGACACGCGGCGTTGACGCAGTAGGACATGGCCTCGTTCTCGGGGCGCGTCACCGGCTGGCCGCAGCTTGGACAGGCGTCCGGCATTTTGAACGGTTTTTCTTGTCCAGTACGTCGGCCGGTCAAGACGCTGACGACCTGAGGGATGACCTCGCCGGCCCGCTCGACTACTACCCAGTCTCCCATCATCAGGTCCTTGGAGCGGATGTAGTCCTCGTTGTGCAGGGTCGCCTGTTTCACCGTCGCCCCGCCTATGTCCACCGGCTCCAACACCGCGTAGGGGTTGATACTGCCGGTCCTGCCCACGTTTACCTCTATGGATTTGAGTTGAGTGATCGACTGTGTGGCGGGGAACTTGTAGGCGATGGCCCAGCGGGGCTCCCGGCCCACGGTCCCCAGGTGTTGCTGGTAGTCGAGCCGGTTGACCTTGACCACGATCCCGTCGCAGTCGTAGTCCAGCTTCTCCACTCCTTCTAGCCACGTCCGGTAGTAGTCGATGACCTCTTCGGGGGTGCGGACCAGCCGGTTACCCGGGTTGACCTTGAATCCCAACTCACCGAGATACGACAGCGTTTCCCACTGATTGTCGGGCGTGTCGCCCTCGGCGTACCCCAGGCCGTACACAAAAATATCCAACGGGCGTTCGGCGGTCATCCGTGGGTCCAGCTGCCGCAAGGAGCCCGCCGCGGTGTTTCGCGGTGTCGCGTAAGTGGGTAATCCCTGGGTCTCGCGCTCCTCGTTGAACCGCTGGAACTTCGATTTCGGGAAAAAGACCTCGCCCCGGACCTCGAACCGCGTCGGGACCCCGTCGCCCAGTGTCTTCAGCGGTATGCTCTTGATGGTGCGGAGGTTTTGCGTCACGTCCTCGCCAACCCGGCCGTTGCCCCGGGTGGCACCCCGGACGAAGACCCCATCCTCGTACGTCAGCGCGACAGCCAGGCCGTCGTACTTCAGCTCGCAGACCAGGTCGAAATCTTCGCGCTCCAGCAGGTTGGCGGTCCGCTGGAACCACGCCCGGAACTCCTCCTCATCGAAGGCGTTGGACAGGCTTAGCATCGGCACAGGATGCCGGACGTCGGCGAAGCCTTCGGCCGGCTCTGCGCCCACCCTCTGCGTCGGCGACTCGGCCGTTACCAACTCGGGGTTCGCCTGCTCCAGGTCGCGGAGTTCGCTCATCAGGGCGTCGTACTGGGCGTCGCTGATCTCCGGCTGGTCCAGGACGTGGTACAAGTGGTTGTGGCGGTCTAGGTCGTCCCTGAGCGTGTTGATCTGTTCGACTGTCTGCTTATCGGCCATAATCACACCATGGCGCCGGCCCCTTTGCACCGGCGACTCGCACAAAAGTATACGGCATCGCCGTGTACAGGCATAGGCTTGTGGCCGACCCCTCCACTGGACTGCACCCATTCAACCTGGATATACTCGGTGGACACCAAAAAACACCCCTACCGAAGGCCGCTTTCTCGTAAGAGGACGGGAGGGTAGGGTATGTGCACTGTTTCGGAGGAGCATCATGGCAGAGATCAGGCCGTTCAGAGGGCTTCGATATAACCTGGTAACAGTTGGAGATCTGGCCGGTGCGGTGTGTCCTCCTTATGACATCGTATCGGCTGCCGAAGAGGAATCCCTGGTCCGTCGTAATACGTACAACGCCGTCCGGCTCGAACTTCGGGAGAGGCATCCCGGTGAACCTCAGGATGAGGACCGTTACTCACGGGCCTCGGAACTCTTTCGACAGTGGCTCGACCAGGGGGTACTGGCCGCCGAACCTATACCCGCCATGTATCTGGTCGAGGAAGAGTTCGCCCATCAGGGAGATGTCAGGCGTCGCCAGGGACTCGTGGCCGTCGTACGTCTGGAGGAGTTCGAGAAGGAAATCGTCATGCCCCACGAGTTCACCAGGCCCGGCCCCAAGGCCGACCGGCTGGCGCTGATGAAGGCCTGCCGGACCAACTTCAGTCCCATCATGTCCCTATACCGAGACTCCGATGGAGACATGGCCGCGCTCCTGGCCCGGGCCCGTCAGGGGCAGCCCCATGCCACCGCCGCCCCTCAGGGCCAACCTGAGTATCGCCTCTGGGTAATTACCGACCCGGACATCCTGGAGGCAATACAGGAGGCGATGACCTCCCGGCAGATGTTCGTGGCCGACGGTCACCATCGCTACGAGACAGCGCTCAAGTATCGCGACCACCTGGAGGCGACCGAGGGCCCTCTGCCACATGACGCCGCGGCCCGTTTCATGATGATGACACTGATCTCCATGGACGCTCCGGGGCTTGTGGTCCTACCCTACCACCGCCTGCTGGCCGGCCTCGATCAGGACGAGCTTGGCACCCTGTACGCAGGACTGGAACGGTCCTTCCACGTCGAGACCATCGACATATCGTCAGGCCAGGGCCGGGCCGGAGCAGTGGCACGCGAACTGGAATACTGGTTGTCCGGTCAATCGAAGGACGAAGTCGTCGTGGCGGCTCTTGGACTGGAACCGGAGAAAGCCCATCTCCTGACCCTGAGGGACACCTACAAACCGGCCCAGGACGCACCCTCGCTGGAGAGGTGCGATATGTGGTTGCTCCATGAGAAGGGGATTCGACCGGCTCTCGGCGAGGGGCGGGAGAGCACGGCCATCAGCTTCGTACACGACGCGGCCGAGGCGGCGGAGAGCGTATTGGATGGCCAGGCCGACGTCGCGTTCCTGCTACGCCCTCTGCCCATGGACCTGTTTGAGGAGGTAGTGGGTAAGGGAGAACGTCTGCCTTCCAAGTCCACCTACTTCTACCCCAAGCTCCCCACGGGCCTGGTAATCAACGACCTGTCCGGCGAGCTATAGCCTCTCCACCGGCCCGAGTAACTGTTTG
>CAZEDC010000126.1:0-5805 GCA_964510985.1 uncultured Dehalococcoidia bacterium
GGGTGGTGGTCGGTGTCTGGTATGGGAGCCCCCTACCCCAGACCCTTCGCTTCGCTCAGGGTGACAGACGTTAACCTATTTGTGAGCACCTGCTTAGATGACCTTCTCCCTCCG
The DNA here is from genome assembly GCA_964510985.1 of uncultured Dehalococcoidia bacterium. Taxonomy (GTDB): domain Bacteria; phylum Chloroflexota; class Dehalococcoidia; order Lucifugimonadales; family CAZEDC01; genus CAZEDC01. The sequence continues at coordinate 115 of CAZEDC010000126.1, forward strand.
GAGCGTGTCCATCTGTTCCGGGGTGTAGCCGATGGACCGGAGGACTTCCTCGGTGTGCTGGCCGAGGGTGGGCGGGGCGGTCCTGACCTGCGCCGGTGTTTTCGAGAGTTTGTATGGGATGCCCGGCATCTTCAGGGGCCCGATGGGGCTGTCGACGGTAACCACCATGTCGTTGTGCAGCACCTGGGGATCGGTGAACACCTCGGGGAAACCCTTGACCGGCGCCGCCCACAGGTCCGCCTCCGCCATCAGCGGCAGCCATTCGGCGGTGGTCTTCCGGCCCAGGGCCTCCTCGATTACGCCCTCCAACTCCACGCGGTTATTGTCGCGCTTCAGGAAGGTGTCGAAGCGTGGGTCTTCCTCCAGGTTAGGTATGCCCAGGACCTTGGACAGGGCAGGCACCATGTAGAAGCTGGATATGGTGATGTAGCCGTCCCCGGTCCTGTAGATTCCGTACGGCGGCGCGATGTAGGGGTTAGCGTGCATCTGAGTGCCGCGTTCGGGCTCTTTGCCCGTATTCAGATAGTGGAACGCCATCTCCGACAGTCCGGCTATGGTGCTGCTCAACAGGTCAACGTGCACCTGCTGGCCTTCGCCGGTAAGCTTTCGGTGGTAGAGGGCGGCCATCACCCCGAAAGCGCCGTAGATGGCCCCCAGCAGGTCCGAGATGGCGAAACCGATGGCCAGGGGGCGCCCGTCGGCGGTTGCGTTTACGGCGTCGAACCCGCCCAGGGCCTGGGCCAGGAGGTCCTGTCCCGGCCTGCTGGCGTAGGGGCCGTCGGGGCCGTAACCCGTGGCCGAGGCATAGATTATGGACGGGCTTATCTTGCAGCAGTCCTCGTAGCCGAAGCCCAGACGTGTCATTACCCCCGGGCGAAAATTCTCGTAGACAACGTCGCAGGGTTTGAGGAGCCGCCGGACGATCTCTTTGCCCTTCTCCTGTTTGAGGTCAACGGTGACGCTCTTTTTATTGCGGTTGTGGGCGAGAAAGACGGCGGGCGGGAAGGTACTGTCTTCCTCGGTCTTACCGTAACCGCCGTGTTTGCCGTAGCGTTCGTCCGGGAGGCCGGCAGGCGACCCGGGCCTCTCGATCTTGATGACCTCGGCCCCGAGGTCGGCCAGCATCTGGGTCGCGTGAGGGCCCTGCATCAAGAGAGTGAAGTCCAGGACCCGTAGGTTAGCCAGCGGCAAGTTCATAGCCCACCTCGCCAGAGTAGTAATCGGTAATTACGTCCGGGACCGGGGTCCGCTTACTTCCCAGGGACCTCGCGCGAGGGCAGGCTGACAACGGCCTGCCCTACGGTCAGCTTCCCGCCGTCCTGGTTCTCGGCCCAGACATCGAGGTCGACCAGGCCCTCACTGCCCTCCCGGCGTTTGCCCGTGACGACGCCCCTGGTCGTAACCACGTCTCCCGGGAAGCTAAAGTAGCGGTATTGAACGGTGATCCTTTTCAGGAGGCCGTCGGGGGTGTACCAGTCGCTGAGCATGCTCGCGATGTATGCGGCACTCAGGGCCCCCTGTCCGATCACGTCGGGCATGCCCCGTTCTCTCATTAACCTGTAGTCGTAGTGGATTTCGGTCAGGTCGTTGCTGGCCTGGGCGTAGCGCACGAACCGTTTTGTCGTCTGGAGCATGGATACCGGAGGCGGCTCGAACCCCTCGACTACGTCCTCGAAGTAGACCGGCCTCGCCCACAGCTCCTCCCGTCCGGGATTCGACGGCAAGCGGCTGCCATCGGGTGGGGCCGGCAACTGGGGAACGACGGCTGGCTCTTCTTCTCCATCGGCCGGCCCCTCGTACTCGACCGAGGTCCATCGACAGACGGACACGACCTCGCCCCGCTGGCCCCGGTACGTCTTGTCGTACCGGACGAACAGCATCTGCCCGACACCGGGCCGGCCGCGTTTTTCGAACATGTCGCCTATGGTGGTGGTCGCGGTGATGATGTCGCCGGGACGGACCGGCCGGTGGACCACGTGCTCGTCCCCACCGCTGACGAGGTGGCGGAAAGAGGTCTGGGCCGGCATAGGGCCCCCCAGGTATCCCTGCGAGTTATCGTCGCCCAGCACGTAGAACGGGGTAAAACGGTCCACAAACGTCGGCGGTGCAATGATGCCTCCCCAGCGAGTGGCCCCGGCATAGTCCGCGTCCAGCCACAGGGGGTTGTTGTCGCCCACTGCAGTGGCGAACCTGCGGATGTCTTCACGGTGCACCTCTCCGCCGATATAGGGATCTCCCCGCCACGTCCGGGCCTTGGCCCTCATCTCATCGGTAATTACCGGCCCGCTCATCTCTGCATTGTGCCCTCTCCGGCGTCCGGCCTCTGGTGAAGCACGACGCCGTCCTTGAGTAGCTGTCTACGCACCTCGTTGACATTGACATCGCGCACCCGCACGCTGGAGTTCATGGCGGTGGTCGCGGCAACACCGGCGGCCTGCCCCATCTCCCAGCACTGAGGGATCAGGCGCAGGAAGGAGTGAACGGTCGCATCGCAAGAGAGGTTACGGCCGGCGGCGAGAATATTGTCCAGTTCGTTCGGGACCAGGCAACCCAGGGGGATTGAGACGTTGGGATTACGGGGATTCGGAGGCGGGGAAATGCCTATCTCATCATCGTGCACTTTGCCGGCCCGCAAGTCCTCCCGCGTCACCTTCTTGACACCCACCAGTCTTCTGCTGTGCCTGGTGCCCATCTGAGGCGCCGTCGACATGACCCAGGCATCTCCGAAGCCGGGCATATGGCGTTTATAGAAGTCCAGCATAATCATCATGATCCGGCGCGATTCGAGTTCCACCGCCGTCAGGTCCTCGACGTCGATGGCGCTGTAGCCTTTGAGCTTGGGTCCCATGAAGAGGGCCACGTCGTTGCGTGGCATAACGTGGGGCCTGGTATCCGCGCCCAGGCCGAGGTCGCGACCGATGGCCGTGACCCCCTCGAACTCCTCCGGCTGGTTGCGCCGGAAGTCGAGGTAACGCTCCATGTCTACGCCGCCCCAGAAGAAGGCCATGTTGGTCCTGTAATTATCGGGGTGGTCTTCCTCGTCGGTCTCGTAGGGGGCACCGGCCATTGCTAAGATATCGCCGTCGCCCGTTGCGTCGATTACGACGCCGGCGAGCACCGCCTGGCGTCCCGACTTGCTCTCGAAGATGACTCCCCGGACCTGGTCTCCTTCCTGGACGGGAGCCACCGCCCAGGAGTGTAACAGCATCTTCGCGCCGCTCTCCAAGACCAGGTCGTTGGAAACCAACTTGAGTATCTCGGGATCGACGGTGGGCGACCAGGTGACGACTCCGTGGTATGCGTTGTGCCGGTCACCCCAGTACTCCACCAGCCGGGGATCCTTGGACCCCCAGAGCTCGTCCGGGGGGCCGAGTACCCCTTCTCTGGGGATCCTGTCGAGAATGTCGTTGGCAAAACCCGCGATTACCTGGCGGCCGCTCCAGTCGGTCATGCGCTCGATAAAGGTGACGAATCCACCGGTGGACATGCCGCCCAGGTGGCCGTAACGCTCCACCAGGATGGTGTCAGCCCCCGTCCTGGCCGCGGCGACCGCGGCCGCGGTGCCCGCCGGGCCACCCCCGACGACCAGAACGTCGCACCTTCGGAATACGGGAATATCCTTAGCGGGCTCTCGAACCGTCTCAAGACGGGCCATTTCACGCTCCCTTGAGTGCTCTCAATCGCCGCGTACCATCGAGTATTCGCTAGAAACCGGATAGGATTCGCTTTTGTGTGCCCAATATATCATCCACGGCCCAGGAAGTGGTCGCCAGGTCCGGGAGAAATAGCCAGGGGATACGGCGTGTCTCATGAGAATGTGCGACAAGCCTTGATCCGTTACGTCCCCGGCCCGACAGTCCGATCATGGTCCGGCGTTAGACCGGGAAGGCACCCACCATCGTGCTATGATCCGGGCAACATGCCACGAAAGACGCTGGCGGCACCGGTGTAGACATGTCCAGTACAGAAAGAGTATCCGAAAGGGACGTGACTCATGAGGGAGGGTCATCCTGTGGAGTGGTTTCTTCGCGGTCCATTATCTCGGCGAACTCGACAGGGTGTTCCTCACGCATTCGCTCCCGGGAGATTCGCCCGGTGAATATAGACGTATCCATCGGGAATTTGCCCGGCTCCAGATGAGCGCTGTACATGTGCCATACCAGGATAATCAGCATTGCCATGAGCCCCTCGTACCCATGGGCGACCTTGGCCGCTGGAATGAACTGGCCGGGCAGCAGCTTCGCAGCCCACACCGGGTACATCAGCATCAGCCCGGATACGATCATCAAGGCCCCGCCGAAGACCATACCCCAGTATTCAAACTTCTGGCCAAAATCGTAACGACCGGACCTAGGAGGCTCGCCGTTCAGACCCAGGTTGTATCTCAGTGCAGCCAGCACCTCTCGGAAGTCGGATACCGACAGGAGCAGTGGTAGGGGCTGTTTCCGGATGAAGAAGTGGTGGAAAATGAAAGCCAGGTGATAACCGGCAGAGAAGATGAATGCGAAGCCGGTGTACCTGTGGATTAACCTCGTCGTGTAGATACCGCCCAGGTTCCGAAATATCCATTCGGACCACGACTGGTCAGGGAATAGCTGGGGGATGCCGGTCACCACGAGTATAGTAAACGTCACCATCACCAGCGCATGTTGCAACCGCTGACTCAAGCTGAACCTGAGTAGGGACTCGCCTACACGTTGGGTTCCGGTCTCGACAACTCTTGCCATTGTGCCTCCTAGCGATTGATGGCCGATCTCCAAAGATTCAAAACGACATGGATCAGCAGGCCCACGACCATCAGAGGTATTATTATTCGATAGAACAGGTTCACTGAGAACACCAGTGGTGAATGGGCCAGACTAGGCTCATAGTGTGAGAGCCAGGCCGAAGGGAAGTCCTCGGTGGCGCCGGGATGGCACCGCCGGCAGGTTACAACCAGATTTGCTTTTAACACCGGCGACGAAGGGTCTTTCACCGATACTATGCCGTGGATGCCGTGGCAGTCGGTACACACGGCTTCAAGAGACTCGTCCACCGGGTCCTGCTCACCCGCCAGCCGGATCGTTACCCCGTGGAAGTCCTTCAGGTAAGAGTCCAACACGTTGGTAGACAGTCCGTATTTGGCCATGCGTTCCCTGTCCGAGTGACAGTCCCCGCATAGACTGGGAATGTCCAGTCGGAAACTGGTCGTCCCGGGCTCACCGATACTGTGAACCCCGTGACAGTACGTGCATGTCGGGACATCCTGATTCTCCTCGCCTACAAGGGCTCGTCCATGGACACTGTCGAGGTACTTCTCGTAGATGTCCTCGTGGCAGGAAGCGCAGGTTTGGGCAGTCCGGCTACGCGGGTCGTCCGGCGGTGGAATCCCGTGAGCACCATGGCAGTCGGTGCACACAGGGGCATCGCTATTCCCCTGACTCCGCGCCTCGTAGTGGACACTGTCAATAGTTTTAGCGTAATTGTCGAAATGGCATCTTCGGCAGACCTCGTACCGGTCAAATGACTCGGCCGGCGGCTGTCGATCATAGGTCCATGGAGTTGGTATACCACCGGTGAGACAGTCCAACACCACAGCAACCGCGAGTCAAAATGTGGCTGGTAGAGGCCATTACTGGAACAACCGATTAGCCATTACGTGTCAGTGGGTCTTCAATCAGCCCCGGTCTGTAGGCGCCGCGGGCCACTTGA
>CAZEDC010000127.1:0-22609 GCA_964510985.1 uncultured Dehalococcoidia bacterium
CCGGAATAGACGGCCGACGTCGCCGTACTCCCAAACCACCAACACCTGGCTGGCGACGGCGATGGAACTGTAGGTTCCGGCCACCACACCGATAATCAGCACCAGCAGGAAGGTCTGGATCGTCTGACCGCCGAACAGGATCAGCGCAAGCAACGTCAAGAGCAGCGTGAGGCTGGTGTTGAGCGAGCGGCCGAGCGTCTCCGATATACTGAGGTTCACCACATCCCCGAATGCACGGTTGGGATAAAGTACTACGTTCTCCCTGAGACGGTCGAATACCACGATGGTATCGTTGACGCTGTAGCCGATGACCGTCAGCAATGCGATCAGGAACATGGTGTTCACTTCGGTTTCGGCTACCTCGCCAAGAATAGCGAATATCCCCACCACGATCAGTGTGTCGTGTAGCAGAGCGATAATGGCCGCGGCCCCGTATCTGAAGGGACTGGGGAGGTTGCGGAAGGCCCACCAGACATAGACGAATATCCCGACAGCGGCGGCCAGGACCGCCCAGAATGCATTTACAACCGTTTCCCTCGCCACCACCGGAGACACAAGGTCGAAGGACAATATGTCGATTCCTTCCGGCGACAGGTTGGATTCCAGAACCCCGACCAGTCTGTCCTTCTCCTCTTCCCTCAGCTCTTTGGTGCGAACGAAGAAGTTATTCTCTCCCAAATTCTGGACGATGGCCTCGTTATAACCCTCATTGGTCAGTTCATCTCGAAGGTCCTGTTGATCGACGGTGTCGGCGAATTCCAGAGTTAACGTGGTGCCGCCGGTGAAGTCGATTCCGCCGTTCAGGCCTGGGGCGATGATAAGGAAGACCACCCCGGGGAGGATTACCGCCAAGGAGAACAGAAAGAACCAGTGTCTTTTCCCCACGAAGTCCAAGGTCTAGCTCCTATCGGCGGATGTGGCCGCCTGCCGTCGTTGAGGGAGGTCTGCCCCGCCTGAAGGAACGAACAGTTCCGGCCTTCTCATCAGGCCTGTCGTGGCCACGACCCTCAAGAAGGTCCGGCTGACTGTGATAGCCGAGAACATGCTGACCACCACCCCTATGGCCAGCGCCACGGCAAAGCCTTGAACGATAGTCGCGCCCAACTGGTCGGAGAACCAGAACAGTATGGCGCAGGTGATCAGGGTCGATACGTTACCGTCCCGAATCGCGGGCCAGGCACGATTGAACCCGATGTTGATAGCGGACAGCAGGGTCCGCCCGGCACGCAGCTCGTCTTTCATGCGTTCGAAGATGAGGATGTTGGCGTCCACCGCCATTCCAATGGACAGGATTATCGCCGCTATCCCGGACAATGTCATAGTTATCGGCATCAGCTTGAAGAGGGCCAGCACCATGGCCGCATATACTAAGAGCGCCACTGACGCCACGATACCGGGGACCCGGTAATAGAGGACCATGAACGCCAGTACCAGGCCCAGGCCAGCCAGGCCGGCGATCACGCTTTTCCTCAACGAGTCCGCCCCCAAGATGGCGTCGACGTCACGCTCCTGGATAAGTTCAATAGGCACAGGCAGGCGTCCCGACTCCAGTAGTAGGGCTACATCCCTGACGCGCTCTAAGGTAAAGTCCCTTCCCTGGATAATGGCTGCCCCCGAGGTAATAGCTGTTTCCACGGTCGGTGAGATCAGCTCATCGTCGTCCAGGAAGATTGCGATCTGATCGGTTGTCCCCGCGATCTTTGATGTCAGCTCGCCGAATATCCTGGCGCCGCGGGACTTGAACTCAATGTTAACTATTGGCACCCCGGAGCCGGAATGGGTCCCGGGATAGGCTCTGGCCAGGTCTTCACCGGTCAGCGTGCCCTCGGAAATGTCCTCGTCCACAAAGTCCTGGATCTCGGTGAAGTGGATGGTTGGACTGTCGCCCAACAGTGCTTGAATCGACTCCACATCGGTCACTTCGAGGCCGGCGGCTTCCGAAGGAAAAGCGAAGGCGTAGGAGGTGGTAGTCCCGACTTGAGCGATCGAGAGGGCGGTCAGTTCAAAGAGGAGCGACTGCTCACCGTCAACGGCGACTTCCAGGCGACTGGGGACAGCCGAGGACGTGCTACCTGACGAGGCGGCGCGAACCAGGCTCTCGAGCAGCCGGTCCGCAACCGCGGTAAATTCCACAGCGCCCTCTTCGGTGAATTCCACGATCATCCTGGGAGGACCCAGGAGTTCTTCCGGCACAGGTTCATCCTCGGCTGGGGTCTCGCCTTCGGTCTCCTGGACTTCAGTATCTTCTTGTTCCTCCTCCTGGGAGGCCTCGGAATCGGGATCGGCTTCCGGTTCGCCAGCGGTCTCCACCAGTTCTCCGTCCTCGGTGAGCCTGCCCGCGATGATGCTCACAATGTCCCCGTCGGATATCTCGTCCAGGCTCCGCTCGACGTCCAGTTTGCGATGCTTGAACACCAGTGTCGCGGTCTCACCGATAAGGCTCTTGGCCCGGTCCGGATCGTCCACGCCCGGGAGCTGGATCAGGAGTCTGTCGTCGCCAAGGGTCTGGATAATAGGCTCTCCGAGACCGGAGGCGTTGACCCTGGTCTCGATGGTCCTCTTGAGTCCGTCCATCTGGTCGCTGCTCGGGGTAATCGGTTCGCCAGTCTCGGCGTCCACGGCCCGATAGACTAGGTGGCTGCCCCCCTGCAGGTCCAGCCCCAGACTCAAACCGAGCAGGGTATCGTCTCCCCGCTCGAAGTTGCCGATGGATATCTTTTGGAAGCTGATAGCCAAGGCGGCCAGAGTAACCAACACCGCGATCAGTATCAGTGTCCGAGCGTACCTACGCACCGCCACCTCCCGAATACAGCCGATTCTTCACCAGTTCCAGCGCTTCCTCCTTGTTGGAGATTTCTCCTCCGGCTTGCGCTTCACGTACCACGTTTAGCAGTTCCCCGACCTCAGGGCCGGGGCTCACCGAGAATGCCTTTATTATATCGTGACCACTTATGAGTTTTGGAAGGGCCTCAGGGGCCTTTTCTCGAAGACCTTCACTCAGAATATGGCCGATGACACGGCAGTGATTGTACCACTCCTCTCGGCCCAGCATGGGACCGCGTGCAGCCAGGTAGTCGGCCATATTCAGGTATAGCGTGTCTATCGCGGCATCCTCCAGGTCCCTGTAGTAGCGATATATGGCGCGCCCGGTCGGCAGCTCACCCTTTTGCGCCATCTGGCTGGGACGCAGGTGGTGCTCCAGCATGAGCCGGACCAGTTCGGTTCCGCGCCCGCTGAGACGCAGGCGCTGGAGGATTATTCCAGCCATCTCGGCACCCTGGACGTTGTGTCCCAGAAACCGGATGCGGCCCGAAGTCTCCACGGTCCTTGTCGCAGGTTTAGCGATATCGTGCAACAGCCCGGCCAATTTTAACAGAGTCGCCCGGGAATGTCCGTCGGTAACTTTTTCGGCGAAATGCTCCCCGAAAGATGCAAACCGGTGTATGGATTCCACGACATACCCATTTTCCTCAGGCGGCCCCGTCAGGACCCTCTCCACCTGACTCGCAGTCTCTATCAGGTGTCCGAACACATCCCAATAATGCTCTTTCGGCTGGATCACTCCTCTGGCCTCGTTCAGCTCGGGCACGACCTGGGTCAATAAGCCCAGCTCGTCCAGCAGCCGTAGTGACGCGGTGGCGCCGGGCTCGGCCAGCAGTTTCAAGAACTCGTCTCTCAGTCGCTCGCCCGCTATGGTGGATACGAGGTGTGCATCTTGCCGGATTTGATGGACGGTGTTGTCTTCGATTCTGAGTCCCAACTGGGCGGCCAACCGTGGGGCCCTCAACAGCCGGACAGGGTCCCGGCGGAACACCTCGGGCGAGAGGGCTCTTACTACCCCGGCGTCCAGGTCATTAAGTCCGCCGTGAGGGTCGATGACGTGCCGGTGCCATGCCATTTGGGACGCAATTCGATGGAGTGGCACGGCCAGGGCGTCCAGAGTGAAGTCACGACGGGCGAGGTCCTCTTCGATTCCCCGGGGCATGGCACTAAGGTCCACCAGGGACTCTTCCGTGTCTTGTCGGACGACGATCCGGACGGTCTCCCCCGCCGGGTCCAGGGGCACAAAGCGACCGTTCAATACCGATGCCAGCTCGGGGCCTACAACCTGAACGTCGGCCCCTACGGCCACATCGATGTCCTTCGTAGTCCTGTCAACCAGCGCGTCTCTCACCACTCCTCCCACCAGGAAGGCATCGATCTCTTTCGACGCGAAAAACTCCCTCAAGTTCTCTATGAGCGGAGGAATGGGCGAGGGTGTGGCAGTGAGCACGGGACTGTCTTGCCCCTGATTTACAGGCACGGGTAGCCTTTCAACGAACGCATTCTGGATTCGATGCCTTAGGTTGACGCCGGGCCGGACTCTCGGATCCGGACGCCGGACGCAGATTTTCTATGGTTTGACCTCTGATTCTATATGGAAACGGATGGTGCTCGCCAACTGGGCACTATAGGCCATGTCCATTATGCAGGCGGGCTACCTGACCTTCAGAGAAGCCGGTGTCTCCTCACCTTCTGATCGGTGCTCCACCGAAAGTTCCTGTTGTTCGTGATGGTCATCTCCGCTGTCCAAAGCAGTTGCCGGGGTCCCGTCTTCCTCAACAGGTTCCCCATCCTCGGACTGAGACTCGACCGGTATCAACTGTTGATGACTCTCCAGGTGGTCGATGTAGAGGATCCCGTTCAGGTGGTCTACCTCGTGTTCGAGCACCTGCGACAGCATGCCCTCGGCCTTGAGCTTGACCAATTTGGTCGTGTGGTCCATGGCCCTGAATCTCACCCAGAGTGACCGGGTAATCAACCCTCTGTATCCGGGAATGCTGAGGCACCCTTCTTCAACCTCCCGTTCACCCTGGCGATGAACGATCTCGGGGTTGACGTAGATGGATGCTTCATCTTCCTCGGGCAATTGGAGCACAATAACCCGACGCAGTACGCCCACCTGGTTGGCGGCCAGGCCGATCCCGCCTGCCTCTCGCATGGTGTCCACCATGTCGTAGGCAAGACGAAGAACGGGGGAGCCGATTGTCCGCACCTTCCGGGCACGCTGCCTGAGCGTCGGGTGCGGCAACTCTAGAATCTCGCGGACCGCCAACTGTCTCTCCTCGAACGGATGCTGGTCTGCTATACTTGCGCTCGTTTCGTCGGACGGTATTCTGTCGCTGGAGTCTTAGGGCGCGCAACCTGTTATCGGCCCTTTTACAAGGTGGCGACCCATCCACGCCTGGTCGTGATTATATCCACCACGACGCTGGGCTGTAAAGCAGGGGGCCGACAGGGCCGGGCGGAATCGAGGAATACCCTGAGCCCTGGTAGAGGGTCCGGTAACACTTTCGTACTCGGGGTCCGACGGGGCCTGACCCCAGGTCTGATATCGACCGTAACTGCCGACGGTCCATCATAGGAAATCCAGGCGGTTCGAAAATGAATGTGCTCGTCACGGGCTCCACAGGGTTCATCGGATCGGCCCTGGTCCGCTATTTGACAGGGAAAGGCCACGAGGTCACCCGACTTGTACGCCAGGAGCCTCCGGCCGGGGAGGGGCAGGTCCGGTGGGATCCCGATGCCGGCGCCATCGATTCGGACGGGCTCACAGGCACCGAGGTTGTCATCCACCTGGCCGCCGAGAAGATCGGGGCGAAGCGCTGGACTTCGAAGCAGAAGGCCCGAATTCTGAACAGTCGGGTACAAAGTACCAGTCTGCTGGTCGAGGCAATGGTAGGCCTCGATCCTCCGCCCAAGACTTTGCTGTGTGCCTCGTCCGACGTTTACTACGGCGATCGTGGAGACCAGGTCTTGCGAGAGGAGAGCCCGCCGGGCTCGAATTTCCTGGCCGAGGTCACAAGCCTGTGGGAGGCGACGACAGAGCCTGCCGCGCGACGGGGTATCCGGGTTGTCAACCTGCGGTTCGGCATGGTCATCGGCCCTCAGGTGAAGAAGATGCTGACCCATCTCAAACTTGGTCTCGGCAGTAGACTGGGAAACGGAAAGCAGTTCGTAAGCTGGATAACGTTGGATGACGCCATCAGGGCGGTTCACCATCTCATGGATAACGAAAGCATCGAGGGGCCTGTGAACGTGGTCACTCCTCACCCGGTCAGGAACGCCGATTTCATGCAATCCCTTGGCCGCGTCCTGGAGCGGCCCGCCCGTTTTCCGGTGCCGGCCCTGCTGCTACGCCTCATGCATGGCGAGATGGCGGATATCGACCTGGTCAGCGCCTGGATGGAGCCCGCGAAGCTCAGGGCGAGTGGATTCGAGTACGACCACCCCGAGCTTGAAGGAGCGTTGAGAGCAGTCCTGGGAAGACCCTTAGCGATGTAATCAAGATAGGCGCCACATATCCGAGATATCGGGCCCCAATTCAGGGGAAAGCCCTTGACATCTTTTCTCCTCAGACGCTAGCCTTTCATCTGAGATGGTCAGAGAGAAGAAAGCGGATTAGATGTCGTCATATCGCCCGAGCACGTGTTACCGCAGTTTTGCGGCAAGGCCCGGTCGATCATACAACGGAACCGGGACCTCCAACCCTTCCTGTTGAGGAAGGGTTTTTTTGTGACTAAACACACCACTGACTCTGGGTCCACACCAGGTCATATTCAAGCACATTGCCGGCCTAAGTTGAAGAATATTACCGTGGCGGAATACACCAAGTAGCGGTGTAAGACCGCGGAGGCAGAAATGAAATTACCGTTGTCCTTGTCCTTCATGCCGAAAGAGAACCGGTTCTTCTTTCTCCTGCACCAGAGCGCTTTGAACATCCACGAGGTAGCGCGCAGGATGAAGGACCTGATGGAGAACTTTGAGAACGTGCCGGCCAAGGTGCAGGAGATTAAAGACCTGGAGGAGTTTGGAGACCAGATAATCCACGACATCACCCACTCGCTGCACCGGACTTTCGTGACACCCATCGACCGGGAGGACATTATGGCGCTGGCGGGCCGTCTGGACGATGTCGTAGACGCGATAGACGAGGCGGCCCAGTACACGCTGGAGTACAACATAGAAGAACCCACCGAATTTGCCCGACATCTCTCGACCATCATAGTCCAGTGTGCCGATCAGCTGGAAAGGGCGGTCTCGCTGCTGTCCACCAAGGGTTCCAAGCTGAAAGACATCGTCCCGATGGCCGTGGAGATCAACCGGCTGGAGAACGAGGCCGACAAGATCGCCAGCCGGGCCAGGGGCGATCTTTTCACCGGAAATTACGATGTGACGCATATATTGATGTGGCGGGACATCTACGAAGATCTCGAACAGGCCACAGACCGCGCCGAAGACGCTGCGGACGTGCTGGAAGGGATCGTTCTCAAACATTCTTAACCACGCGACCCGCTCCACCCCGTCGGATTCGGGGCGATACAGCCGAATCGGAACAACGTTTCCGGATTCACACCGGGGCCGATAGCCAACACACGGCGCACCACACGGATAAAAGCCGCCACCGTTAACTGACGTTATAATTTCATATAAGGAGTCCGGTTCGGTTAGATGATCGATCCATCGTCGTTTAGCTTCTTGATCCTGGTTATCCTGATAGCCGTTGCCTTTGAGTTCGCAAACGGTTTCAACGATGCCGCCAACGCCATAGCCACCGTGGTTTCCACCCGGGTTATGTCTCCAATTGCGGCAGTTTTGATGGCCGCCGTGATGAATTTCGCCGGTGCGCTATCGGGCACGGCGGTTGCGAAAGCGGTGGGTAAGGGAGTAGTGGACCCCGATGGCATCACCCTGGTGGTGGTGGCCGGAGGAGTGGCCGCCGCGGCGATCTGGGTATTCGCCGCCACCCGGTTCGGTATGCCCGTGAGTGGCAGCCACAGCCTCATAGCCGGCGTTGCGGGGGCGGGAATAGCCCACGCCGGATGGGGCGTGCTTGTCGGATCGGGGTTACGTAAAATCATCCTGGGCCTGATGTTCTCGCCGATTTTGGGCTTCCTGGGCGGTTACACCGTTATGCTGGCGATCTACTGGATCTTCCGTAAAGTATCTCCCTCATTGATAACCGCCGTGTTCGGTAAGCTCCAGATGGGCACAGCGGCGGCCGTGGCTTTCAGTCACGGCTCCAACGACGCGCAGAAAACCATGGGGATTATCACGCTGGCCCTGGCTGTACACTACCAGTGGGCGGCGACCGGCAGGGCCTTCGACGTACCTTTGTGGGTCGTCTTCCTATCCGGTAGTGTCATGGCGGCCGGGACCTATATGGGCGGAGCGCGAGTTATCCGAACGCTGGGGGTCCGCATCGTCGCCATGCGGCCGGTGCATGGGTTCTCGGCTGAGAGCGCGGCCGCCAGCGTCATCGAGCTGGCATCGCGCTTTGGAATCCCCGTAAGCACCACGCACGTTATCACGTCCTGCATCCTGGGCATGGGCTCGACCCGCCGCCTTTCGGCGGTGCGGTGGGGAGTGGCGAAAGGCATTGTCTACGCCTGGGTATTGACATTCCCTATCTGCGGGCTCCTGGGAGCAGGCCTGTACCACCTGGTTAAGGCTATTACCTAGGGTCGGATCGCCCGATACTAGCCAGCGGCATCCGTAAGCTCGTCAAGACGGCCGGAGCGCGCTGCGGCGAAGAGGTAGACAGTGACGTAGCTCCGGTACGGCGCCCAGCGACGGGAGTACTCCTCGGCCTCGCTTGCGCCCATGGGACCGCCGTTGTTGACCAGTTTGCCCAGGTGTCGCTGGAGGGCCAGGTCATCTGAAGGGAAACTGTCGGGGTGGCCGAAAGCCCGTATCGCCAGCCACTGGGCCGTCCACCGGCCGACGCCTCGTATCCCGGTCAAGACCTCCATCGCCTCTTCCAAGGGCCGGCTGCGTAATCTCTCCAGGTCCAGCTCTCCGGTCGCAATCTCTGTGGCGATGCCCATTATGTATTCAGCCTTACGGCCACTCACCTTGATCTCACGTAGACCGCCGACTCCGGCGAGCACAAGTGCCCCGGGGCGGGGAAAAGCCCCGTATTTTACCCCATCGACGTGGACCTTTTCGCCGTAGGTCTCAATGAGCCGGCCACCCAGGGTGCGGGCGAACCGTGCGTTTATCTGCTGCCCGAGAACGGCGTGTACCAGCGCCTCGAAGACCGAAGGCATGTGAGGTGGATGGAGGCCCCTGAATATCTCGACTACGGGCGCCAGGTGAGCATCGGCGTCGGCCATCTGGTAGAAAGGAGCCAGATCGTCGCTTACGCCCAGCATCCATGACACCTGGCGCCGGGCCTCACCTACACTTTGAGCGTCCAGGTCATTATCCGACAACCGCACGTCGAGTCGCGGCGACTCCAGCGTGCCCTCCGACCTGACAGCTGCCAATGTCGGGCCGTTTCCGAGGTCCATAACGCGCCGGAACACCCCGTCCTTAAAAACGTCCGCCCCATGGCCATGGCCGAAATAAGTCTGGAATCCGACGGTGAGGTCGAAGTCAAATGGAGGCGTCGGTTCCAGGCTGAATCCGGTGTCTGGCATGTCGAGCTGTTAGGTACGAACGGGTTACCGTTGTTTGTAATGACCTCAGTTTAACTGAGACCGTGACAGGAGGAACAGGTTCCGCGGCCAGGGCGCCTTAGTATTTAAGACTATGTTCGTACAGGGTCAGGCGACCCGGATTCCATGGGCCGGGAATATTAAGTGGTGTACCGCCGACACGCTGCTCTCGGCGAAGGTTTTGACGTCTTTCTCTATCTGGTCCGTCAGCGATATCTGTTCGGTGTCGGGCAAGGTGTCAACACCGTAGTGGTTTCTGTAGGACTCAGGGATCTCGTCTGGAAAACCCTGCTCCGACATGATTCCGTACGCCAGCGTCCACGACCTGGCCACGGCCTGGAGGTCGTACCCGCCTCCGCCGAGGGCCAGCCACCTCTGCGGCGCCAACCGCCCGAGTTCCGCCACCACCCGGCCGAAACCCTGGACGGTGAGGCCCAGGTGGGTGATTGGGTCCTTGAAGTGGGAGTCTATTCCCAGTTGCGAGACCAGCACGTCGGGTTGGAACGCCTCCAGAAGACGGGGGACCACCTGCTGGAAGGCCCACAGGTATGTCTCGTCCGTCGTGTAGGGGTACAGGGGCAGGTTAACGGAGTAGCCTCTACCGCGCCCGGCTCCGGTCTCCTGGGTGAAGCCGGTCCCCGGGAACAAAAAGGCGCCGGACTCGTGGATGGAGATGGTAAGGACCGCGTCGGTGTCGTAGAAGGCGTGTTGCACGCCGTCGCCGTGGTGGCAGTCGATGTCCACGTAGGCCACACGCAGGCCCTCCGCCAGCAGGGCCTTGATGGCGATAACAGGGTCGTTGAACACGCAGAAGCCGTAGGCATAGCCCGGCATGGCGTGGTGCAGGCCGCCCGAGATGCTGAACGCCGCTTCCGCCTCGCCCGACACCAGCATCTCTGCAGCTTTCAACGAGGCGCCGGTGGACCACGTGGCGGCCTCGTAGATGCCGTCGTAGAAGGGATTGTCGCCGGGACCGAAATTAAACCGCCGTTGATTCAGGTCGGTCTCGCCACGACTGAGGCTCTGAACCGCGCGGAGGTACTCGGGGCTGTGGTATGTCAGGACCTCTTCCTCCGTTGCCTGACGTGGCTCTACGAGTCTGGCGTCGGTGGCTTCGAACGCGCCGTATGCGTCCAATAGCTCGTAGGTATAGCGAAGGCGTACCGGTTTCATGGGGTGCCCCTCGCTCAGGACGTGACGGGATAGATTATCAGCGTATACGAAGGCTGTTTTCTTGACCATTCACCCTCTCCGACAATTCCGGTAAGCTCGGCGCGCATGTTGCTCCAGTGGGTCCCGCGCCAGTAGACCTTGGCGCAAACGGGACACTCGTAGAATTTTTCCTGGGTCCTTAATACAAAGGGCGGGACCCTCTCACGGACCCTCTGTTTTTCGACGCTCCGGAGGTGCTCGTTACACTCGATGCAGAGCGCGAAGAGGTTCCGAGAATCGAGTCCCAGGGTCTCGACCACATCCCTGAGCTGCTCTCTGAAATCGTCCGACTTCGTCAGCAGGACCTTGACCTGGCCGGTCTTGACTACGCGCCGTTCCAGAATGTAATGGTCACTGGTCAGAATGGTCCGGCCCTGCTCAGCGGCGATGCGAAGCAACTCGTTATCGTCCGCCTCCGGTAAAAAAAGCGAGTCGTAACCCAGAACTCTCAGCCATTTAGCCAGCCGGCCTACGTTCAAGTCCACGAGAAAACGGTGCGCCGCATCACTTCCAGCGGTCTCATCGTCGGGTGCCCTGGGCGGTCTGGTGCTCATACCGAAAGCTCTGGCTGTACCTGAAGCGGTGTCCTGAGTGTCCTCGAGGAACGACGGCCCATTTTAGCACAACGTACAGGGCGGCCAGTGGAGTCAAAATCCCTCTTAACCGGCACCGTTCCACTCGTCATATTGTCATTAATTGACTCGGAGATGTAGAATGTGGGCTACTACGCTGGCCGTAGGGGCCGTCGAGGGGTAAGGCGACGATGGCTAACTGTCCTCACTGTCAGACCGAATATACGCCGGACTCCGACCAGGAGTTCTGCAACGAGTGCGGGAAGAAGCTGGCTTCCGTCTCCACGGCTCCAGACACGGAGGCCGTAGAGTCCCCGGAAGAGCAGCCCGCACCGCCCTCTCAGGTGTCCTCTTCCACCTCCGGCGGGGTCAGAACGACCGCGGTCGGAGAACACATCATCGCGGGCCAAAACGTCACGGTCCACCAGGGTGTCGAGGTGGAGTACTGCGCCAGCGGCGCCGAGCGGATATACGGCGGCCGCAGCTTCCGCTGTCCACGGTGCAGCCGCTCGCCGGTCTGTCCCCAGCACTACGACGAAGAGCGCAAGCTGTGCACCTCCTGCATCGAGGAGCAGCAGACGGTGGCCTGCTCGATATGCGGCCGGCGCGTCCCTCCTGACCAGGTGTTCACCTGCGGCAGGTGTCGCCGGATAGCGGGCAACGACCATCTGGACCCGGACAGGAACTGGTGCACCGACTGCACCGCCCAGTGGGCCGGAGTCGTCGAGGCCATCGCGAAGGACGAGGTCGTTATCACCACTGACGGGGCGGTCTCCGAGAAGGACCAGGTCGAACTGGTGGACCGATCGCTCCGCACCAAAGACGGTAAGCCGGTAGCCACCATCAAAGAGAATATCTGGTACGCCAGGCCCAAGCAGTGGCACCGAGTGAAGCCCAAGCTGCTGCGTCGTGAACAGCAGGCTATGCGACGGTTCTACCCCAAGATGAAGATGAGCACCACCGGTCAGGAGGACCTGTGCTGGGAGGGGGCCATCAGCACCTGGTCCGGCAACGAGTACCAGGTCCTTGTTCGCTACCCGAACTCCTTTCCATACCTTCCTCCTAAAGCATTTATCGCAGAGCCTAAAATCGAGAAGAGCCGTCACATCTACGAGGACGGCCACCTCTGTCTCTTTCACAAGGATGACAAGACCTGGCAGCCGGAAACGACCGCCGCCACAGTGATGTCCTGGGTCTCGCTGTGGCTCCATTGTTACGAGGTGTGGCAGGAGACCGGCGAGTGGCCCCGGCGGGAGCACGATCAGATCGTCGTGGCGCCTGCCTACTGACCTCCGGACCGCCAGCTTCCCCTCGCCTTGAGGGTATCGCCATGGTCCTCCAGAAAAACCGCCGTCCTCCAATCGACGCTTACCACCCTCCCCGCGTTGGCGACAAAGGTCCGCCCGGACAGATGAGGCCCTGATGGTTCCACCGATGTACGTTGTCTTCGACGAGGAAACGGAGCGGAAGCTGATCCGCCTTGTAGAGGCCTCGGACTCAGGGACGCAGGCGATTCCCGTGGACCTGACGGCTACCCTGGTCGAGGACGAGGGGTTGATCGTCGTTAAGCCGCCCGGACTGGGGCCAGGGGCTCTGTGGTCTGACGCCAGTGCGGCAATAAGCTGCTACGCCGCCAGGCTGGCAACTTACGACGGGCCGGACTTCCAGCCGACCGACCCTACCCCCACACTCCTGCTGGGGGTATCCGCCGTAGAACCGTCTCCCCCAAGAGCTTTCCTCTACGAGGAAGATAAAAAAAACTCCGAGGAGTGCCATGTCGAGGTAGTCCGGCCTGAGACGGACGTGTTCAGCCGGCTGAAAGGGATCTTCGACACCCGCCTACTAGCGCCCATGACGGTGGGCGTGATCGGCCTGGGCAGCGGCGGCAGCATCGGTGCCGTGGAGCTGGCCAAGTCCAGTGTCGGCGGATTCATACTTATAGACTTCGACCGGTTGAAAGCCCATAACATCTCGCGACACGCCTGCGGCCTGGCCGACGTCGGGCGGTTCAAGACAAGGGCGGTCCGCGACGCCATACTCCAGCACAATCCCACGGCATCGGTTCAATGATGCCACGAGGCCGATGTGACCAAGGACCTGGACCTTCTATACCGGACCGTTTCGGAAAGCGACCTGGTTTTCGTGGCCACCGACACCGAGTTGTCCAGGTACCTGATCAATGAGGCGTGCCTGGCATCGGACACCCCGGCCGTCTACGGCGGCGCGTACGAGCGGGCCTTCGCGGGAGAGGTGCTCAGGGTCGTGCCTGGCGTGGCGGGTTGCTATGCCTGCGTGCGGCAGGGGCTGGCCAACACCATGCGCTCCATGTCCGGCCAGCAGGTGTTCGACTACACCGACGACGCCGATTTTCAGGCCGAGCCGGGCCTTGGTATCGACGTGGCGTTCCTGGCGATGCTCCAGGCCAAGGTGGCGCTGATGACGCTGCTGCGGGGTACCGATTCGTCGCTGGGCGACATCGAGGCCGAGATGATCATCTGGACCAACCGGGCCAGGCCCGAGGACGGCGAGCTGTTCGAGCGGCCCATGGCCCGTTTTTTCGTGGACGTACCTCGAAACGAGGAATGCGCCGTCTGCGGCCGAGACTCGGACATCGTGGCTGGTGGCGAGAGACGGCCATGAAGTACGTCGTCTCGGAGCGGGCGCTGGAGACCATCGAGCGAGAGTGCCGGAGGTCGCCAGATACCGAGACCGGCGGCATCCTGGTGGGGTTCAAGGACAAAAGGCGAGTTACGGTCACCCACGCCACCGGGCCGGGACCTGTCTCGGACCTTTCGGTAAGCCGCTTCATCAAGGACACTCCCTACCTCCAGTCGGTGTTGAACCTGCTCTTCCAGTACTTTCAGGTCAACTACCTGGGCGTGTGGCACAAGCACCCCGGGGCCATGCCCTTCCCCAGCTCCGGCGACGTGGCCAGCGCCATGGACGAGGTCTCGGACGTTAACATGGGACTGGACGAGCTTTTGACTCCCATCGGCGTCATGACGTCCGGACGTGTGGAGGTCCATCCGTACGCGATCAAGGACAACGGGTACCGGAAAATCGAGTGGGAGGCCAGGGCCCACGACAAGCTGCCGTCCAGCCGGCCTCTAGCCACCCAATGGTACGCGACGACGCAGGGGCAACGGCGTCTGACCTGGGAGATGGAGAGGTTCGAGGAGGCCGGTGTCGAGGCCGAGGTGCGCAAGGGCGACGACGGGACCTACCGCTTCCACGCGCCGCTGGTGCCCGGCTCGCCGCGACGGCTGGTCATGCTCTGCTACAACGACTACCCCGTGTCGCCGCCCGAGGTCGTTTTATACGACGAGCGAACAGAAGGGTACGAGCCTGTCGCCTCCCGGGTAGTGGACTCCTGGCATCTTGACCGCTACCTCTACGACATCTTCGAGGAGTGGCGGGGCGGGTAAATATCACGCGGCTATGGTGCCCAGGAAGGTTTAAGATCGCTACCGGGATTATTGGTGAGGTTGACCTGATTGGACCCGTCGGCGTTCATGGCGTATATCTCCCAGTTGCCGGCCCTATCAGAGCCGTACCGAAGCAAGAACTTTGTAGCTTGCCTACGCCCCTATGCATGATGCCAGACGGTAGTTCGAATCGCAAGTCGTATGGCCTGTGTGGACAATAGCAGAATTACAGTCCGTCTTTGAGCTCCCCTTTTGTCTTACAGCCTTTCGAAACGTGGTACCTCTTCTTGGACCCGATCGTAGAGCTTATCCCCTTTTTCCGTGTCCTCGCACGTAACGATTATATAAGGGGGTTCATTAAACAAGAATTCCTCTATTTTCAGGTCCTCTGGCCTGAAAGCCTCTTCGTAAGCTTTTAACTTTATCTCGGCCCTTTCCAGCAACAAGAAATAGAGGCTTCCATTGACCTTAAATGAGAACGGCGGGTATTTTCCTCATCGTGCGATTGTAACCTAGCGCCTGAACCGATTTGCCCTCCGAATGCCTTCATTGACTCGTTGACGTGATTGGAGACCAAGAATAGTTACGATTCCCTACGTTGGAGGCGAGTTGAGCGCTTGGGCCACCATTTGGTCGGATAACACAGATTCCGCTTGAGTTATTGCACATGATCGCTATGTAATTACCATCGGGAGACCAGACAGGATTGCTTACTTTCCTCAACGATTCGCTTAGATCAGTGCCATCTGAGTTGATTATGCAAAGGCCATATGAGCATGAAAAGGCGATGTGTCTGCCATCTGGCGACCAGGAAGGGTTACTATCGACTCCTGTAAGGTTTGCCAGTGTAGCCAATCCAGACCCATCCGAGTTGACTACTCGAATGTTGAAATCTGCTACAAAAGCGATTCGGTTGCTATCAGGTGACCAGACCACACAATCACCGCTGGCTTTTGGGGCAAGCCGAAACTGGTCCGAGCCATCTGGGTTCATGAGATACAGTTCACCTCTTCGCAAGAACGCGATCCGAGTTCCGTCAGGCGACCAACGGGGACAAAAATCGTCATCGGTACCTGAGGAGAGTTGCTTCGGGGGTGAACCATCTAAGCTAATTAGGAAGATGTGATACCGGCCGTCTCGATACGCATCTACGGCTATGGTCTGGCTATCAGGGTTCCAGCTTGCAGAACCGCGAACAGAATCATGTAATAATCGTCTTTGGTTGGAGCCATCGGCATCCATCAAGTAGAGTTGTTGCAAGCCTTCTCTAGCTGAGACGAAAGCGATTCTCTCACCATCCGGAGCCCAAGTTGGCATCAAATCGCTTGCTTCCGCGTATGTTAGGCGTTTGAGATCAGTCCCACTCGCGGAGTTCGTGTATATTTCAGCATTGCCGTCTTTATTTGAGCTGAACGCCAACCTGAGGCTATCAGCAGGATTCGGTGTTGGGGTGACCGTAGGGTGAGGTGTTGGGGCTGGTATTAGCGTAGGTGTAGGTGAGGGAGTCGAAGTGGGCGTGGGTGATTGGGTAGGCGCAGGTGTGGGTTTGGCCGTAGCCGTCGGCACAAGTGCAGGTGACGGCACAAGCGTAGCCGTCGGTAGGGGTTTAGCGGTCGGCACCGTCGGTGTCGTTGGTGATATCGTCCGTGCTGCTACCGCTGTAACGGGGATGGACGTAGCAGGCGGCACAGGGGTAAACGTCGGGAGGACCGTTGGGAAAGGCGTAGCAGGCGGCACCGCGGTGAATGTCGGCAGGGGAGTCGGAAACGGCGTAGCCGGTGTTACCGGTGTCATGGTAGGTACAGACGTTTTCGTGGGCGCCAGTGCAGCAGCCGGACCCTCCCCATCCCCTCTCCCACCGAAAGCCCCGGCGGCGAAGGCCCCTCCGATTCCCACAGCCATCACCACCGCCAGTCCTATTGCAACTGGGAGGACTGGAAATCGCCGCAATATTGCCAGACGGGGAAGGCTGCGCACCTGCCGGTGGGCGACGGCGCCCTCTTTCTCAATGAAGAACTGCTCTTGTCCAGCCGTCCCTCGGAAGTCGCCCTCGGGCCGGATGGACAGGGTAACGACATGGTAGTCCTCACCCTCGCGCTCCTCCACGGCCTCGAAGACCATCCGCACCGACTCGAAGCGCCGCCCGTAGTTGCCCGGCTCGTCCCTGGCGGTCTGTATCGCCAGAAGTGTGGCCTGCTCCAGCGAGATGTAGCCGAGGGCCTCGCCCGCGGCGTCGAACTCGAATTTTTTGTCCTGCTTATCCTGCTCGTCCCGCTTCTCGCCCTGGTCGTCGACCATAGGAAGCCTCCAGGACACTCTGGCCGGAGCCGGTTGCCGCCATTATAGCGGCAGGTACGTCTCCGTCAAGGA
The DNA here is from genome assembly GCA_964510985.1 of uncultured Dehalococcoidia bacterium. Taxonomy (GTDB): domain Bacteria; phylum Chloroflexota; class Dehalococcoidia; order Lucifugimonadales; family CAZEDC01; genus CAZEDC01. The sequence continues at coordinate 17,059 of CAZEDC010000127.1, forward strand.
AGGGGTGTTACGACAGGCTCACCATGAGCGGGGATCGCCATTTACCCGCTCACCCTGTCCGACGTACTTACATTGAACGCGTCGGACTCCGACCCCTCGGAGAGCCTGTCGAAGGGTCGCCAGAAGCGGGGGAAACCGCTCGGACTGAATAGTCCCGCCTCACACGAGGCACACACAAAAAAAACCCGCCGGATTCGGCGGGGCTTTGACGGGTACCGGGTTTTGCTAGCGGCTAGTTGGCCTCGGGATCGGTGGCCGGGGGTTTCTGCTCCTTGCCCAGGTCTTCGAGGTCCAGGTTGTCGATGAAGTCCTTGAAGGCGGAGAGGCTTTTTAGCTCCTCCTCTCTGAGGGGCCTCGGCTCCTCGCCGTCCTCGCCGTCCTCGCCGGGGATTATGGGCTTGCCGGTCTCCATGTCCATCTGGACACCGGCCTTCTCCAGGACCGAGTCTTCAGCGTAGATCGGGGCCTGGGCCCGGACCGCCAATGCAATGGCGTCGCTGGGCCGGCAGTCCACCTCCATCGAGGAGCCGTTAAGCTGGAGGATGATCTTGGCGTAGAAGGTGTCGTTGTTGAGGTCGGAGACAACGATGTGATTGACGGTGGCGCCAAGGGTGCCGATTACGGAGCCCAGGAGATCGTGAGTCAGCGGCCGTGGGACCGATACGTCCTGCAGCTTCAGAGCTATGGAGTCCGCCTCGGACGGACCGATCCAGATCGGCAGGTAGCGGTCCGAGTCCTTGACCCGCAGGATCACGACCCTCTGATAGTTCATCAGGCTAACCCGTATGCTGTCTATCACCATTTCCAACATCGACGCGTCCCTCCCAGGCCAAACCTTGCATTTCATTGTAAGCCGGTGTCAAAACGGTGTCAACGCAATTCAGGGCTGCTGAGGGTCGTAATGCGGAGGCCGTTTTTGTTACTTGGAGGGAGTTCGTTGGTGCGCCTAAAGGATTCGACGAGTGGATGTCATTCTCCGGAAGCAACCACCGACTTCATCCTCTTCTCCAGCCCTGATCTGGGCATCAACAACCGCCTCTGGCAGCCGCTGCACCGTAGCCCTATGTCGGCGCCGAGTCTGACGACCTCCCACTCGTAAGAGCCGCAAGGGTGGACCTTTTTAAGCCGAACGAAGTCCCCCAATCGCAGCTCTACGACCACTCTCTGCCCTCCTGGGCCAGCACGTTGTTGATCCGGTCTCGCAGGTCCGAGGCAGCTCGGCGCGCGGCCTCGGCGAAGTCGCTCTTGTCACGGGAGGCGTACGTGATTCCGCGCGAGGAGCTTATCAGCAGGTTGAACCCGTCCGAGTCCATTCCATGTTTCACGGCGCCGTCCAGGTCGCCGCCCTGGGCACCGACGCCGGGGACCAGTATGGGGAGCCCCGGACAGCGTGAACGTACCACGCCGAGTTCCTCGAGATAGGTAGAGCCGACCACCAGCCCGACGTTGCCGCGCGTATTCCACCTGACGGCCCGTTCCGCTATCCATTCGAACAACGGCAACGTACCGGACCCTGCCGAAACCTCGAGGTCCTGGAACTCCCTGGCGCCCGGATTGGAGGAGCGACACCAGACGAAGATCCCCTTGGACTCGTAAGCGAAGAAGGGGTCCAGGGATTCGCCGCCGGCATAAGCCACGACGGTGGTTGCATCGAAACCCGTAACGTCGAAGAGGGCTTTGGCATACCTGGCACTGGTTGAGGGGATGTCGCCGTGCTTCCCGTCGCCGATGACGATCACGTCCGGTGCCGCCCGACGTATGTACGCCACCGTCTGGTGGAGCGCCTCCAGACCTGGGAGTCCCAGCGCCTCGTAGTGCGCCAGATTGGGCTTGTAGGCGCACACCAGGTCCCTGGTGGCATCGACGATGGCTTTATTGAACGCCAGGACGTCGGGCACGGGCATCAGATCAGGGTCGGGGTCCAGCCCGACGCAGACCAGACTGCGGTTCGTCCTCGACGCGGCCTGTAGTCGGTCGATGAATAGGCTCAATCCGTAACCCCCTGTGCCAGAGCTTCACTCAGTGTATGCGGCATATACCCGGGCCGCAAGTTGTGAGGGAGAGAGTGGAGTGCTAGCATGTCGCTGCTCCGGTTTGATCTGACCGGCGGCAGCCAAGGAGTCCACTAATTGAGACTGCCATCCAATCTGAGAGACGCCACCTTCGTCGAGCGGCTCAACCGGTTTGCCGCCCGCCTGGTTTGCGACGGGCGAGAGGTGACAGCGCACCTGGCCAACTCGGGCCGCCTTGAAGAGTTGCTGCGACCCGAAAACCCGATGTTCCTGTCTCCGGCGCCCGATGGGACCGACAGGAAAACCGCCTTCGACCTCGTCCTGATAGAGGTGGGCGGGACCCTGGTCTCAGCGGACGCACGGTTGCCCAACCGACTGCTGAAAGAGGCCATCGAGTCGGATAGGGTGCCCGAGTTCGCCGGCTACGAGTCGGTCAGACAGGAGGTCTCTTTCGGCGAGAGCCGTATCGACCTAATGCTCTCCGGCACACAGGGTTTATGCTATATCGAGGTCAAGTCCGTCACGCTCGTGGATGAAGGCGTGGCCCTCTTTCCGGACGCCCCGACGGAGCGAGGACAAAAGCACATGCGGTCTCTGAAGACAGCGGTCCAGCAGGGGCATCGCGCCGCCGTGGTCTTCGTGATCCAGCGGGCCGATGCCCGCGCATTAATGCCCAACCGGCCTGCCGACCCTGCGTTCTGCGATGCGCTGCAAGACGCTGTGGCCTACGGCGTCGAGGCCTATGCGTACGGATGCCAGGTCTCCCGCCGCCGGATAGGGCTGTCTGGGCGCGTCCAGGTCCGGCTGGCGTGAAGGAAGGCCGGGTATGACGCTGACCCGAAAGCTGCTGAACGTCTACGAAAGATTGCTGCGGTGCCACGGGCCCCAGCACTGGTGGCCGGCGGACGGCCGGTTCGAGGTGATGGTCGGCGCCGTGCTCACACAATCGGCAGCCTGGGCCAACGTGCGAAAGGCCGTCTCCAACCTCAAGGCCGCCGGCGCCCTGTCTCCGGAGCCCATTCGGAGCTTAAGGCAGGAAGACCTGGCCCAGCTCGTCTATCCTAGCGGATATTTCAACTCCAAGGCGCGAAAGCTGAAGGCGCTGGCAGACTTCCTGGGCCGCCGCTTCGACGACGACCTGGACTCCATGGCCGCCGAAGAGACCAACGCTCTGAGAGCCGAGCTCCTGGATGTCTACGGCATCGGTGAAGAGACGGCGGACGACATCCTTCTGTACGCCGTCGCCAAGCCCATATTCGTCATCGACGCTTACACCAGGCGGGTCTTCTCCAGGTTGGGCCTTGCTCCTGACAAGGGGTCTTACTCAGCCTACCAGTCACTGTTCATGGATAACCTGGACCGCGACGTGGAACTCTTCAAGGAGTTTCACGCCTTGATCGTGCGACATGGCAAAGTCGTGTGCAGAAAGGTTCCACTATGTGAGGGTTGCTGCCTGTTGGATATATGTCCGACTGGAGAGTCGAGCGTAGGCCCCTCCGCCTAACCTTGCCTCGCTTTCGGGGGAAGAATTTACCCTCGCCCTGTCCTGGGCGAGGTCAGAGAAGGGGCCAGGAAAGGCTATCAGGAAAGGACTTCGTCCGGTGTATCCAGCGCGACGATGCTGTTGGTCTTGATGATCACATAGACCTGCTGGCCCTCTCGGAGGTCCAGTTCCCTCAAAGCGTTGGGTGTGATCTCGGCCACCAGCGGCACGCCGATGCCGAGATAGACGAGCACCCGGGACCCGATAACATGGATCTCTTCAATCGAAGCGCTGATGACGTTCTGCGCGCTGAGTCTCGGCGGCACGTCCAGGGCAAGGATAATATCCCCTGCCCTGATAGATATCATCACATCGTCTCCGGGTTGCCTGTAAATGTCGGGCGCCACCACCCGGGCATCTCCCACTCTCACGTCGGCCAGGCCGTCGTCGGAACCGGTAGACACTACCTGGGCCTGCAGGATGTTCTTCAGAGAGGCGTAGTCCGCGATCTCAATCACGTCTGGGTGGACCAGGACGTGCGACGCCTTGCCGTGTACCACCTGCCGGCCTTCCGAGACGACCAGCGCGGTGTCGGCCAACGCCATCACTTCGGAAAGTGAGTGCGACACGTAGACCATCGGGGTTTCCAACTCCCTCCAGACACGTTTTAAATGCTCTAGAATCTTGCCTCGGAACCCGATATCCAGCGAGGCCAGCGGCTCGTCCAGCAACAGCATGTCGGGTGAGGTCGCCAGTGCCCGGGCCAGCGCCACCCGCTGACGTTCGCCTCCGGACAGGTTCGTTACGTTCCTGTCCAGGAGATGGGAGAGCTGGAACAGCTCCACCAGTTGGTCCGGCTCGGTCTGCCTGTACCGATGTGGAGTCAGCTTGTAGCCATACATAATGTTGTCACGCACGGTCATGTGTGGAAACAGTGCGGAGTCCTGGAAGACGTAGCCGAACCTCCGCTTCTCCGGCGCAACGTTTATACCAGCCGAGGAAGAGTACACGGTGCGTCCAAGCACCTCTACCTCGCCTTCGTCGGGTGTGAGCAGCCCGGCGATACAGTTGAGCAGGGTCGTCTTCCCGCTGCCCGACGGGCCGAATATGGCGGTCACACCGGAGTCGAAGGTGGCCTCGCAGTCCAGAGTAAACCCTTCAAAGGACTTGGTGACACCGAAACTCAATAGTGGATGGCTCATCGCCTTCGATCCTTTCGAGTGACTGTCAGGCCCGGCCGGCCCGCGTTCTCTCCAACAGCCAATTGTGAATTAGAAGTGTGACGACCGCAAGCCCTATCGTCACGGCCACCAGACGGAGCGCGACATCGTCCTTGCCCAGTTGTACGTTGTTGAAGATGGCCAGGGGCAGGGTCTGGGTACTACCCGGAATATTGCCCGCGACCACGATGGTGGCGCCGAACTCGCTTAGAGCACGCACGAAACCCAGCAGGACACCGGCCAGTATGCCCTTATACGCCAGCGGGATGGTCACCGTGAACGCCACCCTCCAGGGGCCTGCCCCCAGACTGCGGGCAGACATCTCCAACCTCTCGTTCACCTCGCCCATGGCGACCATGGTTGCCCTGGCCATCAGCGGAAACGATACGACAGCCGATGCCAGAGCCGCTGCCACCCAGGTAAAGACTATCTCTACCCCCAGCAGGTCCTCCAACACGCTGCCCACCGGCCCGTTCCGCCCCAAAAGCAGCAGCAAGAAGTAGCCGACCGCCACCGGTGGCAGCGCCAGTGGCAGGGATACCAGCACGTCGATTATAAACCTGCCTCGAACTTTCTTCTTCACCGTGAGCCAGCTTACAGCCAGGGCAATAGGAAGGTTCGCCGCGGTGGCCACCACTGCGACCTGCAGTGTAAGCCCCAATATCGATAGGTCCAACTAGGAAACGGTCCTCTCTACTTTTGGGTCCGAGTTCCCCTCGTACCTGCTTTCATGATACCTCTTTGACTTCCCCTGCCCCATCAGGGTGGTTGGTCCACCCTAAGGGGACGACCATCCTCCTGTCCCCCTTTCCTTCGGCAGGCTCAGGACAGGCTCT
>CAZEDC010000128.1:0-45877 GCA_964510985.1 uncultured Dehalococcoidia bacterium
GTCACCCTGAGCGGAGCGAAGGGTCTGGGGTGGGGGGCTCCCATCCCCGACACCGACCGCCACCCACCCCCAGATATTTCGTCGCTCCGCTCCTCAGCATGACAGTTTGTTAATTCAATATTGATTGGGTACTTAGTTCAATGTGGGTGGGAAGGCGGACCGATGTTTCCAAGATATTGAAGGTGTCGGACGGTCTCTAGCATTCCGCCGGCGCGATGGGAAGCACGATGTGGGACGGGAGCTCCCGGTCGTGAAAGATGGTCTGGGTAGCCTTTTGAGTCTCGGCGTCCAGTCCGAAGGGGTTTCCGGTGTTGGGGTTTCGGTCGAACTGCGGGAAGTTGCTGCTGGAGACCTCGACCCTTATCCGGTGTCCTTTCAGGAACCGGTTGGCGGTGGACCACAGGTCGATCGTGTACTCGTAAGTCCTGCCCGGCTCCAGCGGCGTGGGCTCCTCCCAGGAGTCGCGGTACCGCGCCCGGATGATGCCCTGCGCCACGTTGATCGCCGTCCCGTTGGGATGCACGTCCACCAGCTTGGCGGTGAAGTCGGTGTCCCGCGCCGTGGACGCGGCATACAGCGCCATCTTGACCGGCCCGACCACCTCGATGTCCTCCTCCAACGGCGGCGTGGTATAAACCAGGACGTCTGGCCTCCACTCGACCGACTGCTGGTCACGGGGGCCCATGGAGACCGGCGTGACCTCCTCTGTGCAGCAGGTGCTCCCACCGACGGTCATGACCGGATGCTCGGGGTCGTACACGAACCGGTCGGGTGGCTCGGACCCGGGCGCCGACGTGTCCAGGACACCGTCGCCGAACGATGAGTTCGCCTTACCCTCGCTATGGAGGTAATATGGCGTGTATCCGGTCCCCGGTATGGGCCAGTCGCCGGCCTGCCGCCACTGGTTGGCGCCCATCACGAACACGTTTACGGGCGGCTCGTCTGCCACCCCGTTTTCGATGCCCTTGAGCCAGTAATCGAACCACCGCGTGTGCTCGCCGCGCAGGTCGATGCGGACAGCCTCGCCGAACTCTACGTCGCCTGTCCCTGTGTCGCGACCCCCGTTGCCGCACTTGTGGACCCACGGCCCGATGACGATTTTCTGGTTACCCTTGCCCGGCGGCCGGCCGTGCTCGTTCACGCCCATGAAGTTGTTGAGCGTGGACTGGAGGAACACGTCGAACCATCCGCCGATACCGTAGGCCGGGACCTGGATCTCTGAGTAGTGTTCGTCCACCGGGCGCATGCTTCGCCAGTAGTCGTCGTAGCCTGGGTGGGCGATCCAGTCTTTCCACAGCTGCGAGACCCGTCCCGCCGCCTCGTCCATGGTCGCCAGCGGGAGGTGCCATTGCAGGGTGCTCAGGTGGTTCTCCTCGGGCATCCACAGGTATTGGAGCTGGTTGGTACGGGTGTGCATCTGGATGGCGCCCCAGCGCAGGTTGAAGGCCAATTGAAAGGCCCCGCCGGTGTAGACCCAGTTATGGTAGAGGTTGGAGTAGCCGACCTGGGGGACTATGGCTTTGAGATACCGGCTTCGCAGAGGGGCCGCCTGCCACTGGACCATGGCCAGATACGAGCCGCCCATGGTGCCGATGTTGCCGTCGCACCAGGGCTGAGAGCCCATCCACTCCTGGGTGTCGAAGCCGTCCTGGGCCTCGTTGACGAACGGGTACCACTGGCCTTCAGAGTCCCACCGCCCGCGGGCGTCCTGGAGCACCACGGCGTACCCCCTCTCCGCGAAGTAGACAGCGTCGATGACGTTTGTCTCCCGGTTGTTGTTGTAGGGCGACCGGACAAGGATGGCCGGCACCTGCCCTGTTACGTCCGGCAGGTAGATGTCAGTGGACAGGTTGACGCCGTCCCGCATGGGCACCTTGACGTCGAACCTCGTCTTGATCCTGTGAGTTGGCTGGGATTGTCTGGCTGTGCCTGCGACCATCGTCGGTCTCCTCTCAATGACGATTTAGGAACCATTTCAAAAGGGGAGGTGACTTACACCCGCCCACCCGCCCTAGAATGGTACTTGGGGGTATCCCCCAAATCCCCACCAGAGGGGGTTCAACCCCCTCTGGACACCCCTGTTACAGAGGAAGTCAACAGATCCGTTGGAGGTTTTAAGCATCACGAGTCAGCGACGGCTGCCTGTGTGTGTACTGAAGGCTCCCTGGTGCCAGGGCCGGTCAGTCTCTACGGTAGATGATAGGGATACGCTCAGTCGGGATACGACGGAAGAGGCCCACGACGTTGTGCCACCGCAGCGATACCACCAGGCCGACGGCCCCGATGATGAGCAGGACCAGGCTCTTGCCGGCGATGCCGGAGGCGAAACCACTGACGACCGACCGGCTAATCTCGAATAACTTGTCGATGGCCAGCCTTTCGGTGGCTGGAAAGTCGGAGTCGAGGTCGTCCTCGATCTCTTCGATGGCCTCTTCCTGTGCGTCGTCGAGTTGGGACTCGCCGATGGAGCCCCATACCGGTCCAAAAGCCAAGAAGACGATGGCCGAGGTTACCAGCAGTGCACCGGCCGCCCACGCGATCCGGCTCGACCACCTGCGGCCCCCGAGGAAGCCGATGGCCACAAGCAGCAACAGCACCGGCAGGTATATCATCAGCCGGAAGGTACTGACCAGGTCCAGGATGTCGCGGCCGTCATCGAAGTTGTCGAGGGCATCCTCGTCCCCAGCCTGAAGAATATCTTCCCGGAAATCCTCGGTACCGTAGGTCCACCCGTCGCTAAGGAAATCGCGGGCGTCGTCCAGCATCTCGGTGGCGTCGTCACCTTCGCCTGAGTCGTCAAATGTTCCTCGGATGTCCTCGCGCAGGTCCTGGTCCGTGTAGGTCCAACCGTCCCTGATGATCTCTCTGACATCGTCCAGCAGGTCCAGATTCCCCTCTGCCCCGGCCTGTGACAGGGCGTCCCGCAGGCTGTTTTCCGTGAACCTTATGTTGTCTGGTATCGCACCCAGGACAAGTAAGTCCACCTCATCCGCCAGACCTGTCATTACCTGATCGACCAGTTCATCGGACTGGATACCGGGTGGACTGCACTCCTGGAGTACCTGCAAGTCGAAACTAGCCAGTCGAGCGAGCTGGCTAGTCGTGCACTCCGGTCGATTGGTGGTAGCCGCGAGCAACTTCTCGCTGGCAAGCTCCAGGATGATGTCTCTCGCCTGTCGCTTGTTATCCGCCAGGGAGATACTGACGCTGAACCCATCCTGCTCACCCGTCAGATAAGGGCCGGCCGCATCTATCACCAATTCGGCCTGGTCCTGTACCCAGGATGGCGGCGCGACCTGGCGCAGGGATGAGACTATCTCTTCACTTGTCACGTCGAATCCAAATGGGAGTTGGACGGCGGTTCCAAAACCGGAGGTGAGTTCCGGCTCGACCACCTCGTCGTATAGCAGGTCGTAGGCATCGGTCTCCCGCAGAAGTTCTTTGATTTCGTCCAGTGCGGTCTCCACCAGTTCCGAGACCGGGACCCTGATCTCGAAGGTATCCTTCTCTCCGGTGGCATAGGGTGTGATCTCGTCCAGGGCCGCCTCAACTTGCTCCTGGATCCAGTCCGGCGGGACCACCCGGCGCACCGACTGCGACAGCCTGGCGCCGGTGACCTCCAGTCCCAGCGGAAGCTCGTCGGTCAATGCATCGTCGATCGCCGGGTCCACCAGCTCCTCGAAGAGCAGGTTATAGGCGTCGGCCTTACGCAGCAGCGATATGAACTCTGCAACCAGCGGTCCGACCCGGTCACCGGCCCGCAGGGTAACGGTGAACTCGTCCTGCTCGCCGGTGACGTATCTTCCGACCTCGGCGAAGGCCTCCTCCACGAGGGACTGAATCCACTCGGGAGGTATGGCCGCGTTGAGGGATGAGGCGACGTCGTCGGTGGACAGGCCAAGCGTGACCAGGGGATTTTCATCGAGTTTTTCGGTGGTGAAATCTTCGCTGTCCAGCTCTCGCGCTTCGTCCAGCCCCGACCTTACCAGATCAACCAACAGGAACTCGTACACGTTGGCCTTCCTGAGTTCTTTGACGTAGTAATCCGGGTCGAGGAACGATCCGCTGGCCTGTAAAAAGATCACGGCGAGGAGAATAAAAACGAAGAGGAAGATCCCCAGGGGTATGGTGAGAAGTCTTCTGACCCAAATCATCGCGTCCACTTTAGCCGACCATGTAGGATAAAGCAACGCTGTCAGCGACCGGGACGGTATACCTGCCGTCTTGAGCTGAGAGCCCTTTAGCCACTTGACTTTCCGTGAGCCTCTAATTAGGCTCCCGTAGTGTCTCACAAAGACTAAGATAAATGCCGCACTGAGCGGCTTTGAAAATATCTGAGTGCGTTGACATCATCGACCAAAGACAGTTTGTTTCCCACCCACCCGCCCTTCTATAGGTATTTGGGGGATACCCCCAAACCCCCACCAGAGCCCCGACAGGTCGGGGCTCTCTCCCGGCGAAGATGTTGAGATAATTGCTTAGTCCCAAGGAGTTCGAACTATGAGTTCTGAAAAACCGGCAAGGTTCGTGGTGCCCGGCGACATGCCCGTCCAGATCCAGGGCTCCGCCCATCTCGACCGGCTCGAGCCCTATGGCGAAGTGATGCTTTACGCCGACAGGCCGGCCTCACCGGAGGAGAAGATCGCGCGGGTGAAAGGCGCCGAGGTTATCCTGAACACCCGAGGGGCGGTAACCTGGCCAGGGGAGGCCCTCAGGGAATTACCCGACCTGCGTATGATCACCACCTGCGCTATCGGGACCGACAACATCGACCTGGTGACCGCCTCCGAGATGGGTATTGTCGTGAGCAACCAGCCCGGCAGGACCGCCAAGTACGTTGCCGAGCACATCTTCGGCCTGATGTTTGCCGCCGCCAAGAGAGCGGCATTTCAGACGGCCGAGCTAAAGGCCGGACGCTGGACCCTGATGCCGAACATCTTCCTCCATGGCAAGACACTGGGTGTCATCGGCACCGGGAATATCGGCAGCGAGCTGGCCCGGTTGGGCAGCGCGCTGGGGATGCGGGTGCTGGCCTGGACTTTCAATCCGTCCCCCGAGCGGGCAGCCTCGCTGGGTGTTGAGTTCGTCCCGCTGGATGACCTGCTCCGACGGTCCGACGTGGTGAGCATGAACGTCATGCTCACCGACGAGACCAGAGGGATGGTGGGCGAGAGGGAGCTGGCCATGATGAAGCCCGGCTCTCTGCTGCTAAACGGTGGCAGGGGAGACCTGGTGGACAAACAGGCCCTGCTGGACTCTCTCAATTCGGGCCACCTGGGGGGTGCGGCTCTAGACGTTTACGATGCCGAACCCCTCCCCCCGGGCGATCCTATCCTGTACTGCCAGCAGGTGGTATTGACGCCGCACCTGGCCGACCAGACACCGGAGGGGATAGAGGCGCTGAACGAGGGCGCGGTGGACAACGTCATCGCTTTTCTCGAGGGCAGGCCACAGAACGTCGTCACCTGGACGGTCGAGAAGACGTGACGTCGCCGGAGGAGCGCCTGGACGCCAACCGGGACCACTGGAACGAGCTGACCCCAATCAACCAGGCATCGGACTTTTACGACCTCGACGGCTTCAAGGCCGGGAAGTCGTCTCTATCCTCTATAGAGGTCGGGGAACTCGGCGATGTGTCGGGTAGGTCGCTGCTTCACCTGATGTGCCACTTCGGACTGGATACCCTCTCCTGGGCGAGGCTGGGCGCCAGAGTGACCGGGGTCGACTTCTCGGACAGGGCCGTCGACCTGGCCAAGTCTATCGCGGGAGATGTGGGGGTCGACGCCAGCTTTGTCAGGTCCGATGTCTATGACCTGCCGCGTGTCTTCCAACCGGACGAAAAATTCGATATCGTCTTCACGTCATACGGGGTTCTGGCGTGGCTCCCCGATCTGGAACGGTGGGCCCAGGTCGTCGCTCGCTACCTGAAGCCCGGCGGCACCTTCTATATGGTCGAGTTCCACCCCTTTGCCGACGTATTCGACGACAGGGAAGGGGTGGCGGAGCTAAAGGTCCACTACCCGTACTTTCACGATCCCAAGCCGATAAGATTCGAGCCCGGTGTGTCGTACGCCGATGACAGCGCGCCGGTTACCACCCCCACCTACGAGTGGCATCATGGCGTGGGCGACGTTCTGGACGCCCTGATTTCCGCGGGACTCCGCATAGAGTTCTTTCACGAGTTCCCCTTCTGCGTATATCGGAAGCTCCCCTTCATGGAGCTGGGCGATGACGGCTGATGGAGACTCAAAGGGCAGGACGGCTCCATCCCCCTCATTTTTCCGTCAAGGCCACGGCGTAGGCCCACAATAAATATTGACTAGCCACTTAGAGGTGTTATTTACCCTGGGGTGGGGAAGGCCCTGCTGGGCTGTTAGCGTTGGGATAAAAACCAATCCAGCCACTGACCGGTCTACCAGATACTCCACCCACCGTCCACGACCAGGTTATGGCCCGTGATCCAGTCGCCGCCCCTGGACGCCAGCAAGACCACCGCGCCCTTCACATCGTCGGGCGTGCCCGTCCGCTCCAGGGGATTGAGGAGGCGGCCGCGCTCCACCATCTCCGGGTCCGTGTCGGACCTAGGGATCTGGCCCGGGCTGATGCAGTTGGCCGTGATCCCGTACTCTCCCAACTCGGCCGCCAGCGCCCGCGTCAGGTTCACGATGGCCCCCTTGGCCGCCTGGTACGGCGGTCCGGAACGGTACATGTTCAGGCCCCGGTAGAACCGCTTGTCGTTGCTGAGAATACCGTGGATAGAGCCAAGCGTTATGATCTTTCCGTAGCGCTGCGGGATCATCACACGGGCCGCCGCCTGGGCGCACATATAGGTGCTCGTGACGTTCATCTCCCATGAACGCCTGAACTCGTCGATAGACGCCTGGGGTATATAGGTGGTGGTGGCGGAGCCGCCGGCGTTGCATACCATGATGTCCAGACGGCCGTGGGCTTCGACGACGCGGTCCACGAGGGAGTCGACCTGGGATTCGTCGGTCACGTCGCAGCCGAGCCCGGTGCAGTCTATCCCTTCCTCGCGCATCTCGGCGGCGACCCGTTCGCACAGGTCCTGGCGCCGGCTGGCTATGACGACGGTTGCCCCAAGCTCACCCAGCGCGGTGGCCATGGACCGTCCCAGATGGGTCCCGCCCCCGGTGACGATGGCGGTGCGGCCTCCCAGGTCGAACAACTCCTGTGTCTTCATACCAGGTCACCGCTCCCTACCGGTGTCGCCTCAGACGGCCCCGGCTGACCATGCTCTGAGTGGGAGACCTCGATGGGGATGACTGGAGATCAGAGGCCCCTGTCCATCTGCTCCTTCTGCCAGTCGTAGTCCACGCTCCCAGAGTAGAACTTCTCGGGGTTCTGCACGGCCCAAATCTGCTTGCGGATGATGTAGTTGTCAGGCTCGAGCTCGACGCCTTTACGCCACTCGGCGACAGCTTCCTCAAACTTGCCCTCCCGGTACAGCGCCAGGCCGGCCGTGAAGTGAGAGTTGGCCTCCGAGTGCTCGGCTCCCAGGGCCACATCGGCCTGGTCCAGGGCCTCGTCAAGGCTGGGGCCGCCGGCCCAACCCTTCACGACTGAGGCGGTCTCGGCCTGCCTGATGTCAAATCCACCCAGCTTTTTGTAGCGGACGGTCCCGCCCTCGTCGATCAGGTAGCCGTTGGGGATGGCTTTGAACCCATAGAGCTGTCCCAGCAGGTTCTCCTCGTCCACCACGGTGGTAAACTCCGCGCCGGCCTTTTCCACGTAGGGCCGGGCTTTCTCGGCGCCCTGGACGTCCATGGCGACCGACAGCACCTCAACGTTCTCCGAACGGTGCTCTTCGTAGAATCGCTGCCATCCAGGCAGCTGCTCCCGGCATCCTCACCAGGACGCCCACATGAACAGGACGAGCTTCTTGCCCCGGTAGTCCGAGAGGCCCACCTCCCGGCCTTCCAGAGACCGCAGGGTGAAGTCCGGGGCTTCGTCGCCTACGTTTACGTATCGGTCCACATCTACCGTCATCTAAATCCTCCGGTGTGAAATTGCGTTCTACCCGGGCCCCGGCGAGAATTCTCCCCCTCTCCAGCCGTTCTTCAGCGGGAGTATTCGCCCAGCGTCGAGGTGATCCCGGTTTCCCGGGAGACCCGGATTTCCTGTCTCTGGCTTACCGGAGCCAACGGCTCCGATTAGAAGCTTCAGCCGACGCCGTGGAACCCGACGCTGACTACCTCACCCTCGACCATGACGGGCGTGATCCTCTCCCCGCCGGTCAAGGATTCCAGGTCGGTCCAGGCGTCGGGTCGGAGAGCGAGGTCGATCTCCTCGTATTCGGTACCGGCCCCGTCCAGCTCTTCCTTTAGCGCGTCCGAGTAGGTGCACTCCGGATGAGTGTATAAGAGCAATTTATCTGTCATTTACATCCCCAGCGATTCGGTAGGACCAGGTGCCATAATATTAGATACGCCGACATTCTAAAAGATTCACGGGCGGTTTGTAAAAACGGATGGTTTCTTCCGTGGAAGGCGGAGACGGGGTGCGAGATGGCCTGGACGCCGGAGTTAGATGGTTCATGTGGTGGAGATAGGGGGACTCGAACCCCCAACCTCGGCATTGCGAACGCCGCGCTCTCCCAGTTGAGCTATATCCCCGTGGAGGGCCTTGAGCCGCTTGAGCCGATTATAACAATGGCCCTGTTTGGGTGTCAATGCGCCTCGACGTGGGCCTCCACGGGTATAGACCGCCCCTCACGGCACTGACGGGCAGACCCCCGGCCCCGCCTCGGCTCATTGCTCCGCAATTATCGTCTATGGTATACTCTCCGTTGCATGTCCAAGGCACTCTCTCGTTACTTTTAACCCCTCGATCAACAAAGGAAGGCAGACCTGATTTTGCAACAGACCGAAGAAAATGCGGTTGCGGCGGCACCGGCACCGGCACCCATAAGCATGAAGTCACTCCTAGAGGCCGGAGTGCACTTCGGGCACCAGAAGAGGCGCTGGAACCCCAAGATGGATACCTATATCTTCGCCCACCGCAACGGCATCCACATCATAGACCTTCAGAAAACGCTCCGATTGCTGGACAGGGCCTGCGAGTTCATAGTGGATGTCGTCTCCCAGGGAGGCAAAATCCTGATGGTGGGCACCAAAAAGCAGGCCCAGGACACCATCGTCTCCGATGCCGAACGCGCAGGGGCGTATTACGTCGTATCGCGTTGGCTGGGTGGGACGTTGACCAATTTCAAGACCATACAGTCGCGGATCGACCACCTGGTGCAACTGGAGGCCAGACGGGACAAAGGTGAGTTCGAGCTCCTTCCTAAAAAGGAGTCGCAGAAGCTGACCGAGGCCATCGGGCGGCTGAACAGGTATCTCGGCGGATTCAAAGAGATGACCGAGATACCGGGCGCGCTGTTCGTAATCGATGTGGGCAGAGAGGCCATCGCCGTGGCGGAGGCCAGGCGAGTCGGAGTGCCGATCGTGGCGCTTGTGGACTCCGACTGCGACCCCGACCTGATCGACTATCCGATACCCGGTAACGACGACGCCATTCGCGCCATCAGGCTTATAACGAGCCGAATCGCCGACTCCATCATTGAGGGGAAAAATATGCAGATGGCCCTCGAGATCGGAGAAATGGAGGGCGACCCAGAGGCCGAAAGCTCGGAAGGGGAGAGTCCGGCAGCCGGGTCCGATCAGGCGGTGGCGGTTGACACCACAGTGGCAGAGGTCGAACCAGAGGCCGGACCGGCGGTGGCGATTGAACCGGAGGCCGCTGAAACCGTGGAGGCCGAGCCTGTTGCGGGGCCGGTAGCGGAAGAAGCAAAGGATGAGGAGGCGACCGCCGAGCTTCCAGAACAAAAGGAAGCAGAGGAAAAGAGTACGCCAGATGCTCCGGCCGCGGAGAGTGGCGACGGGCCATCCGAGACCGACGAGGGTGGTGACGAGGCTGTGAAGGCCCCGTCGTCGTAGGCGAAGGAGTAAGGTTGGAGATAAGCGTCGAGTCCATAAAGGTGCTCCGAGCGCAGACCGGCGCCGGAATAATGGACTGTAAACATGCCCTGGAAGAGACCAACGGCAACGTGGAACAGGCCGAGGAGATACTGAGGCAGCAGGGGATCGCCGCCGCGGCAAAAAAGGCATCCAGGTCGGCGAATCAGGGACTGGTCGAATCCTACGTTCACAGCGGGGGGCGCATCGGCGCTCTGGTAGAGGTCAACTGCGAGACTGACTTCGTGGCCCGAACCCCCGAATTCAGAGAGATGGCCCACGACCTGGCAATGCAGGTGGCCGCCATGTCACCGCTCTACGTAGACGGGGACGACGTCCCCGATGACCAGGAGGATGTAAACCCTCAAGAGGCCTGTCTCATGCAGCAACCCTTCATAAAGGATCCCACCAAAACCATCCAGGACGTTGTCAACGAGACGGTTGCGAAGCTGGGGGAGGCTGTCAGAGTCCGAAAGTTTGCCAGGTTCTCCCTCGGGGAATAACGGCGGTCAACATGGCCGAAGTCAAGTATAGTCGTATTCTCCTCAAACTGAGTGGCGAATCGTTCAAAGGCGAACGAGGCTACGGGATTGACGCCGAGGCCGTAGCTTTTATGGCCGAGCAGATCAGGAATGTTCGGGCCATGGGTGTCCAGTTGGGTGTTGTCGTCGGCGGCGGGAACATCTGGCGGGGAGCAGAGGCGCAGACTGAGGGCATAGACAGGGCCACCGCCGACTACGCTGGAATGCTGGCCACCGTCATCAACGCCCTGACTTTGCAGGACGCGCTGGAACGCAAGTTCGACGTGCCAACCAGGACCCAGAGCGCCATCGCCATCGAGCAGGTGGCCGAACCCTACATCCGTCGCCGGGCCATTCGGCACCTCGAAAAAGACCGGGTTGTCTTATTCGCCTCGGGCACCGGTAACCCCTACATGACAACAGATACTGCGGCCGCATTAAGGGCCATTGAGATCGACGCCAGTGTCCTGCTCATGGCCAAACATAACGTAGACGGTGTCTACGCCTCTGACCCTCGAAAAGACCCTGATGCCGCCAAGTACGATTCAATTACGTACCTGGAGGCCCTGGAAAAACGGCTGGGAGTGATGGACAGCACCGCCCTCTCTCTGTGTATGGAGAATAGCCTCCCCATTATCGTATTCGATCTGTTCATCCCAGGCAGCGCGGAAAAGATCGTCGCCGGCGAGCGCCTGGGCTCTCTGGTGACCGCGGAGCCCGAACGGTAACATCTGAATCTTTGTGGAGTTCACCAACCATGGCCACTACACAAGAAGTCATGTCTGAAACCGACACTCGGATGCAAAAATCCGTGGAGGCTCTGAGAAAAGAGTTGAACTCCATCCGGACCGGTAGAGCCACCCCCGCCCTGGTGGAAAACCTGATGGTTGACTACTACGGCGTGCCGACCCCGCTGGTCCAGATGGCATCCATTTCCGTGCCCGAGGCCCGGGTGCTCATGATACAGCCCTGGGACAAACAGTCACTTAAAGACGTGGAAAAAGGCATTCTGCGCTCCGACCTGGGCCTCGTTCCAAACAACGACGGCAACGCTATCCGGATCAGCATACCGTTGCTGACCGAGGAGCGACGACGGGAGCTGGTCAAACTGGTTGGACGCAACATCGAAGATGCCCATGTGTCCGCTCGCAATATTCGGCGAGACAGCCTGGAGAATCTCCGAGACATGGAAAAGAATAAGGAGATTTCTCAGGACGACGGCAAGCGCGCCCAGGAACAGCTCCAGAGGATCACGGACAGCCATATTGCGCAGATGGACGATCTCCGGCAGGAGAAGGAAGTAGAGGTGATGGAGGTTTGAAGCACCTGGTCTCCGACTCCGTGGGCTTGAGTGCAAGTGCGAGCGAGGCCTCTGAGTCCAAGTTACATCCCACACCCAACCACGTCGCCATCATAATGGACGGCAACGGCAGATGGGCCCGCAGCCGGGGAAAGCCCCGGCCGGAAGGGCACCGTGCCGGCACCGACAACGTCCGCAGGATCATAGAGGCCTTCTCCCGCCACCACGTTAACTATCTGACCCTGTTCGCCTTCTCCACCGAGAACTGGGAGCGTCCCGATGATGAGGTCAAAAACCTGATCGGAATCCTCAGCGAGGTGGTCAAGAGGGAGGTCGAAAACCTGCATCACCAGGGTGTACAGATACGTCACCTGGGGCGCCTGGACCGCCTTTCCCCTCAGCTCCAGGAGGCCATACGCGACGCGGTTGAGCTGACGCAGTACAACCAGGGGATGACGCTCAGCGTTGCCTTCGATTACGGCGGACGCGCCGAGATCCTGGACGCAGTGCGCCGCATTGTAGCCGATCACATATCGCCTGACGATGTCAGCGAGGAACTCTTCGAGCGCTATCTACAGACGGGAGATTTCCCCGACCCCGATCTCGTAATCCGCACCGCCGGAGAGATGCGGATCAGCAACTTCCTGTTGTGGCAGTCAGCCTACGCCGAGTACTATGCCACTCCAGTGCTCTGGCCCGACTTCGGTGAGTCCGAAGTCGAGGACGCATTGGCGGCCTACAGCCGCCGCCAGCGGCGGTTCGGCAAGGTTAGCCCGGAAAGCCCCCGGTAGCCCAGTCCGCTTCGAGGCCTGACTCCTATCTTCGTCACCTTGAATCTGTCGGAAGGCGTCCTGCGGACCTGTCTCGGTCGCCGGCGTCACCAGGCTTTCCACCCTCACCCGTTCGTGGAGTTATTGAAGGGCCCAAGATGGCAGCAAGGATTGCCAGCGCCGCAATAGCATTTCCCCTGGTGGTCCTCGTTGTATGGGCCGGTTCACCCTGGTTCACTGTAATGGTTGCGATTGCCGCAGCCGTCGGCGCCCTGGAAGTATCCGTCATGGCCCGCCGGTGGGGTAACCGGCCCGCCCCGTTGGTCGCCGCTGCGATGGCGGCTGCTCTGGTCGTTGCCGCCCATGTTATCGCCGATGAGTCCTCCCGCGACATATGGGCCCTGCCTGTTGTGGGAGTCGGGGCTGTTGTTGCTCTCGTGTGGCTACTGCGCCGTCCTTCAAGAGGGACCTTGTTTTCCGCCCTGGTGGTGACGGTGGCCGCCGCGGTCTACATCGGAGGGCTCCTGTTCCACGCTCCGCTGCTTCGCGGTCTGGACCAGGGGCGGGAATGGGTGCTCCTTCTGCTCATCGTCACCGTTGCCAACGATACGTCCGCCTTCTTCGTGGGCAAGGCCCTGGGCCATCGACCTATGGCGCCCTCGATCAGCCCGGCCAAGACGTGGGAAGGCTCGGTCGGGGGCTTTGCCGGTGCGTTGGGCGCCAGCGTGGCCGCCGTGACCCTCTTAGACCTCGACTCAGGAGTGCGTGAGACCCTTGTGCTGGGCGCGATTATCGGGGTTGTCGCCCAGCTTGGCGACCTGGTGGAGTCCAGGCTGAAGCGCATCTCCGACGTCAAGGATTCGGGCTGGTTGATGCCGGGTCACGGAGGTGTGCTCGACCGGCTCGACTCAATTGTCTTCAACCTGGTGGTGGTGTATTATTTTGTTTCATGAGGAATAAGAAAAAAGGGCTGGCCGTACTGGGCTCGACGGGCTCCATCGGAACCCAAACGCTGGATGTCGTGCGGCGGTTTCCGGACAGGTTCCAGGTGCAGGGACTGGCTGCCCGAAGAAGTCTGGACCTCCTCCACGAACAGATCAAGGAATTTCGACCCAAACTCGTGTCCTGTCACGGCACCGACGAGGAGAAAGCGCCCCTCCTTGCCTCTGGTTGCGTCGACTGCCGCATGGAAGAGATGGTATGCGACCCCGACGTTGACGTGGTGGTAACGGCGACCGTCGGCGATGTCGCACTGGCCCCCACCTTCGCCGCCATCAACGCCGAACGCACCATAGCTCTAGCCAATAAGGAGACCATGGTAATGGCGGGCGAGATGGTATCCACTCTAGCCAGGGAGAAGGGCGTACCTCTGCTGCCATTGGACAGCGAACCCAATGCCATCTGGCAGTGCCTCCGTGGCGAGGAACAGGAGATTTCCAAGCTCATCATCACTGCCTCCGGGGGATCGTTCCGTAAAGCGTCCCTCGACAAGCTGGCCGATGTTACCCCGGAGCAGGCCCTGAACCACCCCACATGGACGATGGGCGACAAGATAACCGTGGACTCTGCCACCATGATGAACAAGGCCTTCGAGGTCATCGAGGCTCACTGGCTCTTCATGGTGCCCTGGGAGAACATTGAGGTAGTGGTCCACCCCGAGAGCATAATCCACTCCATGGTCGAGTTCGTAGACGGCTCGGTTAAAGCGCAGATGAGCTCGCCCGACATGCGGCTCCCCATCCAGTACGCGCTGTTCTACCCGGACAGAGTCTATAATGAGAGTATCCGTAAGTTCGACCCGGTGGCCACGAGAGCCCTGACCTTCGAGCATCTGGAGCCGGAGCGCTATCCGTGCTTCGATATCGCTCTGGACATCGCCAAGAGGGGCGGCACCTGGCCGGCGGCGCTCTCGGGGGCGGACGACATTGCGGTGGAGATGTTCCTCTCCAGACGGATAGGGTTCATGGAAATCGGACCGGTGATCCAGGAGGCGCTCAAGGGGCATAAGAGCGTCGAGGAACCCACTCTGGGCGACGTGCTGGAAGCGGCTGCCAAGGCCAGAGAACGTGTCAGCGCGGTAGTGGAGTAGCGGAGGAATAGTTGGTGTTCGGGTTACCGACCTGGCTGCTGGTCATACCGGTATTGGGCTCACTGATCTTCGTTCACGAACTCGGCCACTTTGTCACAGCCAAGTGGTTCGGGATAAAAGTAACCGAGTTCGGCTTTGGGTTCCCTCCCCGTATCTTCGGTATCCGCCACGGCGAGACCGTCTACTCCATCAACTGGCTGCCCCTGGGGGGCTTCGTGAAGATGGTTGGCGAAGAGGACCCCACCGAGCCGCGGAGCTTTGCCAGACAGAGTGTTATCAAACGTGTGGTTGTCCTGACCGCCGGCTCCGTCGTAAATCTGCTTGTACCAATTATCATCTTCGCCATTCTGTTCATGCTGCCGCAGGATACCCTGGTCGAGTCCGTTGTGATCACCAACGTTGACCCAGGCTCACCGGCCGAGGCGGCCAGCCTCAGGGCCGGGGACACCATCCTCCGGGTGGACGGGCATCGCGTGGATAACCGTGGCGATGTCCAGTTGCAGGTCTTGACCAAATTGGGCGAGACCATCGAACTCACCGTCAGGCGAGGGGCCATCGTCACGGGCCTCGGCTCGTCGCAGGAGTTCGCGGTCGTCGAGATCGTCCCCGTGCATGCCAGGCTGAACCCACCGAGCCGCGAGGTCGTGGCAGAAGTGACCGACTCCGAGACTCAGGTCTCGTTGGAGGAAGCCCGACGACTGATCCCCGAATTGAACCTGGGCGAAGAGCTACGCCAGGGCTCCGTCGGCATATGGATGGGGGCCGGGACCCAGAAGATAACTGAGAAGAGCTACCCCATATGGAGCGCCGTGCCCATGTCGTTGGGCCGGGTCCGGGACGTGGTGGTTATCTTCAAAAACGTCCTGGAACGGTGGCTGGCCGGAGGTCCCGATCCTGGCTTCAGGGGGCCGGTGGGGGTCTCTCAGATCACCGGCGAGGTGGCCAAAATCGGTATTTCCCCCGTGTTCGAGGTGGTAGCCCTCCTCAGCATCAGCCTCGGTATCGTCAACATCCTCCCGATACCCGCCCTCGACGGCGGGCGTCTGATGTTCGTGCTGCTCGAATGGGTCCGGCGGGGCAAGCGGGTATCGCCGGAACGCGAGGGTCTGGTCCACCTGGCCGGCTTCGCCATACTGATCAGTTTCATGGTGTTTATGAGCTATCGCGACATCGTCCACCTATTGAATGGCGACAGCATCTTAAGGTAGGCTGTACCATCGCGTGATGGCCTCGCCTGACGCAGGCCGCGGCTCTTGATACTCGTCCCACCGTTTAAGGCTTTGACTGAACCTCGGCCGTCCCCGGAGTTCTAGATGAGAAAACGACGCATATCCAAGGCGATCAACGTTGGCGACGTCAGGGTCGGTGGCGACGCGCCGGTAAGCGTCCAGTCCATGACCAAGACCGACACACGGGACGTGGCCGCCACGGTCGCCCAGATCAAGGGCCTGGAGGAGGCTGGCTGCGAGATAGTCCGCTGCGCGGTCCCCGACATCGAGGCCGCCAAGGCCCTGGCCGAGATCCGCCGCCAGACGACCATCCCTCTGATCGCCGACATCCACTTTCACCACCAGCTTGCCCTGGAGTCCCTGGAGAGCGGGGTGGACTGCCTGAGGCTGAACCCGGGCAACATCCGCGACCGGGAGAAGGTGGAGCTTGTCGTCCGGGAGGCTAAAGCACGCCAGGTACCCATCAGGATCGGTGTCAACTTCGGCAGCCTTCCGCCTGTTGGAGGAATCGGGCTTACCCGCGGCCTGTCGAGGCACGCAGACGGCGTGAACAGGCTCCCCAAGGCCGGCGAAGCCGATGCCGGGGAGTACTCGGTCGTCGACCACATGGTGCAAACCGGCCTGTGGGAGATCGGGATTCTGGAGGACCTGGACTTCGATCTCATCAAGATTTCTCTCAAGGCCTTCGACATCGATACCACCGTTGAGGCGTACCGGCGGATGGCCGACGTGGTGCCGTATCCCTTCCACCTGGGGATTACCGAGGCGGGTACCGCCAAGTCGGGGAGCATCCGCAGCGCCATCGGCCTGGGGATGCTGCTGTACGAGGGTATCGGCGACACCATCCGCGTCTCGCTCAGCGACGATTCGCGCGAGGAAGTCTACACAGGCTTCGAGATACTCAAGTCGCTGGAACTCCGCAAAGCGGGAGCCGTTCTGGTGGCCTGCCCGAGCTGCGGCCGCGCAGACGTGGACGTTGTGAAGCTCGCCAACACCGTGGACGAGATGCTCAAGAAGATAAAGAGCCCCATAAAGGTAGCGGTCATGGGCTGCGAGGTCAACGGCCCCGGAGAGGCCAAGGATGCCGACGTCGGCATCGCCGCCGGAGCTGGCCGAGCGATAATTTTCCGCAAGGGCCAGAAGGCAAGAATCGTAGCCGAGGCCGATATGCTCTCGGCGCTGATGGAAGAGGTGGAAGCTGCCGCGGTGGAGGACAGGCTGATTGACAATCCTCCTGTCAGCGTTGAAACCTAGCGTTCCGATTCACCATCGGGATGGATTCGGGATCGAGGCTTTGCGGGACGACCACTCGGAGAACCAGTCGAATCGGTGACAGTGAACCGTAGGGGCAGGTTTCAAACCTGCCCCTACTCAGGGCTTGGTGTCCCCGGTTAGAACCGCGGCTGTCGCGAAGCGAAACCTTAGTTCAATTTAAGGAATACATACACCTATGCGCTGGTCCAAACTGTTCGGAAAAACCCTGCGGGACAACCCATCCGATGCGGAGCTGATTAGCCATAGCCTAATGCTCAAGGCCGGTATGATCTACCAGGCGGCCTCGGGCGTCTACAGCTATATGCCATTGGCGTGGCGCTCACTGCGCAAGATCGAGCAGATCATCCGGGAAGAGATGGACGCGGCCGGTGGTCAGGAGGTCCGTTTACCGGTCCTCCACCCCAGGGAACTGTGGGACCAGTCGGGTCGCACCGAGGCCTACGGCCCCGACCTGTTCCAGCTATCCGACCGGCGACAGCGTCCACTGGTGCTGGCTCCGACTCACGAAGAGCTGCTGACCAAAATGGTCAAGGCCAACGTCAACAGCTACCGTGACCTGCCCCTGATCATCTACCAGATCCAGACCAAGTTCCGCGACGAACCGCGGCCCAGGGGCGGCCTGATACGTGTCCGCGAGTTCGACATGAAGGATGCCTACAGCTTCGACTCGGACGAGGAAGGTCTGGACCTCAGCTACAAGGCGATGGTCCAGGCCTACAAGAACATCTACGACCGGTGCGGCCTTTCGGCCATCATGGTCAAGGCGGACAGCGGCGCCATCGGCGGCAAGGACTCCCACGAATTCGTCCTCCTGGCCGATTCCGGCGAGGACACGGTGTTGCAGTGCAAGTCGTGCGATTACGCCGCCAACGTGGAGAAGGCCGCCTTCGCCAAGCCCGGCCAGGCCACCGAGGAGCCGCTGCCCCTGGAGGAAGTACACACCCCCGGGGTTATGACGATAGACGACCTGGCCCGCTTTCTGGACATACCCACCGCCAGGACCCTCAAGGCGGTGTTTTATCTGGCAGACGGCGAGGTGATCATCGTCGTCATAAGCGGCGACCTGGAGGTCAACGAGGTCAAACTGCGCAACGCCCTCCAGGTGAACGATCTCCGATTGGCTTCACCCGATGAGGTCAAGGCTGCCGGACTGGTAGCCGGGTCGGCATCGCCGGTGGGCCTGACCGGGACAAGGACCGTCGCCGACGACTCCATTCATCTGGGGTCCAACTTCGTGGTGGGCGCCAACAGGAAGGACTACCACCTGCGCAACGCCAACCATCCCCGCGACTTCCAGGCCGACATTGTCACTGATATCGCATTGGCCCAGGATGGTTTTTCTTGTCCTTCTTGCCGCGCCACGCTCACAGCCCGACGGGGGATCGAGGTCGGGCACGTATTCAAGCTGGGTACTCGATACAGCGAGATCCTGGACGCCAATTTCCTCGACCGGAACGGCAAAGAACGGCCCATTATCATGGGATGCTACGGCATAGGCGTGGGCCGCCTGCTGGCGGCCGCTATTGAGGAGCACCACGATGAGAGAGGCGTCGTCTTCCCAACGCCCATCGCCCCATACCACGTATTGCTGACCGCGCTCAACACTCAGGACCAGGAGGTGACCGTCGCGGCAGAGGCCCTGTATGACGAGTTGCAGGGCGTGGGAGTGCAGGTGCTCTACGACGATAGACAGGAGTCGGCCGGCGTCAAGTTCAACGACGCCGACCTGCTGGGTCTGCCCGTGCGCCTGGTGGTGAGCCCCCGCAACCTGCGGCAGGCCGTGGTCGAGGTCAAGCGGCGCTCCGAGTCCGAGGCCACGACCGTCCCTCGCGAGCAGGTCCTGGCCACGGTACAGGATTTGCTATCGGCCTGAGAGGGCACCGGGCGGAACCGGTCCGCTCAACGCTTAGTAACTATCTGGCTCTGTTGACATAGTCAGCAAAGGAGGGCTTTTTACCCACCCGCCCGCCCTCGGGGGGTCTGGGGCGCATCCCCCATCCTTCCGCGGAAGGACTGGCAGGGGAGGACACCCTCTCTGCACTCCTCCGTCGAGGATTTTAAGATATTTACTTACCGTGTAAGCCCTTGGAGGAACTCGGCGACGGCCGCTTCGTACGCATCGCCCTCGGTGTTCCAGGCGCGGACGTGGCGGGCCCCGACGACGCGGACGTAGGTCACGATGTCCGGCCGTGCCTCGGCCAATGCGTCGCTGGTCTCCACCGGTACCACGTCGTCTTCGTCTCCGTGGAAAAGCAGGATAGGTGTGTCAAGCTCCTCCACTCTCGCCAGGTAGTCCAGCTTGTCCCAGTCCACGTCGAACCTGAAACCCGCGAACGTCTTGGCCAGGCTGGCGAAAATCTGTGGATAGCCGTCCTCCCGCGCCCCCAGGTCAACCGTCCGGCTGAAGTCCAGCATGGGCGCGTCCAAGATAGTGCCCACCACCCTGTCGGCCAGCGGTGATTGGTACAGGAAGTTGGTGACGATGCCTCCGCCCATGCTGTACCCGACCAGGACAAGCCTTTCCGCCCCGTTTTCGATGGCGTACTCAGCGGCGGCCTCCAGGTCCTCCCATTCGGTCAGACCGTAGGCGTAGTAGCCGTCCGGGTCCTCCGGGAGGTCCTCGTCGTTCCGGTAGGTGATCACCAGCGCGGGTAGCCCGACTGCCGCGACCGTGGGGAGCATCCGCAGGGCCTCGCGCTGGTCCGAGCCTTTACCGTGCACGAAAATAGCCCAGGTGTCCGATGTGCCCCGGGCAAGCCAGGCCGGGAACTCGCCCAGAGGCGAGGAGTAAAAGACTTCTTCGAAAACCAGCCCCAGGTCGACCCGTGGGTCCCCTGAATACGCGAAGCTGTCCAGCCGCACCTTCTCGCCGACCGGCGGAGTAATCTCCGGAGGTGGGCGGGAATCAGGGGGCCTGGTTGGAACGAAAAACTCGCGGACGACCTGGTCGTCGGTGCGTTCGAGGACCGTGCCCACCTGGACGTAATCCGAGTCCCACTCCAGCCCCCAGAGGCCGGTCCTCCACCAGTCGCCGTCCTCGTCGCTATCCGAGGTTGTCCGCAGCGTCACAGTGCCTTCGCTGACCGCCGCCACCACCAGGTCGTACTCGGGGCCGTCGTGCTCGGGTACGAGTCCGCCGTCTCTCAGCAGGTTCGAGAGGTACCAACCCGCGACCGCCACCACCACGACTGCCACCAGCAGCGCCGCGGCCAGGGTCAGGGCAACCTTTTTCCAGTGTCGAGTGAAAGTCATTTCTAGCCTGGTGATTATACCATCCCTTTGCCTTGTCTCCGGGCAAACGGTATGATTCAGAGACTATCTCAAAAAGGAAGGCGATTTACACCCACCCGACTGCCCTCAAGGATTCTTTCCTTGGGGGCGCATCCCCCAAACCCCCTGGCAGAGGGGGACACCCCCTCTGCACTCCCCCGACGAGGATTTTAAGATAATGAATTACCGCAGGTAGCCAATCAGTCGACAATTCGCAGACCTGACCCCTGGTCCTCGCCAACACAAGGAGGTGCCCAATGAGCGGAATCTGGCCGGGCGATACCCGCTGTGTCGTGATGCTGGGGTTCGACGTGGACGGCGTGTCCGGCGCCATCAATCGCAACCCGGACGCCGCCAAGCTTCCCAGCCTCATGTCCATGCGGGAGTACGGTCCCAGCGTCGGTGTCCCACAGATCCTGGACCTGCTGGACGACTACGGCATCAAGGCCAGCTTCTACATCCCGGGCTACGTGGCCGAGACCCATGAGCCGCTGGTTGTAGACATCGTGCAGCGCGGCCACGAGGTCGCCCACCACGGGTACCTGCACGAGCCTCCCGCCACCCTGACCGAACAACAAGAGGAGGAGGTGCTGGACAAGGGCATCGCCATCATCGAGCGCATCACAGGTCAGCGGCCCAGGGGGTACCGTTCTCCGGGCTGGGAGCTATCCGAACGCTCGCTGCACCTCCTTGCGGACCGTGGGTTCGTTTACGACTCCAGTCTGATGGGGAACGATGTCCCATACCTGGTGGATGCCGGCGGACGCGAGTTGGATGAGATTCCGGTACAGTGGGAGCTTGACGATGCGCCCTACTTCAATTACGCTCCTGCGCTAAATGCCCGCAACATGATGGCCAGTCCCGAGCAGGTCTACCAGGTCTGGTCGGCCGCCTTCGAGGGGATGTACCATTACGGCCGGTCCTATGTGCTGACCATGCACCCATACGTCATCGGACGGCCGGGCCGCCTGCGGATGCTGGAACGCCTTATCCGCGATATCAAGGAGTTCCCCGGCGTCGAGTTCATGCGCGCCGTTGACGTCGCTGAGATGTGGACTAATTAGGCAGGGGCGGGTTTCAAACCTGCCCCTACAGGCAACCCTGCCTCACCTTTTCCGCTGTTGCCGCTCCTATGCCTCCGTGCTAGAATGCGACATTGGTTTTTTGACCTGGACTCCCACCTCGAGTCCGTCGGCGCCACAACTCCTCGGCTAACACCAAAACAAGAGGAAACTTCCCAATGACTTTTCCAGCGCGTCTGAAATTCGGTACCTTCATGGCCCCGTTCCACTGGCTGGGCGAGAACCCGACCCTGGCCATCGAGCGAGACCTGGAGACCATCCAGTGGCTAGACCACCTCGGATACGACGAAGCGTGGATCGGCGAACACCACAGCGCCGGATGGGAGATCATCGCATCGCCCGAAATATTTATAGCCACCGCCGCAGAGCGGACCAAACACATCAAACTGGGCACCGGTGTGATGAGCCTGCCCTACCACCATCCCATGATGGCGGCAGACCGCATGGTCCTGCTGGACCACCTGACCAGGGGCAGGGTGATGCTGGGTGTTGGCCCCGGGGCCCTGGGTACCGATGCCCATATGTTGGGGATAGACCCGACTGCCCAGCGGCCTCGGACCGACGAGGCCGTCGGCATTATCAAGAGGCTGCTGACCGAGACCGAACCCATCACCTACGAGTCCGACTGGTTCACCCTGAACGAGGCCGCGCTCAACCTCCGGCCCTACACGCTACCTCACTTTCCCATCGTAGCCGCCGCCGCCCAGTCGCCATCGGGTATGGTGCTGGCGGGGAAATATGGATTGGGCGTCCTATCGGTAAGCGTGATCAGGGACAAGGGAGTAGCGCCCGACCTAAAGAAATTCTGGAGCATAGCGGAGGAGACGGCGGCCGAGCACGGGAACACGATGAACCGAGAGGACTGGCGGATGTCGATCCACGTCTTTCTGGCCGATAGCAAGAAAGAGGCGATGGAGCAGGCCCGGGTAGGTGCCGGACGCTACCAGCGCGACTACTTCGAGAACACGATTGGACTGGACCCGGTGATCGACGGTCCCGCCGACAAGATCATCGACGCCATGGTCGAAAAGGGCGCCTGGTGCGTCGGGACCCCCGACGACCTCATTGCCTCAATCAACGAGCTGGACGAAAAGAGCGGCGGCTTTGGAGGGGTCTTGATCCAGGCCACCGAATGGGGGACCCGGGAGCAGGTGCTCCACAGCTACGAGCTGATCGCCCGATATGTGATGCCCCACTTCCAGGGCTCCCTGGTCAATCCTACGGCGTCCGCCAACTGGTCCGCCTCCAAGAAGGATGAGCTTGTGTCGATGCGGACCCGGGCCATCGACAAGGCCAAGCAGGATTACGCCCAGCGCCAGTAACCGACCCTCCGACTCACCGAGAACGTTCCCTGAGCGGTCTGTGTTTTTCCGCCGTGGCGAGGGCACTCCCGTGTCCGCGTGCGACGGTGTTCATCACGAAGAGCGCAACTCTTTTGACGCGATCATCGCGGTCATCTGCACGGTCCAGCCGCCTCCCAACGCCACCAGCACCGTCGGGAAGATGCCGATCACATCGATCAGCCATCCACCGAGGAGCCAGGAAATCGAAAGACTCTGCAACGCTATTCCGTAGACCGCCATCACGCGCCCGCGGTACTCCGGTGCCGTAAAGTTCTGCAGCAGCGTCGCTCCCGCCGCAATCCACAAAGGGAACGCGAGCCCGATGCCGACAAGGTAGAGGAGGGCGAGCATGTAGGTATGCGTGAGGCCGAACAAAATGAGGCACGGACTGAAAATCAACGCGGCCGCAACCATCGCGGCCCCGTTGCGCCTGATCCCGCCGAGCGAAGCCAGCAGTATTGCGACCGACGTCTGGCCGATCGATATTCCCCCCCACATCCAGGCGAACTGGACCTCAGACGTATCGAGCACTCGCACGGCTACCGCGGGCACAAGCGGCATTACCATGCCCCAGAATATGTAGGAAAACATCATCAGAAACAGTAGCCAGAAAAGAACCGGGGTCTGGCGGATGTATCGAATTCCATCGGCGATCTGCTGAATCGCCGAGCCGGGCGCCGCCGCTCTAGTCCGACCGGACGGCAATCTCGAAATCGTTACCACCGCCGCGACGTATACCGCTGTCAGACCAAAGAACGCCGTTGCAGCGTTGCGGACCGCTATAAGTATTCCGACGAGCATCGGGCCCAATGTACGGCCGGCAGACGGACCGATCTGGTTCAGCAAATTGCCCGCCGGGCGAAGCTCGGTGGGCACTATCTCCGGTACCAGCGCCTGAGTGGCCGGGTATCCGATAGCGATGGTCGCTCCGGCGACGGTGGAAAGTGCGACGATGTGCCAGACTCTGGCCCAGTCTGACAGCAGGACCAGCGCCGTTGCCAAGGCCAGTGCGATCAGCAGCGACTGCCCGACAAGCAAAACTCGCTTGCCGCCGAACCGGTCGATCATCAATCCCGCGTACAGGCTGATCATGACGACCGGAATCACTCTGAGGCCCGCCGCTAGCCCGACCGCGGTATTAGAGCCGCCCTCGTCGAGGATCCACCACGACTGAGCGGCGATTCGCATCTGGTCGCCGCCAAAAGCGAGGGCGTTAGCGGCGACCAGAGCGACGAATCCCCGTGTGGTCAGCAGCCTTCGAAAACGAGAACGTGAATCGACGACAGCTTCGTCGGTTAGGCGGTCAACCTGCCGTTGGGCATGTTCACCGGCCATCGTATACCCGGAGTCGAGAAGATAAAGGAGTCACAATTCTAACCATTTTAAACGGAGAGTCAAGGGTTCACTCGCATGGATGTAGAGATGGAACATGCCAGACTTGCGCACAGAGTCCTCCGGGACGCAGGAAGCTCTCCGCGTCGCGATCCGTGGACTTTACGGCGCTACGAGTCTGAATGAGGCCGCCCTCATGGAGCGGGTGCCGTCACGGAACGGAATACCCAGGGCGCAGGCAGCATACTCTCTTTCCCCCGGAAGCTCAGGTCGCCGGCCAGGCACGGGCAGGACTCCAGGAGGCTATCCCAAAGTCAAAAGCGGCCTATTCCCACCCACCCCAAGGGTTTTAAGTCTGGGGGGTTCCCCCAGTCGGCCACCGGAGGAAGTACTCCCCCTGGACTCCCATTTTCAAGGTTTTGAGGATGACCACTCGGGTTTTGATGGTGGTACACTCTTCGTAGTTGCCGGCGGGATTAGAACAACCCGAAGGAGGCGAGCGCATGGTAGATGGGGAGAAAATACTGGAAAAATACCTCCAGGTCCGGAGCTCTTACGCCCCGTCCTTCCATCCGTCCGGGCGGAGCATCGCCTACATCAGCGACACATCAGGCATCCCCCAGGTCTGGTCGATGGACCCCGACGGAGGATCGCCCAGCCAGCTAACCTCCTTCGCCGAACGCATCAGCGCCGTGGCATGGTCGCCCAACGGAGAAAATCTCCTCTTCACCATGGACACCTCCGGCGACGAACGCCACCAGCTCTACCTGCTGGCCGACGGCCCGGAGGCCACAGTGGTCCCGCTGACGCACCTTCCGGAGGTGATGCACATATTCGGCTGCTGGTCCCCCGACGGCAGCACCATCGCGTTTGCCGCCAACCGCCGCGATCCCGCCTTCTTCGACGTCTACGTCCAGGAGGTCCCCGACGGGGAGCCACGGATGGTGTACCAGCAGGACGGGTCCAACAGCGTGCTGGCCTGGTCGCCCGACGGCCGGTATATGATTGTCAGTCATGACAACACCTATATCTACAACGAGCTCCTTTTGGTGGACCTGCGTTCGGGCGATTCGCGGCCGCTGACTCCCACCGGCGAGCTGGCCGCCTACGGCTCCATAAACTGGTCCCGAGACGGCTCGGGCGTCTATCTGGTAACCAACAGAGAGCGTGAGTTCAACGCCCTGGCCTGGATGGACTTGGCCAGCGGTGAGATCGCCGTCCTGGCCGGGCCGCCCTGGGACATTGAGGGCGTGGCCCTCTCGCCCGACGGCGCCCGACTCGTCTACGTTGTCAACGAGAATGGCTACTCCAAGCCCATCGTGCGCGACCTGCGGGCCCAAACGGAAACGGCGATAGAAGGTTTGCCTCCGGGTACGCTGTACGATCCCCGCCGGGTGACCCATGTGGCATGGTCGTCTGACGGCAAAAGGCTCGCCTTCGCGGTCAACGGCCCCGCAAACAACTCGGACATCTGGCTGCACGACGCGGCCCTGGGGACGGTGGAGCGCCTCACCCATAGCGACACCGCCGGAATTGCCACCGACAGCTTCGTCCACCCCCGTCAGAAAAAATTCCCCACCTTCGACGGACGGGAGATCCCCGTTCTCCTGTACACGCCGGAGGGGGCCTCACCCAACGGAGGCAACCCGGTGGTCGTGCATATCCACGGCGGCCCCGAGGCCCAGGAGCGCCCGGTGTTCAACGCCATCTATCAGTATCTGGTCCGGCGGGGCCTGTGCGTACTGGCGCCCAACGTGCGGGGCAGCGCGGGGTACGGACGCACCTACATCCACCTGGACGATGTGCGCAAACGCATGGATTCGGTCCACGACATCGAGTACGCCTGGAAATGGCTGGTGGACTCCGGATGGGCCGACCCCGGCCGGGTGGGAGTCATGGGCGGCAGCTACGGAGGGTTCATGACCCTGGCGACCATCACGACCTACCCCGACCTTTGGGCGGCGGCCGTCGAGCTCTACGGCATGAGCAACGTTTACACCTTCCTCCAGAACACCAGCGCCTACCGGCGCAAGCTCAGGGAGATGGAGTACGGGGACCTCGAAAAGGACGCCGATTTCCTCAAGGAGGTCTCGCCCATAAACCGCGTGGACCGCATCCGCACCCCGCTGTTGGTGTTGCACGGGGCCACCGATCCCAGGGTGCCGATCAGCGAGACGGAGCAGATGGTGGAGACCATGAGGGAGAAGGGGATGGAGGTCGAGTACATCCGGTTCGACGACGAGGGCCACGGGTTCCTGAGGCCGGCAAACCGGCTCAAGGCCTACTCGGCCATAGCTGGCTTCCTCGTCCGCCGGCTCGTACCGGAGCTGTAGGGTTTATCCGGCGCTGTCGGTCTTCCCCGGCTGCACCGAAATCCGCCGCCCGCCTGTGGCGGGTAAGCGTGTTTCAGAGAGGACCTAGCTATCCGTCAGGATGTACGGGATTGAAAGCTCGCCGCAGATGTCCCGGAACCACTGGATGACCTCGTTGTGTAGAGGTATCCCTCTGTCCCTGCGGTCGGCCTCCTCCTCGGCCTCGGGGAGGCCGGCGTAGAGCACCCTGTCGTGTCCCTTGGCGGGCTTGGACGTCGCCAGCATTTGCAGGTACTCGTCCATGGTACGCTTGAACTCCGCCGTGTCCATGAACGCCTCGATGCTGTAGGCGGCGACCGTGTGGCCGAAGTTGGGCCGTCCCGGGTTGGCCCCGTAGCCCCCGCCCGAGATGATGCCGCCGAGGATGTCCACGATGCAGGCGAACCCGTAGCCTTTGTGCGACCCCATCTCGCGGGTGCTGCCCAGAGGCAGAAGCGGCAGGGTCGATGGCCCCGAGTAGCCCTCCACCGGCGACGGTACGGGCTCCATAATCGGGGTGCCCTCCTCATCGGCGATCCACCCCGGCTCCAGGTCGTGGCCCATCCGTTTGGCCAGCGTCAGCTTGTTGCCCGCCACGGTGCTGGTGGCGGCGTCGAAGACGAAGGGCGGCTCCTTGTCGGCCGGCGCGGCGACGGCGATCGGGTTCGTGCCGATGATCGACTCGGCGCCGAAGGTCGGCACCACTATGGGCGGGCACGAGGTCATGCACATGCCGATCATGTCGTGCTCCAGGGCCATCATAGCGTGGTAGGCCGCCATACCCAGGTGACGCCCATTCTTTATCGTCACCATGCCCAGACCGACCTTCTTGGCCTTGTCAATGGCGATGTCCATGGCCCTCGGCACCACGATGATCCCCAGCCCGGCGTCCGAGTCGATCGTGGCCGTGGACGGGGTCTCACGGACTACTTTCCAGTTGGGCCGAGGGTTGAGGGTGCCGTCGCCGTAGTCGCGTACGTACCAGCGGAGCATGTTCGAGACTCCGTGCGTGTCAACCCCACGGAGGTCTGACGCCATAAGTACGTCCGCGGCCTGTGCGCAGTCGCGGTCGGCGACGCCCATCTTCTTGAAGATGCGGGTGACGGTCTCACGAAGTGGGGCCTCCCGTACCCTGACGGCCTCGCTCTCTTTCACCTTGAAATGCTCTAGCAACTGCGACCTCCTGTAGACGCCTGTGGTTTTGACATACGGCTTCGCCTTCACGCACCGCTGCATATTGTATGACCGCGCCCCGGGTTGTGCAACACGAACTGGGCAAATCCCCTGGACGGTGTCAAAATAAAGTAGAGACACCCTAAATAAAAGTATTGCCTTCTTTTTTAACTAAGGATATGCTAACTGTTCGGCTGAGTACATGCTTAGATTCGTAGTCTACGCCCGAACGAACACGCCGACCGCACACACAGGAAGGACCAGGTGTTGATACGACGATACAGCCGCCTTCTCGGACTAACTCTGCTGTCCGCACTTTTAGTGGTGACGGCCATGGTTGCCTGCTCCGGAGGATCAGATGACTCGCTGGTAGTGTATTCCGGGCGCACCGACTCGCTGGTGGGTCCGATCATCGACCAGTTTGAGGAAGCCACCGGCATCGACGTGTCGGTGAAGTACGGTAGCACGTCCGAGGTTGCGGCGACCCTCCTGGAGGAGGGAGAGAGCAGCCCGGCAGACGTGTTCTTTGCTCAGGACCCGGGCGGGCTCGGGGCCGTTGCCGGCATGCTCGATAGCCTGCCCGAAGATATCCTCTCCAAGGTCCCGGACTGGGCCCGGTCACCCGACGGCGTCTGGGTCGGCATCTCGGGCCGGGCACGGACCGTGGTCTACAACACCGATAGACTGTCCGAGGAAGACCTCCCGGACTCCCTCCTCGGGTTCACTAATCCAAAGTGGAAGGGCCTTATCGGGTGGGCCCCGACTAATGCCTCATTCCAGACCATGGTCACTGCCATGCGGGTGCTCTGGGGCGAGGATGCGGCACGAGACTGGCTTCGTGGGATTCAGGACAACGACCCACAGGTGTATCCGAAGAACACACCTATCGTCGCAGCCGCCGGAGCCGGGGAGATCGACGTGGGGTTTGTCAATCACTACTATCTCCACCGTTTCCTGCAGCAGGAAGGGGAGGGATTTTCAGCCCGCAACTACCACCTCCCCCAGGCGGGTCCCGGCAGCCTTATAATGGTCGCCGGCGTGGGTATTTTAGAGACATCCGACAACCGCGAGAACGCGGAGCGGTTCCTCGGCTTCATGCTGTCGGCCGTGGCTCAGCAGTACTTTGCCGGCCAGACCTTCGAATACCCCTTGATAGAAGGGGTCAATACACACCGGTTGCTGGTCCCCCTCTCGGATATCAATAATCCCGCCGTCGACATGGCCTCGCTGGGCGATGTACGTGGCACGCAGGAAATCCTGAGAGAGATCGGCATCATCCCGTAAAGGGCTAC
The DNA here is from genome assembly GCA_964510985.1 of uncultured Dehalococcoidia bacterium. Taxonomy (GTDB): domain Bacteria; phylum Chloroflexota; class Dehalococcoidia; order Lucifugimonadales; family CAZEDC01; genus CAZEDC01. The sequence goes on from CAZEDC010000128.1 coordinate 29,002, forward strand.
TCATGGATACCGGAACCCGGAAGATTAGCGGCCCCGTTGGAGCCTACGCGCTGGTGCGACATCCGCATCTGCCGTTCGCGCCGCCGCCGGTAATAGTCTGGCTTCCAGCGACCCTGGTGGGCCTGGCCATGCTGCTACCCCTGGTCTATCTCTTCGTCCGCAGCGCAGGGGCAAGCGAGGAGGCCTGGGACCTGCTCTTTCGCCTGCGGACGCTCCAGATCCTGACCCGATCGGTCGTACTCGTAGTGATGGTAACGTCCATCTCCGTGGTCCTTGCGGTGCCCCTGGCCTGGCTCACCGTCAGGACCGATCTGCCATTCAGGCGGCTATGGGCAGTCCTGACCGTCCTGCCCCTGGTCATCCCAAGTTACGTCGGAGCGTTCCTCGCCGTGTCCGCGCTGGGTCCCCGGGGTCTTGTGCAGCAGATGCTCTCGGGACCCTTTGGAGTAGACCGACTCCCAAACATCTACGGTTTGCCCGGCGCCACCATCACTCTTGCCCTCCTCAGCTATCCCTACATCCTGCTTACGGTCCGCGGTGTTCTGAGCAACCTGGACCCGGGCCTGGAGGAGTCGGCGCGAAGCCTCGGACATGGCCCGTGGGCTACGCTCCGTCGAGTGACCCTACCTCAACTCCGCCCGGCCATCGCCGCCGGCTCACTCCTGGTGGCCCTCTACACCCTGAGCGACTTCGGGGCGGTCTCGTTGATGCGGTACGAGACCTTTACCTGGGCCATCTACCAGCAGTACCAGTCGGCCTTCGACCGCTCCATAGCCGCGGTGTTGTCCCTGGTCCTGGTGGGCTTCGCTATCGGCCTGCTTATGATGGAGGTCTACGCCCGCGGCAGGTTGCGCTACTATCGGACCGGGTCAGGTGCACCGCGCGCGCCCAGGGTGTTCCGGCTGGGCCGGTGGAGGTGGCAGGCCTCGGCGTTCTGCGCCGGTGTCGTCGTGGCCGCATTGGTGCTCCCTATGAGCGTGCTGGTATACTGGCTGGCACGTGGAGTCGCGGCCGATGAGCCGCTTCAGTTCTTATGGGGCGCCATGCGTAACTCGCTATACGTCTCGGGTCTGACAGCTATCGCAGCGGCTGTTTGTGCGTTGCCTGTGGCGGGGCTTGTGGTCCGCTATCCGGGCCTGTTCAGCCGCCTCCTGGAGCGCGTCAGTTTCGTGGGTTACGCACTCCCCGGAGTCGTCGTGGCCCTGGCGCTGGTCTTCTTCGGCACCAGGTTCGCCCAGCCGATCTACCAGACCGTGTGGCTTCTGGTGTTCGGTTATCTTGTCCTCTTCCTGCCCGCCGCGCTGGGCGCCACCCGCACCTCGCTACTCCAGGTCAGTCCCCGGCTGGAGGACGCCGCCCGCGGGCTCGGCCGGAGTCCGCTCCAGGTGATGCGGACCGTGACCATCCCTTTGATGTGGCCGGGGGTGCTCATGGGGGCCGCCCTCGTTTTCCTCATCACCATGAAGGAGCTGCCGGCGACCCTTATTCTGGGGCCGCTGGGGTTCAAGACCCTGTCCACCGCCATCTGGTCCACTTCGTCCGAGGCATTTTTTGCACAGGCGGCGGTGCCGGCCATTACCCTGATTCTGCTGGCGTCCGTGCCCATGGCATTTCTCATAACGAGTGGACGCCACCCATCCACGGTCGAGGAGACGGGACAGTGGCAGTAAGCGGCCCGGTTGTCCAGTGCCAGGGTGTGACGAAACGCTTCGGCCGGACGCTGGCCGTGGAGGACCTCTCCTTTTCCCTGGAGCCGGGAGAGATCCTGTCCGTCCTCGGTCCCAGCGGCTGCGGAAAGACCTCCATGCTCCGGCTGATCGCCGGTTTCGAGAGCCCTGACCTCGGTCAGATCAGCATTCAGGGTAAGGTGGTGGCCGGCCGGTCGGCCCACGTTCCGCCGGACCGCAGGAACGTGGGTATGGTGTTTCAGGAGTATGCCCTTTTCCCACACCTGACCGTCGCCCAGAACGTGTCCTTCGGGCTGCAGAGGCTAACCACCGACGAACGTCACAGACGCCTGGTTGAAGTCCTGGAACTGGTGAGGTTGACCGGACTTGAGGCCCGATACCCTCACGAGCTTTCCGGGGGTCAGCAGCAGCGCGTCGCCCTTGCCCGGACACTCGCGCCCCGGCCCGTGGCAGTCCTTCTCGACGAGCCGTTCAGCAATCTGGACGCCGGTATGCGCTGGGAGATGCGCCACGAGATCGAGACCATACTACGGGAGAACGACATATCCACCGTGTTCGTCACCCACGACCGGGAGCAGGCCTTTGCCATGGCCGACCGGATCGGCGTCATGGTCGATGGTCGGCTACACCAGCTTGACACCCCGGACGTCGTTTACCACTCGCCGGCCACCCCCTTCGTGGCCCGCCTGGCCGGGACGTCCGACCTCCTGAAAGGCGAGGCCAGCGGTGGCATGGCCGTCACCGAGATCGGAACGCTGCCTTATGCCAGCAAGAACGGGTCGCTGGCCGATGGGATGCCGATGGACCTGTTGGTTCACCCTGACGATTTCCAGGTCGTCCCCGATCCCGAAGGACGGCACATGGTCCGGTCAAGGGAGTTCCGAGGAGACGAGACCATTCTGGTGGTAGCCATGCCGTCCGGGGCAACCCTGAGCTGCCGGCAGCGCTCCTACTCGACCCTGGCCCCGGGAGACAGGGTTACCCTGACCCCTGAGAAGGCGATGCCATTCGTCGCATTCCAGAGTTCCGGTGACAGGGTCTAAGAGCTTATCAATATTGAATTAACACACTGTCATGCTGAGGAGTCCCGACTTGTCGGGGCTACGAAGTATCTGTCCGCCACCTTAATCGGTATCGGCGCGGACTCCGATTCTTTGGAGGGGACGGGTGGTCGGTGTCTGGGACGGGAGTAGTCCCCCGCCCCTGACCCTCCGCTCCGCTCAGGGTGACATAAGTCAAACTCTTCATGACCACCCACTTGGTTCTGTTGACATAGCCAACAGAAGAAGGCTTTGTACCCACTCACCCGTCCTTGGGTGTGAGGACTCTGCGTTGGCCCGAACGCCAAGCCATCACGACACAGCCGGCGGCCCCTCCGGGTGCGACGTAGGGGCAGGTTTCAAACCTGCCCCTACCCATGTTGTCGGAGGGATTGGGCCCACGTTGGTGTCGTTCGGTTGCACCCAATCCTCCCAGATTCTTCCCCCGCCTGCCTCGACATGTCGGGGCTCTGGACTCCCTCGGCAAGGATGTTGAGATAGTTTCTACGCGGGTTGGGCCTAGCGCTGGACCGGCTTTCTTACCGTGAGGATGAGGGGTATGGCCGCCAGGAGCGTGATGGAGATAATAAGGTAAGGGTCCCGGTAGCTCTCTTTCACGTCGAACATCCAGCCCACTAATATCGGGCCAACCACGCCGAACGCGGTGGTGACCGTCATCATCGTCCCCATTATGGAACCGAAATGCCTGCGTCCGAAGTAGTCCGCCAGCAACGCGAACCTGATCGGTATCGATGCACCAAGCCCGATGCCCCAGAAGACGATGAAACCCACCAGGTGCCAGATGGTACTGGTGTAAGCGAACAGTACCGTGCCGACGAGCTGGAAGGCGAATCCGGCGGCCATGACCCATCTTTTATCCGTCGTGTCGCCCAGGACCCCACTACCGATTCTACCGATAATGCTGACCATGGCCACGGCCATCATCACATACCCAGCCGTCCCACGGCTGAAGCCAAACCAGGTTATGGCCGGAATCTGATGAATCGACGCGGACATAATCAGTTGACCGGCCCCGATGGCTGTCGCCATCTGCCAGAACGCCCTAGTCTTCAGCGCCTCGCGTACGGTAAAGTGCGATTCTCTCCCAACTTCGGCCCCCGCCTCACCCGCTTCAGGTAGCTTGCCGGCGGCTGTGGCGTCCTCCCGTCTCGGCCGTTTACCATCGGGGAGCAGGCCGTAATCCTCGGGCCTGCTTCTCATCACCAGGGCCGCCGGTATGCCTGTCAACCAGAACCCGATCCCCACGTAAAGGAGGCCTTGCCGCCAATCTGGAGTGGCGATCCAGACCACCACGGGCACCAATAAACCGCCCAGGGCAGAGCCTGCCGACATCATACCCAGGGCACGACCCCTCAGCGACACGAACCAGTTGGCCACGGTGGTGACGGTTACAAGAAATGAGCCAAAGGAGAGGCCGATGGTGATCACGACAAATGCGAGGTAGAACTGCCAGAGGGAATGGATTTGGCTGAGGAAGATGAAGCCCCAGCCCGTGACGAATATCCCTGCCAGCATCACGTTCCGGGGACCGAATCTGTCTATGAAATAACCAACGAACGGAGAGATCATCCCCGACTCGGTACGCTGGATGGAGACCGCCGCTGAAGTTATGGCCCTGCTCCACCCGAAGTGGGCCACGATGGGGTCGAAGAATGCGCCGAATCCCTGCCAGAAGGTCCCCGAGGTATAGGCCATGTTGATGGACCCTGCAAATACGATCAACCAACCGTAGAATACGCCCTGTTTAGATTGTTCTTTGTTGCGGGCGAATACCCTCAGCAGACCATCTCCGATCTCGACGCTACAAATTACTGCAGACCGAATTATGAAAAACTGAGCACGATTGTACTACCGGCGAGCCCGTATGTAAACGGATAATTTCCTGATAAAAAGTCCGATCAGACGGCCTTATCGTCCGAAAATACCCTGTTCCAGTGGAGACTCGCAGGGGAATTCAACCCATGGTCCGGGGCAATGCATCCCCGGTAGCACCGGCCTGGATTTTGGTGTACACTCGGTGGTAAGGCGGCTCCGACGGGTGCTCCGGGCCATTATTTACCGGACTAAGCCGCCTCCAGCGGAGCCATTGATGCCGAAAAACCAACACCTGACGAAGACCACGCAGCTTAACAGACAGTGGTTGGACACCGAGTTCATACCGCTCTGCGACACACTGCGACAGGCAGGCGACCTGGACCCCGTTCTAAAAGGCCAGTCGCTCTATTGCCTCTTCTACGAACCGAGTTTCCTGACGAGAACGTCTTTCGAACGCGCCATCGGATTCCTTGGAGGAGAGGCATACCACACCGAGGACGCCTCCCAGTTCTTTCCAGTCAGGACGCCAAACTACGTGGACAACATCATCAACATGCTGGCAAGCCTCCACATCAACCTGGTGGTTCTCAGAAGCAGTGATTCCGGTGTGGTGGAGAGGGCCGAAGCAACCGACGCCCTCCCGGTCGTAAACGGAGGGAGCCTGGACGACCATCCGACCCAGGCGTTGGCGGACCTGTACACGCTGCACCGTGAGCTGGGCGGGGTGGATGACATCCGGATCGCCCTGGTGGGCCGCCTCGAACACCGAAACGTTAGCGCCCTCCTCAGAGGATTGGCCCTGTTCAAAAAAGTGAAGGTGACGCTGATTCCCTTCAGCGGACATGTGGATCCCGACGTCGCCGCATATTGCGAGGGCCGCGGCATGGGGCTTGTGACCGACCCTAACATAGATGCCGTGGAGGAAGCGGACGCCATATACCTGAATGGGCCGAGGACCCTGGCCCATGTCCAGCTACTCAAGTCACGGGACTCTTTCAACCTCAGGATCGACGAGGAGTTCATGAGCAGGCTTCAGCCTCACACGGTGTTGCTGGATCCCATGCAACGAAGCGGGGATTTCGCGATCGAGACGCAGGACAGGCGGCTGGCATTCTATCGCCAGGCCGAGAACGCCCTGATCGCCAGGATGGCGGTCCTTCACCAGGCCCTGGCGCCCTGAGATAATTCTGATAACTTCACGGGCGATGATTGGATGGCCGTCGGATTCAAGCCGGCGGCCGGCGCCGGGCGATCAAAAGAGCCACCGCAGGGCAGCACCAGGAGGAACATGTCATGGCGAGTTCTTGGAAGACTGAAATCGGGCTGTTTCCCACCACCGTCGTGGGCAGTCTGCCTCGGCCCCAGTTCGTGCAGGAGCTGTTGGAGCAGGAGACCGAGGACCGGCTGGGCACCCTGGTCTGGCGGGAGCGGATGGACTCCGCCTCCAGATACGTCCTGGCGATGATGGACGGCACTGGAGTCGATATCATCACCGACGGTGAGTGGCGTCGTCGGTCCTACAGCGACGTCATAGCTCAGATGGTCGACGGATTCGTGCCCGGGGAGCAGTTCGGCACCCGCTGGCACACCGTTGTAGAGCCCATGACCAATCCCAGGCACTTTATCGCCGACGAGGTCAAGTTCGTCAAAGCCAACACGGAAAGCAAGGTCAAGGTATGCCTGCCGTCGCCATTCATCCTCGGCGAGCGCATGTGGGACCCTGAGGCCTCCAAAGCGGTCTACCCGACCCGGCGCGATTTCGTGAGGGCGACCGTACCTTTTCTACGGGCCGAATTAGAGGCCGTTCGAGACGCCGGCGTGGACATCGCCCAGATCGACGAGCCCTTTCTCAGCGGCTTCTGCGACCCTTTGGCCAAGCGGGCATTCGACGATCCGGACACCGACCTGGAATTTCTGGTGGAAACCCTGAACGGAGTCGTCCAGGGTGTCGATGGAGTCACGATCGCCCTTCATATCTGCCACTTCAACAGGGGCAGGGGAGGTTGGAGGAACGACGGTGGCTACGGACCCATAATACCGGCGTTGGAAGAGCTTCAGGTGCACCAGTACACATTGGAGTTCAGTATCCCGGCCGCGGGGGACATGGACGTGTTGAAGGAGCTGCCTGAAGACCGAGACGTCGCCCTGGGCTGCGTCAACTGCCGCTCCGCCGACGTCGACACCCCGGAGCAGATCGTGGAGCGGGTGGAAAAGGCGATGCAGTTCGTGGCCAAAGAGCGCATCTTGCTGGCGCCGGACTGCGGATTCGCCCCGGGCATGGCCATGGAGATACCGCTGGACGAGGCGTATCTCAAACTGAAGAACGAGGCTGCGGCCGCCGAGATCTTGAGAGACCGCTACGCGTAGAAACTATCTCAAAAAGCAGAGTTGCGCTTTACGTCCGATATGAGTATCGGAGTCTCTATGCGTCGGGACATCCCGGGCCCCGGCAAGGGGACATCGCCCCCTTGCATCCCCCGTCCGAGTCGATGAAAAACGAGCCTTGCCTAGCGGCACCTGATCGAAGCGAAATTCCGCATAGTAGACACTAGGCGTCGTTATTGCGGGACTTTCCTCTGCCCCACCACCGGCGCGGCTTCACGCTGGCCGGTTCGTTGTTCGGGATCCGGCCGCGTTTTCGGCTCCACAGATCTGAAAAGTACTCGGGCGTGAAGAGCTGCCGCTCGTCGGCCACCTGGGTTAGCTCCCATGATAGGTTGGACTGGAAAGCCGCGATCTCCACGTGCTTGCCCATGTTCTTCACAGCTTGGACGGCGTAGGCGAAATCGCCATCCCCGCTGACCACGATGGCCACGTCGTAGAGGTCCTCCCACCCGTAATGGAGGAGGTCGGTGGCCAGCATGATGTCAACGCCCTTCTCAACCGCGACTTCTCCCCTCATCTTGGAGACGCCGAGGCGCACCTCCAGGTAGGGCGTGTTGTACAGGGTGCTCAGGAACTTTTGCTGGTCCTGGAAGGCCTGCGGGTTTCGGTCGGCATCCCTGAGCACGTTGTAGTAGTAGATACGGAACAGCGACCGGCCGTCACACAGTTTCCTGGCGAAGGCGCCGAAGTCCAGGTCGTAGCGGCCACAGTTCTCCTCCAGGCTGTGGTAGAGGTTGCTGCCGTCGATCAATATGGTTACACGGTCTCGCCCAGTATTAGTCTTCTGTTTAGTTTGTTCAGATGGCATGCATGATTCCAATAGGCCGACAGCTGGCGGACTCCCGCGGTCTACTTGGAGGCCGCCAGCTCGCTTTCAAATTCTCCGAAGCTCCGGTCAAGGACGGCGACGATCTCGTCCACCTCACTACGAGTGATGCACAGGGGAGGTGACATACCCACGAAGTTGTCCGACAGGGGACGCAGGATCAGCCCTTGCTGTTGGAACTTCTCGGACAGTCGCTCTCTGACGTGGACCTCGGCCGGGAACCGCGCCTTGGTCTCACGGTCGCTCACCAGTTCGACGGCCACCATCAGCCCTAGTCCGCGGACATCTCCAATGATTGGGTGGTCCTCTTTAAGCCCGTGCAGCTGCTCCAGGAAATAGCCGCCGGTCTCCGCGGAGTTCCGGACTAGGTTCTCGTTCTCGATTATCTCGATGTTCTTGAGCGCCGCGGCGCTGGTGACCGGGTGTCCTCCGCCGGTCAGCGCCTGGCGGAAGATATGGTCCTCTCCGGCGAACGCGTCGGCCACCTCCCGTGTGACGATGGTCGCCGCCACGGGGAGGTAGCTGCTGACGATGCCCTTGGCCACTGTCATGACGTCCGGCACTGTGTCCCAGTGCTCCACCGCGAACATCTTGCCGGTGCGTCCGAAGCCGCAAATCACCTCGTCGGCGATAAGCAGCACGCCGTACCTGTCGCAGATCTGCCGGAGCATGGGCCAGTACTCGTCGCCCGGAACAGCTGCGCCCGACGCAGACGAAATCGGCTCAGCGATAACCGCCGCCACCGATTGCGGACCGTGGAAGAGGATCAGGTCCTCGATGGCCTGGGCGCACCGCACAGCGCACTCGGAGGGAGTCTCCCCGCCCAGCTCGCAGCGGTACGGGAGTGGTTGCGGCGCGTATACCATACCGGGCATGGCAGGCTCGTAGTCCGAGCGGTCCACCCCCCCGCCCAGCCACATGACCCCTCCGGTGGCGCCGTGGTATGACCCGCGACGGCTGATTATCTTGTAACGCCCTGGCTCGCCCCGGCGCTTGTGGTACGTCCGGACTATCTTGATGGCGGTCTCGTTGGCCTCGGAGCCGCCCGTCGACGGCCAGGTCCGCTCCAATGAGCCCGGTGTTATCTGGGCCAGCTTTTCGACAAGGCGCACCAGTGGCCCGGTAACACTACCCTGCGGGTAGTAGATCAGCTTATTCATCTGATCTCGGACCGCTTCCGCTATCTCCGTTCGGCCGTAGCCCACGTTTACAGAGGCGTACCCTCCGTTGACGTCTATCCACTGTTTACCCGTGGAGTCGGTGACCCTTACACCCTTACCCTCGACTATGATGTTGGGTTCGCCCTCTTCGGCCATCTGCACCCAGTCACGGTTGTGCATCCAAAGGTGCTCGAGGGCCGATCTCCTGAGGGCTTCGGTATCCTGGACGTTAACCATTTATACCTCCCAATCCGGGCCCGTGGGTCCCGGAACGTGCGTGAACCCAAGACGGCGCCCCAATATCAGGCCGTCCCGGCGATGCCCAACTCTCCTTCGATTTCCCAGAGGGTCAGATCGACGCCGTGGACGATCTCATCCACTTCCTCGCGGGTGATGCACAGGGGCGGCCCCATGCTGATCACCTCGTTGGCGACCCTTAGTATCAGGCCGTGGTTCTTGAACTTCTCGTTGAGCCTCGCGGCGATCTTCACATCGGGCGGGAACTTGGCCTTGGTCTCGCGGTCGCTGACCAACTCCACCGTGGTAAGAAGGCCCCGGCCCCGGACGTCGCCGACGATGGGGTGGTCCACCATGAGCCCCTCAAGCTGCTCCTTGAAGTACGCACCTACCTCGGCCGCGTTCTGGACAAGGTTCTCGTTCTCGATTATCTCAATGTTCTTCAGCGCCGCCGCCGCCGTTACCGGGTGACCGCTGAACGTCAGCGTGTGCTTGAAGATGTTTCCTTCACCGGCGAATGCGTCGGCCACCTCCTGCTTCACGATGGTCGCCGCCAACGGGAGGTAGCTGCTCAGGATGCCCTTGGCCACGGTCATGATGTCCGGCACCACTCCGGTGTGCTCGATACCGAACATCTTGCCGGTGCGGCCGAACCCGCAAATGACCTCGTCGGCGATCAGCAGCACGCCGTACCGGTCGCAGATATCCCGCAGCATTGGCCAGTATGCGTCGCCGGGGACCGCCGTGCCAAGAGGCATTGCCACGGGTTCGGCGATGACCGCGGCCACGGTCTGCGGTCCATGGAATATGATCAGGTCCTCGACGGCCTGGGCGCACCGTACCGCGCACTCGGAAGGGGTCGTCCCGCCCATCTCGCAACGGTACGGATTGGGTTGAGGGGCATGCAGCATGCCGGGGTATTCGGGCTCGAAATCGACCCGGGGCACATTGGGGTTGTTGCCCAGCCACAGGACGCCCCCGGTGAAACCGTGGTACGAGCCCTTGCGGCTGATCACCTTGTAGCGGGTGGGCTCGCCCCTGCGCTTGTGGTAGGACCGGGCTATCTTCAGCGCAGTCTCGTTGGCCTCGGAGCCGCCGCTGACAGGGAATACCCGTGTTAGACTGCCGGGCGCGATCTCCGCCAGTTTCTCGGCCAGCTTGATGACCGGCACGGTCGTGGTGCCCTGGGGGAAATAGGTGACCTTGAGCATCTGCTCATAGGCCGCCTCGGCTATCTCGGTTCGGCCGTACCCCACGTTGACCGAGTTGTACCCGCCGTTGACGTCTATCCAGGTATTGCCCTCCGAATCGGTAACCCGGACCCCTTTGCCCTCGACCATTATCGGGGGTTCGCCCTCTTCGGCCATCTGGACCCAGTCCCGGTTGTGCATCCACATGTACTTCAGGGCGGCCTGTCTCAGGGACTCTGTTTCTGAAGCCGTAACCATGGGATTCCTCCTCGCGCTGGTGTCGATAAACCTGCGGGAATATGGACATAGACCGGTCGGTGCGCACCAACCGTCCCGCATTCGTGACGAGAGCAGTTTACTCCACTTAAAAGGTCGGCACAAGCCCGCCTGTTTCGTCTGGGATACACCCGGTGAATCAGGCCAGCACGGCCTTCGCGGTCCGCTCCAGTTCCGCCAGGGCCTCTTCCTCCCCGGCCGTTGCCACTCGAACAACGACATGCTCAACACCGGCGTCTTCGTACCGCTTGATCAGGTCTGGATCGGCGGGCTGGCCGGAGACGAAAATCTTAATGGATGCGGGGTCCCGTCCCGCCTCCTCGGCCAGCCTGTCCAGGGTCGCCCGTCCTTCCTTGACCTGGTCCGGCGTGACACGGTTCGGTATCCAGCCGTCGCCCCAGGCGATCACACGCTTCAAGACGTTGCGGGCCATTCCGCCAAGGAACACGGGAGGATGCGGTCTCTGCACCGGCCTCGGAAACGAGTACACCGGCGGAAAGTCGTAGTACTTGCCGTGGAACTCGCTCTCGGTCTTGGTCCACAGTTCCTTCATGGCAAGCACGGCCTCCTTCGTCTGGGTCCATCTGTGGTCGAAGTCGCCGCCCAGGATTTCGGTCTCCTCCTTGAGCCATCCGGTCCCGATGCCGAAGATGAACCGGCCGCCCGAGTACATGTCCACCGTCGCCACCTCTTTGGCCAGTAGCAGTGGGTTCCGTTCCGGCACCAGGCATATCCCCGTGGCCAGCGTCAATGTGGTGGTCACGGCCGATGCCCGGCCCAGCGCCACGAAGGGATCGACCGCGTCGGCGTACACCTTTGGTATCACGCCGTCGGCCGAGCCCGGAAACGGAGTATCGGTCTTCACCGGCAGTATGGGATGCTCGGGGACCCACAGAGACGCGAACCCCATCTCCTCGGCCCTTCTGGCCAGCACCGCTATGTCGATGGAATAGTCGGTCGGGAACGTCGATATGCCAATATCCATGGTCTGAACCCTCCTCAGCGACCATTATACGTCGTCGAGAGTGTGCCCCAAAGATCACTTCTGAGTTTGACGGAGTTCTCCCCAATCGGTAGAGTCGAGGTGTACGGGCCCAGACCAGAGCTGGAGGTAGTGCAGATATGAGGATCGCCTTTCGCGACAGGGGTGACCTGACCCAAGAAAAACTGGAGTTCGCGGCACAGATCGGCGTGGACGGGATAGTATCGGATGCTCCACCCCTGGACAAACCCGGCCACGGATACTACGAGTTCTCCCCCCTGGTCAACCTCAGGACCTGGGTGGAGTCGGTTGGACTCCGACTGGAGGCTACGGGCCTGCCCTGGCGCCTGTCCTATAAATGGATGTTGGGCCTACTGGGCCGAGATGAGCAGATCGAGAGTTTTCAGAAGACCCTGCGGAACATGGGCGCCGCAGGTATCCCGATAATGAACTACACTTTCACGCCGCTGTCCGTCTGGCGCACGTCGGTGGACAACCCTGTGCGGGGTGGCGCCAAAGCCACCGATTTTAGCCTGGACCTGGCCAGGGACGCACCCCCGATGTCCGGCGGATTTGTCTTGCCCTATGAGACCAGCGTGATACCAGACGAGTACCGACGTCCGGTGAGCGCGGAGGAGATGTGGGACAACCTGACCTACTTCTTGAACGCGGTCTTGCCTGTTGCCGAAGAGGCTGGCGTCAAGCTGGCGCTGCACCCCGACGATCCGCCCACCTCGTATCCCCTGGGTGGAGTGGCACGGATTTTCAACAGCCCCGACGGCTTCAAGCGATTAATAGAGGAATTCCCCTCCGAGTATAACGGCATGCTGTTCTGCCAGGGATGCTTCTCAGAGATGGGTACGGACGTTATCGAGGCGATCCGTTACTTCGGGAGTCGCAAGAGGATCTTCTACGTCCATTTCAGAGACGTGAGAGGCACGGCGGACGATTTCACGGAGACGTTCATCGACGAAGGACAGACCGATATGTACGAGGCGATGAAGGCGTATAAGGAGGTTGGTTTCGAAGGGCCGATGACGCTGGACCACACGCCCCACGTCAAGGGGGACGATGCCCACTGGGGTTATCGCGGCAGGGCCTTTGCGATGGGCTACGTGAAAGCCCTGAGACGGGTGGTATTTTTCTGACACTGGGGGCGGTGCTGTGTCTGCGCAAGTCCCGATGAGACCCCATTCCACCCAACGACCGGGGGAGGACCGCTTCCGCTGTTCAGTCCAGGAGCGGTGAAATACGGAACGGCGGGCCCCATGGAGCGCACGATTTGGAAATAGCACCAGGAATTCACACCGTGCCCGGCATCCGCTGGTCGCGGACCTATCTTATCGAAGACGATACCATGGCCCTGGTCGACTCCGGGCTCCCCTGGGATGCCGGGTCGGTAGTGAGATATATAAGGTCTATCGGCCGCAACCCCGACGACCTGGGCTACATCCTGGCGACCCATAGCCATCCCGACCACACCAGCGGTGCCCTGTCCATCCAGCGCCGGACCGGAGCCCGGATAGTCGCCCACTCCGGAGACACCAGGACCTATTCCGACGACGGTGTCTCGCTCAGCTACATGAAAGTGTTCAACAGCCTGCCCGTTCCGCTTCCCTTCTTTAAGCGAACCCCTGTGGACCTGGTGGTGGAGGACGGGCACGTGCTGCCCCTGAGAGGTGGCACAAGGGTTGTCCACGTCCCCGGCCACACACCCGGCAGCCTCTGTTTTCTGGTGGAGGACGGCGGCGTGCTCTTCTCGGGCGATACGCTCTTTAGCGATGGCAGGCGGTTGAGCCGCTCCGTGCCGTTCCCCGGATATGATGGTGAGAAGTACCGCCGTTCGTTGGAACGGCTGGCCACATTGGAGTTCGAAACGCTGTGCGGCGGGCACGGGGTGCCCCTGATGGGTGGAGCGAGCCAGGCACTCCGGGAACTGCTGGCCTCCAGGCCCGAACCGCCTACCTGGAGAGGGTTCCTGGCAAGCATACCCAGGCGGCTCTACAACTCCAAAAGCCTGTCCGGCGAGGACTGAGGGACTTAACACCCGCGTTCTTCGAGGATGGCCGGTAGCCCCCTCACAGTGGCTCGGGCATGGGCTGCGTACACCCAGGGCGACACATCCGACGGCCTCATCTCTCCGACCTGGTACAGTCCTCCGACGTCAACCGGTCCAGGTCAGATAATTTCGCCGTAAACCGTGGTGTCAGGACCGCTGGATTGTACCGCTTGTAAGCCGGATATAATAGGCTCCGGTCACCACCGGCAGGGCTTGGGACAGGGGTAACGGCGATGCGGCGACTATTTGACACTACAGGTACCATAATATATTATTCTGGAGGGTGAAAACACGGTGGCAACGTAGCTCAGAGGTAGAGCGGGCGCTTCATAAGCGCTAGGTCACAGGTTCGAACCCTGTCGTTGCCAGATCCCGCCTTAGATGGAACTGGCAGCCAATGTTGCCCACCAGTTTGTCCCCCCGCACTTTAACATGGACATCTGCTCGGGCGGTTAGCTCAGCGGTTAGAGCGCTCGCCTCACACGCGAGAGGTCCGAGGTTCAAATCCTCGACCGCCCACCACGAGTGGGCGGAGAGCGAGAGTTCAAGCCGGCGGACACACTTTTACGACAAAACGGGGAGTCCGGCCAATCGTCCGCGTCCAGGGAGGATCTCCGGTCCTGACTGTGTCACTCCCATCTGTATGTGCCGAAGTGGCGGAACGGTAGACGCGCTACGTTCAGGACGTAGTGTCCGCAAGGGCGTGTGGGTTCAAATCCCTCCTTCGGCACCAGTCAACATAACGACAGTCCATTCGTACCTAAAAAGGGCACCCATTGCGGGTGCCCTTCCTGTTTTGCCGACATTTTGCCGACATGCGGCTCAACTTCCCTGGCTCATGGCCTTGGCGAACACCTCTGCCGCCTCTTTCTGCCAACCGGGCATTAGGTGTCCGTAGATGTCTAGGGTCATGCTGACGGCAGAGTGCCCCAGCCTCTTGCTGACCAGTACCGGGTTCTGGCCGCTCTGGAGTAGCAGGGACGCGTGGAAGTGTCTCAGGTCATGCAACTTGATGCCGTCAGTGCCGACACGCTTTGTAGCTCGATTCAAAGCCCGCGTAAGTGCCATCGGGTTAAGAGGTCTGCCGAACTCATCGGGGAAGACGAGGTCGTGGTCCGCGTAGTTCTGCCCAAGAAGCAACCGGTGCTCCATCTGTCTGACCTTGTGTTCACGCAAGACCTCCATCGTGCCGCCGTCCAGGTCTATAACACGACGGGAAGCCCGAGACTTTGGCGGTTCCAAGATCAGGCCTTTATCTGCCGACCTGACTAACGATTTCACGATGGTGATCTCCTGCCTGGTGAAGTCCACCTGTTGCCAGTGAAGCCCCAGACATTCCCCACGCCTTATGCCGGAGTAGGCGATCAACCTCAAGGCCGGGAAAAATCGGTCGCCCTCCTTTTCCAACGCCGTGAGAATCCCGTTTACCGTGCCCACGTCAGGGGGCTGGACTTCGCGCTTCTCAACTCGTGGTGGATCCACCACCTGGACCGGGTTCCTGTACAGAACCTCCATCTTGACGGCGTACTTCAACGCGGCGGACAGAATACGGTGGGCATAAGTGACACCAGTGGCACTCATGCCTCTATTCCCCCACTCTGACTCAAGGGACTTGATGTCGGTAGGGGTAAGCCTTGAGAGTTGCACATGGCCGATGTAGGGCTTGATGTGCTTCCTGACGATGTCTCGGTAGCGCTCCGCTGTCCTTTGACGGCGGTTGGGAATGACGTGCTCCTTGAGCCATCCGTCAACCCAGTCCCCAACGGTCACCTTTTCGATGTTGATCGGTATTCCACGGTCCAGGGAGCCGAGCAACTCACGTAACTGGCGTTCGGCGTCCGCCTTCTTCCCTTTGACGTTGACGTACTTTCGCAGCCGCATACCCTGAGCGTCTCGGCCCAGGTCGATGGTCAGTTCCCAACTGTTCTTGGTTCTGCGTCTGATGCTACCGTTCATTGTTATTCCTCCAGCCAGACTATGGAAGCAGGTCGCCCTTGGATTTAAGTTGTCTTCTTCTGTTCCTCCAGGCCTGCACATTGTGGTAATTCCTGCATCTGGTACCGCAATAGACTTGGTTTGGGCGATCCGCCACGAACAGACGCTGTGGTTTGTCACACTGCTCATTTCTACAGTTTTTCAACAGCACCCCGCGCATGACAGCTTGAAATGCCTGATACCAGATGACATTGAGTAGATCGGTAAATTGAAAAGTGAATTCCCAAGGGGAGACAGATCCGTCACTTATGGATGGGACCGTGTTAACTTCAAGCATGAGACCGCCGATTGCATGTCCCTTGACCGACTCATCCCGGATGGCCTTCTCTACAGCCTTGATCACACCAACGTCTGTACTTAGATCGTATCCTTCGAACTTTGTCTGGTCTGGTGTGTAATCACCCAAATATTTCGCCCAACATGGGTCGAAGAATTTTTCTGAGGCCGCTTTTATCATCCTCTTTCGCAGTTCCCACTCCTTCTCGTCCACGATGTTTTGAAGGTCGATTTCTCTTTGTTCTGAATTACGTATAGCGAGAATTCGTTTTCTTAGTCCGTCAATAGTGGATTCCCCTGTTAAAAACCGCTGGTACTGGAGCACCGTGTCGATTAGTTGAGCCTGGCGCAACATAAAGTGGACGGTAGTCACATGCTTACTAGAGCGATGTGTGTAATTTTGCCAAAAGGACGGAGGTCCGTAGGAGACATGAAATTCCACTATCTTGTCTTTTAGTTTTATGGGCAAGAACTCCTCGTTATCTTCGCCTTCCAGCTTGTGCTCCGAAAGATAGTGCCCGCCCAAGCAATCCCAAGTTGCTTTTCCAAGTGAGGCAAATTTCAGATATAGATGGGGCTCATCGTCGAATGGGTAATAAATATCCTTGACTGTGGGATGGAGTTCATTGGATGAGGGCGCATAGAATTGATCTTCGAAAACCCCGTGGTAACGGCCATCGCGGTTAATACAGACCCATATTCTTTCGTCCACTAATTCGGCAAAGTCCTCCAAGATTGTGACACTACCCCCGGTCTCGTAGTGTTCGATATCTAATAGAACAACATCCCATTTGCCGCCTCTGAACCACCATGACGGGAGCTTTTTTCCTAATCTTGCGCTGAAGCCCTGCTCCATGTAATAGGTATCCCTAATAGTATTGAGATAGAAAGTCGCTTACTGGTACTTGTATCATAAATGCGGTGAC
>CAZEDC010000129.1:0-11437 GCA_964510985.1 uncultured Dehalococcoidia bacterium
CAGGTCGGGGTCTAGGTCTGCTCCCGGTCTCTGAGAATCCGGCGCAGTATCTTGCCGGAAGGGTTTTTGGGGATGGCGTCAATGAACTCGACCACCTGGATCCGCTTGAAGGTCGCGACCTGGCCGTTTACGAAGCCGATGATGTCCTCGCTGGATACGTTCATGTCCTTTTTTGGGACGACGAAGGCCTTCGGGACCTCTCCCGCTTCTGGATCGGGTACGCCGATCACAGCCACGTCCGCCACGGCTGGATGCTCCAACACCAGGCCCTCCAACTCAGCCGGAGGGACCTGAAAGCCCTTATATTTGATCAACTCTTTCTTTCGGTCCAGTATCCAGACGTAGCCGTCCTGGTCCATTCGCACGATGTCGCCGGTATGGAGCCATCCATCAGAAGTGATTGTTTCGGCCGTGGCCTGGGCGTTGTTGTGATAGCCCTTCATGACCTGAGGGCCGCGGGCCAGCAGTTCGCCTGTCTCCCCGGGCCCAACTTCAATCATACCCGTTTCCACGTCAACCACCCTCTCCTCGGTATCGGCAGCGGCAGGTCCCACCGAGCCGTACCTGATCCGCTCCGGCTCCATGAAGTCCATGTTCAGTAGTGGGGACGTCTCGGTCAGCCCGTAGCCCTGCATGATCGGAAATCCCAGGCTCTCCGTCACCCGCTTTTGGAGGTCAGCGGACGTCGGTGCAGCCGCCACGAATCCGACCCTCATGGCGGAGAGGTCGTAGTTACTTACGCCTGGATAGATGGTGAGCCCCTGGGCCACCGGAGGGACAGTAAACATGATTGTCACCCGGTGCCTGGAAATGAGGCCGAGAAAAACTTCCATGTCGAAGCGGCCCATCATGACCTGGGTGGCGCCCGCGCCGATGGCCCCGTTCATCAGCACGTGCAGGGCGTAGATATGGAACAGGGGCAGGTGCACCAAGACCACGTCGTCGGGGATGATATTCGCACCCTCCCTTGGGCGTTCGATCAGCTGGCGCAGGTTAGAGGTCAGGTTGTGGTGGGTCAGCATGACGCCTTTGGACAGGCCGGTGGTCCCGCTGGAGTAGGGGAGGGCGGCCAGGTCTTCCCTGGGATCCAGGGTCACCGCTGGAGGCGTAGACGGCGCGTTTTCGATCAACCCCCAGAAGGAGTCCGGGTCACCACCGGTCGGTTCGATTACGATAACCCTTCGAAGGTCCGGCGTGGCGTCTCTGGCGGACTCTGCCATGGGGAGAACGGACTCGTGGACGATGAGCACCCCGGCGCCGCTGTCGTTGATCTGGTGTGCGATCTCACGCTCTCTGTAGCCGGAGTTGACCGTGCTTGCAACCGCACCGGCCTTGATGATGCCGTAGAAGGTGATTACGAACTCGACGCAGTTGGGCGCCAGCAGTCCGACCTTATCGCCTTTCACCACGCCCAACTTCGCCAGCGCCGCGGCGAATCGGTCGCTGTACTCGTCCAGTTGGCGGTAGGTGAACCGCCTGTCGCCATCGATTACCGCCAGTTTATCGGGGACACGCCGGGCCGTTCCCCGGAGCACCTCGTGAAACGGGAAGGCCTTGTACGGAGCCAGCGAAGCCCGGTGGACTCCGGAAACCACCATGATCTGCCTCCTGACGGCCCCGACTACCTGAATGGCTCATGGAGATTCCGCGAAAAAAGTCGGGGCCTGATTCGTTGATGAGGTGACCACTCTAGTCTCGGTCCCACCGATATGTCAATGAGGGTGGATAATTAACGGCGCGGTCAAGATGGAGGCTGTTTGTGCTGAAAATGGTCCCAGCCGCTTTGGTCCACAGGTATTTCCTTCCCGTTCTGGTCAACGACCTTTACCCTCTCTGGTCCAACAACTATTTCGCCTATCACCGTGCAGGGTAATTCCAGGGAGGCAATGGCCCGGTCCATTATCTCTTCCGGAGCAATGAAGAGTAGTTCGTATTCCTCGCCACCGCCCAGGGCAAGGGCCTGCCATTCGTCGGGGAAGGCTCGCTTCAAGTGACGGTCGGCGGGGACCTTGTCGGTGCGTACCACGGCTCCCACACCACTGGACTTGCAAAGTTTTCCCAGGTCGTCCACAAGCCCATCGCTTATGTCTATTGCGGCGACGACACCATTGGCGGCCAGGGCCAGCCCTTCTGCGATTCGGGGAATGGGCCGGTTGTGGGCACGGCTCAGGTGTGTTGAGGTCTGGTCATCAAACTCAAGGTTTTCGGTGAGCATCCGAAACCCGCCCGCCGAGCACCCCAGGCTTCCGGTGACTGCCACCTGATCACCGGGCACGGCGGCGGCTCGGGTCAGCAGCGGACCATCGGGGGTGGTCGCAGTCCCCGTCAATGCCACGGTCACAAAGAACACGGGAGACCGCACGATATCGCCGCCGGCAATGACTGCTCCGCAGGTCCGGCCAACCTCGACCATGCCGCGGTACATGTCAACCAGACCGTCCACCGGCAGGTCTCCGCGGAGTCCCAGGGTTAT
The DNA here is from genome assembly GCA_964510985.1 of uncultured Dehalococcoidia bacterium. GTDB lineage: Bacteria > Chloroflexota > Dehalococcoidia > Lucifugimonadales > CAZEDC01 > CAZEDC01. The sequence continues at coordinate 2,474 of CAZEDC010000129.1, forward strand.
AACCGAGTAGAGAGGCGTGCAGCCCATGGCGGCGACATCGCTGAGGTTGGAGGCCAGTGCCTTCCAACCCAGGTCACGCCAGCTTATCTGTCCCAGGTTGAAGTGGACCCCCTCAACCATGGTGTCCGTGGTCAACACCTGGGTCCCGGCTGGAGCGTCCCATGCCGCCGCATCGTCCCCGATACCCAGACGCAGCCGGAACTCTTTCGCGTCGAGCCGCGCGATGCATGCGGCGTTATCTTCAGCGATGGCACCGGCCAGCTTTTCGATGAGATTGAACTCGCTCGTGTCTCTAACCTGCATGGCCCGCATTATAGCGGGCCTTTGCGTATGCCCTCAAGGTGAGCGCCCGCCAGGGGGCCGTCCCGTTCCCATTCAGCCGGACATCGGGTATCATACCCCTGCCATCGTGGAGGGGCAGTGACATGACCTGTCCCTCACAGCCGCTCACTCCCCTGAACACTTGAGGAGTCCAAGGAGGAAAAATCTTGCGATTTACCGACATTCTGTACAAGAAGAGTGACGGCGTCGCCCGCCTCACCATCAACCGGCCGGAGGTCTACAACGCGCTTCGTGGGAAGACCACCGACGAGATGGTGGTGGCCCTGGAGGACGCCTGGAAAGACGGGGACATCCGGGTCGTCGTCATCGCCGGCTCGGGACCGAATGCCTTCTGTTCGGGACGCGACCAGGGCGAGGACCGGACCAGTCCCGAGTACAGCGGCACCAGCGAGTCGGGGTTCATCGACATGGTCCGAGAGATGCCCAAGCCCGTTATCGCCATGGTGGACGGCTTCGCTATCGGGTCGGGCAACATCCTGGCATACATGTGCGACTTCACGGTGGCGTCCACTCGTTCGCGGTTTGGACAGACAGGACCACGGGTCGGCAGCCCGGCATCGGGCTTCGGCGTGGGCTACCTGGCGGAGGTGGTCGGCCAGAAACGGGCCAGGGAGATCTGGATGCTGACCCAACAGTACACCGCACAGCAGGCCTACGACATGGGACTGGTCAATTCCGTCGTCCCCCCCGAGGGACTCGAGGCCGAGGTGGACCGCTACTGTGCACTCCTCAAGAATAACAGCCCGGTGATATTGCAACTCGAGAAAATCACGTTCAACGAGGCTGTGGAACATATGCAGGGACGTGAGAGCCCCACCGACCGTTACGCTCCCGACTATGTCGAGTCCGAGGAAGCCGAGGAGCGGCGGCTGTCGTTTATCGAGCGAAGGCCCATCGACCCGTCTAAGAACCTGCCGGTGCTTCGCATCGACCGGGAGACCGCCGGTAGCGACTAGGTCAGGAGCGGGTAGGGGATTTCTTTAACTTTGTGAGGGATTTCAATGGCTGACAACGCAGACGCTCAGATCAGATTAGACCTGCCGTTCCCCAACGCGAGGGTTGTTTTCACCATCGCGGCAGAGACACCGAAAGGCACGGGCGGGACGCCGAAGTTCAGTCTCACCGCCAGGGACGCCGCCGACGGCCGGGCCGTACCATTCACACTGGAGGCCTGTCCTCCCATGGCAGACTGGGTGCGCGGATATACTCGCTGGCTTCGCAGGGCCAGGGTCGCCGCCTCCCACGACACCGAAGCGGTCACAGGCACTTTCGACGATGGCCTGTCACCGGAAGAGGTGCTCCAGGGCGTCCAGGTGGCGTGCGACATGCTACGCCAACGATTCGGTCTCTACGAGGAGAGCATCCTGGCCTGAGGAGCTCAGAAACTACCAGACCTCGTGAGGGAGGCGCAGGTCGCCCTGGACCTCGTCCAGCTCTCTCAACTCCTCTTCGGTCAGCTTCCAGCCGGCAGCCTTGGCGCTGTGGTGCAACTGCTCCGGGTTCCTGGCGCCGACAATGGTCGACGTAACCGCCGGGTGGGCCAGCGTCCATGCGACTGCGAGCTGAACGATGTCGCGGCCATGGTCCTCCGCCCAGGCTTTTAGCCGCTCGGTGACCTCGAAGATCCGCTCGGCGTTCTCGCCACTCCACACGTTGATTCGGTCCTCACCGCGGATGTCGTCCGGTGGGAACCGGTGGCCAGGCTTGTACCGCCCCGTAAGCAATCCCTTGCCCAGCGGTGAGTAGGGTAGAACCCCGATACGTTTCTCGAGGCAGAAGGGCAGCAGCGAGTCTCCGGCCCGTCTCTGGAGCATATTGTATAGCGGCTGAGAACTCAGGACGGGGCCGTACTGCATCGCCTCAGCGGTCTCCTCGGCGTTGAAGTTGGAGAGACCGATGTACCTTATCTTTCCCTCATCTCGAAGGCGCACCAGGTTTTCCATCGTCTGCTGGATAGGCCACTGGGGCTTGGGTCGGTGCAACTGGTAGAGGTCCAGGTAGTCGGTGTCCAGCGCCTTCAGACTGGCCTCGACGGCCTCGGCCATGTGCCCGTGGGACTGATCGCCTGACAGCTTCGTTGCGAGGAAAACCCGGTCGCGCCGGCCCTTGACGACGCGGCCGACGATGGCCTCGCTGTCGAAGTAGCCTTCTGCGGTGTCGATGAAGGTCATGCCCAGGTCCAGTGCGGCGTGAACCGTGGCCTCAGCCTGCGACCGGGGCACCTCCCCCATGGCGCCGCTTATGGGCCAGGTACCAAAGCACAATATGGGGACCCAGGGTCCGTCTTTGCCGAGCTGTCTGGTCTCCATGATGTTACCAGCTCGGGTCGCTGAGGCGTAGGTCGCCCTGGACCTCGTCTATCTCGGCCAGGTCGCTCTCGGTCAGGCGCCAGTCGGCGGCCCTGGCATTGTGGTAGACCTGTTCCGGGCTCTTGGCGCCCACTATGGCGGAGGAAACGGCCGGGTGGGCCAATGTCCAGGCGATGGCGAGCTGGACGATGTCGCGGCCGTGGTCTTCGGCCCACTCCTTGAGGCTATCGGCTACCTTGATTATTCGGTCGAATGTCCCTGGCTGGAAGTCCCTCATCCGGCTGCGCTCGTCGTTGGACGCGAACCGGTGGCCGGAGCCGTAGCGGCCCGTGAGAAGCCCTTTACCCAGCGGGGAGAAGACTATCACGCCGATTCCGTTGTCCCGACAGCCGGGCAGTACCGTGTCCTCCAGGCTCCTGTGGAACATGTTGTAAACGGGCTGTGAGCTATGGATTGGACCGTATTTCAGCGCTTCCAGTGTCTGCTCGGCGGAAAAATTGGAGATGCCGATGTACCTGATCTTTCCGGCGTCACGCAGCCTTAAAAAATTCTCCATGGTCTGCTCGATGGGCCATTGAGATTTAGGGTTGTGTATCTGGTAGAGGTCCACGTAGTCGGTGCCCAGTGCCTTGAGACTATTGTCGATGGCGCGCTCGGCGTGCTCTCGGGAGTGATCGTCGCCCGACAGCTTTGTAGCCAGGAACGCCTGGTCGCGCCGCCCCTGGATGGCCTTTCCGATGATCGATTCGCTGGTGCGGTAGCCTTCCGCCGTGTCGATGAAGGTCATGCCTATGTCCATGGCGGCCCGGACGGCGGCGATGGCCTGGTCCTCTGGCACCGCCCCCATTGAGCCGCTGATGGGCCAGGCGCCGAAGCATACGACCGAAACCCGTGGCCCGTCCTTACCTAACGTTCTCGTCTCCACGTTTTGTCCTCCACTAAGTACCCAATCAATATTGAATTAACTCACTGTCATGCTGAGGAGCGGAGCGACGAAGCATCTGCGGATGAGTGGCGTATGGTGTCTGGAATGGGAGCCCCCACCCCAGACCATTCGCTTTGCTCAGGGTGACATCTGTTAAGTCTCTTACGACTTCCTGCTTAGTTCCGATGACGCGACCGCTACCAGCCGTGCAGCCGCAGATCGCCCTGAATACCGTCGATCTCCACCAGATCGCGTGCGGACAGGCGCCAGTCGGCGGCTTTGACGTTGTGGCGCACTTGCTCGGGCGACTTGGCGCCTACAATGCTGGACGTGACAGCCGGGTGGGCCAGGGTCCAGGCGATGGCCAACTGAACCAGGTCACGTCCATTGTCTTGCGCCCAGCCCTTGAGCCGCTCGGTAACCTCGAACACCCGCTTGAATATCTCACCCTCGAAGACCGTAACATCGGCCCTGCCCCTCTCGTCGCCGGGCTGAAAGCGATGTCCTGGCTGGTACTTACCGGTCAGCAGACCCTTGCCCAGCGGGGAGTAGGCGATTACGCCGATACCATTCTCCAGGCAGGCGGGAAGTTCGTCGTCCTCCGGGTCTCGGTGGAGCATATTGTAGCAGGGCTGGGAGCTGTGTATCGGCCCGTATTCGAGGGCCTCCAGGGTCTGCCTGCCGGAGAAATTTGAGACCCCAATATACTTTATTTTCCCCAAGTCGCGCAGGCGCAGAAGGCTCTCCATGGTCTGGTCTATGGGCCATTCGGGTTTGGGCGAGTGGAGCTGGTACAGGTCCACGTAGTCGGTCCCCAGGGCCCGAAGGCTGTTGTCAATCGCCCAGGCCAGATGTCCCGGCGAGTGCTCCTGGGACAGCTTGGTGGCCAGGAAGACCTGGTCGCGCCGTCCCTTCAGGACCTCTCCCAGGGTCTCCTCGCTGTCGCGGTAGCTTTCGGCCGTGTCGATGAAGGTCATCCCGACATCCAGGGCGGTCTCGACCGTGGCGATCGCCTGGTCCCTGGCTACCGCACCCATGCCGCTGCCGATGGGCCAGGCACCGAAGCAGATCACCGGCACCTGCGGGCCGTCATTACCTAAGGCTCTTGTCTCCATAGAATGGGCATCCTCATTGTACCGCCGGCCGTTATGCCGGGGTCCGTGTCTTAGCCGCCGCCGAACCGGCGGCGGTGCTCCCGCATCGTTCAGTTGTCCATTACAACCGAGAGGCCGGCGGCACGGGCCAGCGCAGAGGCTTCCACGTTGGTCACCCCGTCCTGCATCCAGATGTGCCGGACGCCGATTTCGATGGCTTCGTCCACCAATGGCGGCACGTGTTCCGACCGGCGGAAGATGTCCACCATGTCGATGGACACCGGTACCGACCGCAGGTCCGGGAAGCTCTTTTCGCCCAGCACTTCGTCTATCAAGGGATTGACGGGAATTATCCTGTATCCATGCCGCTGGAGGTACTCCGCGACGTAATGGCTAGGGCGATCGGGGTCGGGCGACAGCCCCACCACGGCGATCGTCCGACTGTTGGTTAGTTGCTCTTCGATGGTGTCCATGCCGGACCTTCGAACCCGGGCAATTTCCGGCCCGTTACTCGCTAGATGTTGCTCTGGGCCGTCCTCCGCTTAAACATAGAGGGAGGGGGAATGCGTTCCTCGCAGGGCACGCCGGTGTGGCAGAGCCCGCAGATCCCCAGCCTCCCCTGCGTAGCCGACTTTGTGGCGTTGATGGCCTCCTGAGAGACCAGGTCGTCGAGTTGTGGCCCGATGGTCTCGAACAGGTACTTGTAGCACTTGACGTTGTCCTTCCCATCGGGCGTTATCGCGCCGACAGGGCAGCGGTCGATGCATACACCGCAGCCGCCGTTCTCCAGGAACGGACAGTGGGCGGCCAGCGAACCTTCCCTTTCTGTCGGGGGCAGCGCGACGTCGGCCACGATGCTACCGCACCGCATAGACATGCCCCGGGCCGTTATCAATCCCCGGTTGAGCCCGAAGGTGCCGAGGCCGGCGACGTAGCAGTAGTGCCGCTCCGACCAGGTGGAGACAGGTCCGGCCGGGGACTCCCAATCGACGTCGAAGAAGTCGGTTCTGGCGGGCGCCACCGCTCGGTGGCCTTGCTCCGCCAGCTCATCCACCAGCCGGTCGCGTACCTGGTTGTTGACAGCCTCGATGTACAGTCGGCCGTGGGCCCAGTGTCGGGACGGTAAAAGCGGCCCACGGTTGCTCTTTGAAATGACCTCCGAGAACGGCAAGACCCAGGCGATGATGCTGAGATCGTCGGGTGGAGATGCGGAAGGGAAAGCCTTCTGCCAGGCCTCTAGGGGGCTGAGGTGGGAAGGGCCTACGACGCGTTTGAACACACCGATCAAGGGATCGTAGGCGTCGGCGAATCCCACCAGGGGCGCGTCGGAGACCGGACTGCCGTCGAGGTGGGCCAGGTGGTTGAAGTTACTCTCCCGCACCTGGTTGGCGATAAGGTCTCGAAGGGAATCGACGGTAGTCGGGGCAGAAGACGACAACATGGTCCTCCAGTCTTGGGGTATCCTTCCCGCCATGATAGGGAACCCGGAGGGCCGCCGTCAACAAGGACGATCCGGGGTTAGCTTTCTGCCGGTCGGCAGGCCATCGCTCCGATCAAAGGAGGCTGCGTCCGAAATGGGGTTTTGTGGCGGTTCGGCCCAGGGACTCGATGACGGTCGGGAAGATGTCCACAGTGCGAACCGGTCCGTTCGACGCGATCTTGCGATTGCTCATCACGGGTACTCTCATGTGCTCCTCGCACAGGGCGCCGTGGGACGAGTGGTGCTCCGGCTGTTCTCGGCGGCCTCTGAGGTCGTAGCCCGGCTTGGAGGTCACGACGATATCACCGGTCCGTTGACTGGTGAACAGGTGCCATAACTGCTCCAGGGCGTCGGGGAACCGCGTCTCCGCCGTCATCTTCAGCGCATCGGACTCTCTCACTCTGGCCTGGGGAAGGCCGAGTTCCAAGGGGTCGGACCCGTCGCTGTCGTAGATATACGATCCATCTTGCCTGCTCATCAGGGCTGTCCCCGAACCAGAGACCACCTTTAGGCCGCCGTCATGGTGACGGTAAGCGACCCACTCGACTTCGGGCCGAAGGCGCAGTGCATCGATTAGTCGCCGGTGCTTCCGCTCCAGGTCATCATCGGTCGATGGCTTCTCCCATCTACCCTCGGTGGAGACGTAGACGTTGGCAAAGGAGTTGCCGGAGACCATAACGGCCGCGTCGGCTCGGGGACGGTAGAGGTTTGGATGCTCGAAAACGTCGTAGTCCAGCTCTGAAAGGAGGGTGCTCAAGTCCAGGTGAGCGGTGGTCTCGGTGTGGCCGTGATCGCTGGTGATAAGGAGATGGGTCCTGTCCCATATCCCAAAACGTTTGAGCCGGGCGATTATCGCACCCACCGCACCGTCGACACGCCGGTAAGCCTCGACGGTCTTGCGGTGTGTGGGGCCTCGGGCGTGGGAGGCGGTGTCGATGTCGAGCAACGGTACGAATACAAAACACGGTAGGTCATCATTCATCCTACGCATCGCCCGGAACAGGACCTTCAAAACGATTTTATCGATGAAATCCGCCCGCTTGAAGTAATGGGAGAAGAACATGAAGGGGATTGAGATGCCGTGGAAGGGGTTGCGTCCGGCCGACAGCCCGCGGTGGATGTCACTGCGCACAGCCAGCGAATCCGGGCAGAGCTCGAACAACGTCTCAAGGCTCTCGGGCATGTCGCCGTTGAAGTTCAGGTGAGCCGGTCCCACATAGGAGCGGTGGCCTTTAACAAAAAGGCTGCCAGTGGTGAACCTGGACTTGTCCACCCAGCGGATACCCGGCATATTGGCAGTCCCCGGGTACTGTCCGGTAAGCATCGGCAGATACGCCACGTCCGTGACACTGGGCAGGACGGTCACGCCCTCGAGGTATGACCCTTCGTCCATGAAGTAGCGCTTGATGTTCGGCAGGTCGCCGGATGCGGACAGTGCTCGAAGGATGTCAGGCTTCGCGCCGTCCGTCAGCACGAGTACCGTCAGGTCAATGTCCTGGGAGTCAGCGGACGCAGGCGACCGGGTCGGTCGCTCTCCGGCTGGATCCGGGGGCCCTGGCTTATCTATCAACAGTGCATCTCTGAGCGACCAGGTCCTTCATCGTCAATAACAACCGAGCCTTGTATCGTGTGTTTTCGCCCCTTAATTCAGGTCATCATGGAAAGAAACGCGGCGCCAGTTTACGGGCCGGTCTGCTCCGGTGTCAATTACTCGAAGGGGGATACTGTTTTTGACAGTGTGGTGGGCCAGCCTGGACTCGAACCAGGGACCTCAGTCTTATCAGGACTGCGCTCTAACCGGCTGAGCTACTGGCCCACGCGTGATGAGGTGCACCATACCAATAAATCGGCATCCGCCCGGATCCGTTCATAACCGGCTCGCGTACGATACAGGCGGTTGCGTGCCCACGCCTGAGAGTATATCTTTACGCGGAAAATGGTGTCAAGGAGAGTGCTAAAGGCATGTCGAAGAACGATTATCGGTTTCACTTCCAACTTCGTGTCCGCTGGTCCGAGTGCGACGCCCAGGGAATAGCATGGGCCGGGAGCTATATGGAGTATCTTGAGATCGCCCAATCAGAGTACTACAGAAACCTGGGGGTCCGGATCTACGACGACCAGCAGAGGACCCACTTCGATAACGCCACCGTCAAGGTCACACTTGAGTACAAGTCGCCGCTGCGGGTTGACGACATTCTGGATATTTATAGCCGGATCACCAGGATAGGCTCCACCAGCATGGTCCAGGAGACTGCGATATACCTTCAAGGCTCAGAGGAACTGGTGCACAGAGCGGAGACGGTCTCGGTCAATTATGACTCGTCCACCGGCACGGCCCGGACCGTTCCGGACGACATCCGGGAGCTGGTCACCCATTTCGAGCGGACGGGAGAGGTATTGCCGATCGACGGGTTCCCTGACCTAGCGCTGAACTAAGATATGGCGGTAAAGCCGTAGCCGGCCGAGGCTTCTTGAGTGTCAGACGGTAAGTTGTTAGAATTGGGCCGGTGAGAGGAACCCAGTTACGGTGTACCGTACGAGGGAGTCCTTCACGATGCGAGCGGGTGTAACTCAGGGGTAGAGTGTCTGCTTCCCAAGCAGGATGTCGTGGGTTCGAATCCCATCACCCGCTCCAACCAGTCTACACAGGCTTAAACGCCAATATCCTTCTGTAAGTGTCTTGACCACAGCGCGCGAAGCCATTATAATTGGACATATTTATCGCGCGTCTGGAGGTCGTTTATGGCTACCAAAACTGCCCCGGTTACGGTTCCGACCGTTCTCGAGCTGACAGAATCGTTCAGACGTTCACTG
>CAZEDC010000130.1:0-24803 GCA_964510985.1 uncultured Dehalococcoidia bacterium
GCTCTGTTTTTCGGCCATCGTGTATGGCCGTGAGATCGATGGGGAGGTCCACACCTTCGGCGTATCGGGCAAGCTCATCATGAACGTGCTGGTGATGTATGACCACCAGACCCGGACGCTGTGGAGTCAATTCCTCCGCAAGGGAGTTAAGGGCCCCCTTGCCGGTGTCGAGTTGGAGTTCGTTCCCGTTACCCAGACCAACTGGTCGCTGTGGCGCGAATTACACCCGGACACCCTTGTCTTGGACAAGAACGGGCGATATCAGCGGGACAGCTACGCCTCGTACTACTTTGACGGCAGCGCCGGTGTAATAGGGGAAACCATCAAAGACAACAGGTTGGGCCGGAAGGAGCTTGTTCTGGGGATAGATGTGGGTGAGAAGACAAAAGCCTACCCTCTTGCAGTCCTGGACGGTGATGTAATTATCAACGACTCAGTCGGAGACCGCGACATCCTGGTGTATCTCGATAGCTCCACGGGCACGGCCCTCGTGTACGACAGGGTAGTTGATGGCAGGGCCATGTCGTTCCAGCCCGAGGGGGAGGCCTCGGGAGCAAACGCCATCCTGGTTGACAAAGAAACAGGGACTCGGTGGATGGCGTTCACGGGCAGGGCGATCGAGGGCGAACTAACAGGTGCGATTTTGGGGCGTGTGGTCTCGCACCTGTCCTTCTGGTTCGCCTGGACGGACTGGAACCCGGAAACCGAGCTATACGGGGCTAGTAGGGCCCCTGGGCCTAGCTAGCGGTACGAGGACGGACCGCGGCCGGGTCCGGCCTGCTGCCGGTAGCAGTCGCTGCAGTATACAGGTCGGTCGCCCGTGGGACGGAAGGGTACTTCGGCGTCTTTGCCGCACTGGGCGCAGACAACGGCGAACATCTGGCGGGGACCTGATGAGCCGAAGCCACCCCCGCTGGAGCGACGCTCGCTCCGGCGCGCGTCACGGCAAGAAGGGCACCTCTTGGGCTCGTTGGTGTACCCTTTTTCGGCGTGGTACTGCTGGTCCTCCACGGTGAATGCGAAGGAATTTCCGCACTCTGCGCAGGTTAGAATTCGTTCCTGAAAAACCATTGGTGATCTCCTAGACCTATAGATATGGGCGCCACCTGATCACCAAGGTTCGCTGGATTGCTACCTGGGAACAGAAGTAAAGCCTCGGCAGATAATATACCACACCCTGCAACCTACGTCTACGCAAGCGGGCACACTCGGAGGCACATGGTCGGAAGCTGTCTTAAATCGTCCGAGAGAGGGCTACCAGCACCACAATCAGAAGGACCGCACCCACTACCCACCAGGGCAGACCAGTGGTGGGACTTCGAAACTTACGGCGCTGGGCGTCTCTTCTGCGTCTTCGGCGCGGACTCACGGCCCCTCCGCCTCCCCGTTAACATCCGGACTTAGGGACATCCTCGTTAATCAGGGGCCTGTTTCACAAGTGATCTCTGGTGCCCGGACAACAATTATGGCGGATACGGCGTGTCCCTCCGAACGGGTTCCGATGAAGGGCGGCCGAGTCTGGAACGGCGAGCACTATTGTGCTGCAATAAGGCCTAGCCGGCCTCTTCCGGAGGCGGTGGCGGGGTCGGGTTCAACACCCACTGCCATTCGACGCCCTCGTTTCTGGGCGTTTTGAACACGACTCCGCCTCTAACGACGAGGACCACGTAGTCGATGAGATCGTTGGCGCACTCCCAACAGTAACCGTAGGAGCTGATGAGCCGGTTGACGACGGCGCTCCGCTCCCGGCGCCATTCTGCCCGCTGTTTTGCGAACCTGGGCTGAGAGAGCGTGCGCTGGATCTCACGGCGGCCGAGGAAGAGATGGGTCTCAATGGCGGACCTGATTCGCGGGTCGGTTGTGTAGTCGAAAGGAAACCCTCGCTCTCGCAGGCTGGTGAAGTACAGGTGGATTTCTTCCCTGAAGCCGGCCCTCACGCGGTCGGTAACCCCCACGTTCTTCTCGATGTCCCGCATGTCCCGCTCGCTGGCCTCGCCTCCAGCCAGATGGGTGGCGAGGTTCGCCAGGTAGTCGGACAACAGGTCGGCCGCGCTCTGCTCGAAACCTTCCTTGAACGCCCGCTGGACCTCGCGGACCGCCCGGTCGTTGTATTCGGTCACGGTGTCCTTGATGAACCCGATGAACTTCACCATGTCCGCATCGCCCATGCTGACGTTCTCACGCAATCCCCGCCAGAGGCTGTTCACGGCGTTCAGCGGCGAGATGCAGTGTACCTCGGGCAGGCTTGCCACGGCGCTCAGGCGGTTCATCACGTACCGGGGCGATATGCCGGTCATACCCTCGGTAGGACTGTGACGTTTCATCTCCCCCACGTCGTCCGCGGTGAAATGGCGGATGGTCTGTCCGTCGTAGAGGCGTAACTTGTTGAGCAGGGACATCCCCTGCTTTATGGGCGGTTCCAGCCTGGAGAGTACTGTGAAGATGCTCATGACGGGTAGCGTCAACGGCGCCAGGTGTACGTCCTGAAGACCGCTCTCTTGCAACATCTTCTTGTAGATCTTGACCTCGCTGGAGACCTCCAGGTTGTAGGGGATATGGACCACGATGATCCGGTCGCTCAATGCCTCTGCATGTTTCTCCGTGGTGAATTCCGTGTAGTCGCCTTCGTTGGAGTGGGCGATTATCACTTCGTCGGCGTACACGGAGCCGAACCTCTCCATCTTAATAAGCTGTTCCTGGGCCAGGCCCAGCAGCGTTGTCAACAGGTGCCGGTCCGCCTTGAAGATCTCGACGAACTCGATCAGCCCCCGGTTGGCGACGTTAAACTCACCGTCCAGCCGGAATGCCTTACCGGCAACCTCGACCCGGTCGCCTTCTAGCCGGCTGGTGTCGATGCTCCCCACCAGGAGCGAGGCATCGGACGGGTTCGGATTGGTGGCGACGTAATATCCGATACCGATTGCCGCGTGCTCGGAGTAGGTCACCCGGGTCACGGGCATCCTGGACACCTTGCCGTGGTACCTGTTGGCAAGGACGTACCTGCATCGGGGACACAGGTCTCCCTCGATGTAGACTCCGTGGTCCTCCATGAGTCCGGGGCGGAGTTGCTCGGGGATCAGGTGTAGAGGTTCCTCCTGCATGGGGCATCCCTTGATGGCGTAGACGGCCCCGGCTTCCTTGCGGGTGTAGTGTTCCAGTGACCTCTTTATCAGGTCCACCAGGGAGGACTTGCCACTGGCCGGCGGGCCCAGCATCAAGAGGATGCGTTTTCGGACTTCCAGTCTGTTAGCCGCCGAGGCGAAGTACTGGACAATCCTTTCAAGTATGTGGTCCAGACCGAAGATTTCGTTCTCGAAGAGGGTGTATACCGGGTCACCAGAAGGCGATGCCTCCACCCCTTCCGAAATGACGGCATCGTGCACAAGTTTATGGGAGAGGCGTGAGATACGAGGGTTTTCGACGACCATCTCCAGGTAGTCGGCGAAGGTGCCTTCCCATTCGTACCTGCCGACCTCCTGCTCGGCTTCCGCCAGCAGCTTTTCGATTGATGGTTTGCTCGTCATGCTCGTATCTACCAGCCATAGCCATCCGGGGCCCCGCAAGTTTACGCGAGGCCCCGGACCGTCAAGTGGGCCAAGAAGTCTTGTATGTGCGTCGTCTCGACGCGTTGAGACCAGACGTCCGGGAGAAGGTCTCTTCTGAAGTCGGATCCCTAGCCGATTTCGATTACCCGTGTGATTATCGCCAGGCCGATACCGAAAACCGTGATCGAGCCCAGCAACACGCCCCACCCGGCGACGAGTCGAAGGACGTTGAACGGTACCGCCATATAGAAGAACAGGATACCGCCCAGGATGGATAGTACCAGAGTCGCGGCCGACAAGCTAATGGATACGGCGTCGCCGTACGGATCTGCCAGGGTGACGGCGAAGTAGACGAGCGCTACGGCGCTGGTCGCTGCGGTAACGGCCGAGAAAAAGCCCAGGGCTCGCTCGTCGAAATCGAACCACCCCTGGGCGGCCACGCCTAGAGTGTACCCGGCCCACACGATGATCAGCATCTTCATGATCGTGGTCTCAGCCAGCGGGAAGGCGTCAGGGTCGCCTCCCGCGCCGGTCAGAAGCATCGGGGTCATGGTGATGGCGATCAGCGACAGCGCTCCCAATCCACCTACGTAGGTACTCATGGTCCGTCCGTCCGGGTACAGACCAAGGAAGTACCATGACTGGGAGAAAAGTGCCGCGCCGATGAGAATAAAGGCTACTCCTTCCATGTTTTCCCTCCTCCAGAATTATGCGTTTCTCACTAAATTGCAGCCGCCGACCCTTCTCGCACGTTGCCGGAAACGAAGGTTCGTCAGGCTTACTAAAAATTTGCCACGTTCCCAGAATGTTGTCTAGGCGAACTTGTCCGCCTGTATTTATCAATTTCGTCGCGTGGAGACACTGCCGGCGCGGTGCGGGAGGTATTGAATAGGTCGGGGGGAATAGAGAGTTCAGGCAGAACGGCATCGAGTGTGGGCTGGCCGAAACCGCAAGTTTTCGATTTTGGGAGCAACTGGTTGGCGGAATAACAGACCGTGGCTGTGGACGTGGGGGGTCACAGAGTCGGGACGGGTCCCTCAGGAGGCCAAAGAGGCGGTAGCCCTGACCTGTGGAGGTTAGAGTGTGTCCAGCCGCTCCAGGACCTCTGGGGCCAGCTCGATGGCCACGGACTCGGCGTTCTTGACGACCTGTTCAGGCCGGCTGGCCCCCACGATCACCGACGTGACGGCTGGCCTGGCCAGCGTCCAGGCCAGCACGAGCTGGGTCGGTTCACAGCCGACCTCTGCCGAGACGGCCTTGATACGCTCGAGCCTGTCGAATGTGGCGTCGGTCCAGTAGTTGTCTCTGGCGCGTTGCGCATGACGTGAGGCCATGTGGCTGTCCTCGGGCGCGTCGCGATTCCTGTCGTAGGCGCCGGTGAGGATGCCGCCCATCAAGACCTGGTAGGGTATCACTGCCACCCCCTGGTCCAGACACAAGGGAAACAGCTCACTCTCGATCTCCCGGCGGCCGAAGTTGTACTCGGGTTGGACCGATTCGAACCGCTCGAAACCCCGCTTATCGCTTACCCATAGGGCTCGCGTCAGTTGCCAGGCGGCGAAGTTGGAGCACCCCAGGTAACGCAATTTACCCTGGTGAACCAGGTCGTCGAGGGTGCCAAGTGTCTCTTCCAGGGGAGTTTCGGGGTCGAAGTAGTGTACCTGGTAGAGGTCGATGTAGTCGGTGTTCAGCCGGTGCAGGCTCCCGTCCACGGCGTCGATGAGGTGTCCACGGGAGAGGCCCCGATCGTTGACCCCTTCCGCGGTGGGCATGAATCCCTTGGTGGCCACGACGAAGTCTTGCCGCCGCCCCTTCAGCGCTTTGCCCACTACGTGTTCGGAAAGCCCCGAGTGGTAGGCGTCGGCGGTATCGATGAAGTTGATTCCCTGTTCCCGAGCCTCGTCGACCACCGAAAACGCGCGTTGGTCGTCAACGTACCCGGCACCGAACATATTGGTGCCGAGGCAGACTTTAGATACCTTTAGACCGCTACGGCCAAGCCGGGTGTAGTCCAATCGCTTTGCCCTCAGTCCCGGGAGATGCTATAGGCGCCCTGTCAGTGTCCAACTCGCTCCGAACGTTGGTTGCGGCGCTCCCCGTCGGACCGGGGACTTAGGTGGCATCGCCCTTTTTAACCAGCCCGGCGGGACGCTCGATAAGCTGCTGGAGCCTTCGCATGAAGGAGGCGGCGACTGCCCCGTCCACTGTCTGATGGTCGACGGTCAGGCTGAGGGTTACCATCTCGCGGACAACTATCTCGCCGCCCTTGACGACCGGTTTTTGAGACGTTCTGCCGACTCCCAGCAGGGCGCTCTGCCCACGGCTCAGTACCGGTGTGAACCCATCCACGGACCCGAGGATGCTGATGGTGAAGGTCGCTCCGACCACCTCGTCGGGCAGCAGTTTCCCATCCTTGGCCTTGTTAGCCAGGTCATCGGTGTCTCTGGAGATCTGAAAAACGTCTTTACTCTCGACGTTCCTTACAACCGGAACAATGAGGCCCTCGTCCAGGGCCACGGCGACGCCGATGTTGACCTCGTCGAAGTAGAGGATTTTGTCACCGACAAGTACCGTGTTGAGGGACGGAACCCGTATTAAAGCCTCGGCGCAAGCCTTGGTGAGCACGTGGGCCAGGGCAATCGACACGTCGCTGTCGCTGGAGGTCACTCTCCGGAGCCTCTGGGCCTCGGTAACGTCCACTTCGACGTGATAGGTAAGCTGGGCCGTGTTGGCAAGGCTACCGCGCATGTGCTCGGCTATGCCCTTCCGCATTCCATCCATCCGGACAGTCTTGGAGGGTGAAGGTAGACCTGGGGGTATCGCCGGTTCGGCCGGTGGGGCGTCCGACCGCTGCTCGGCGTGGGCACGTACGTCGGCCTCCACGACCCTGCCCCTGGGACCGGTTGCCGCTACCGCCGCGATGTCCACACCTAGGTTGGCGGCCAGCTTCCTGGCTCCCGGAGTGGAGGGTACAACCTCTCCCGGGGCCCTGGGCGCTGCCGGTTTGGGCGGCGCTGCCGCGCTCGACACGGCAGCGCCGGGAGCGCTCTGTGGGGTAGGGGGCTCCGGAGGCGCCTCGCCCTCGGCTAGCAGGTAGCCCAGGAGGTCGTCTACCGGCACCGTCGCTCCATCGGGCACCACCGAGTGGAGGATTCCGGTCTCCGTGGCCTCCAGGTCGTAGTTCAGCTTTTCGGTCTCGATCTCGGCGATCACCTCGCCCTGGGAGACCTGTTCACCCGCGGACTTGGCCCACCTGGTGACTACCCCCTCCATCATGAAGTCGCCGAGCCTCGGCATAATGATCGGTACAGCCATGGACGAACTCCTATTCCAGAACGGCCAGCGCGGCCTCGACTGTCTTCGCCTTGTCCGGCATGAACAGGGGCTCAAGAGCGGGGCTATAGGGGATGACCGTGTGCGGTGGATTGACCCGCCTGGGTGGCGCGTCCAGATAGTCGAAGGCCTCCTCGGCCACAAGGGCCGAGATGTCGGCCGCGATGCTGCACCGGGGATAGTCTTCGTCCACGATAACGATGCGACGGGTCTTCTTTACCGAATTTAAAATGGTCTCGTTGTCCATGGGGGATAGCGAAAGCAGGTCCACGACCTCCGCCGAGTATCCCTGGGCCTCGAGCTCCTGGGCGGCCTGAAGGCAGACGTAGGTGGTGTAGCCTATGCCGACCAGTGTCACGTCGGTCCCCTCTCTGGCGACGTTTGCTTTACCGATGGGTACCGTGTAGGGCTCCTCCGGCACATGGGGGTCACCGCGGAATCCCATGAGATTTCGGTTGTTGAAGATGATTACGGGGTCGTCGTCCCGGATGGCCGCCATGAACAGCCCCTTGGCGTTGTATGGATTGGAGGGAGCAACGCACTTGAGTCCCGGGAAGTGGGTGAACACCGAGTATAGGGTCTCCGAATGTTGGGCCGCCTTATATGTGCCCGCGCCGGTGCCCGTCATGATGGTCAGGGGTATCTTGACCTTGCCGCCGAACATGTAGTGCATCTTGGCGGCGTTGTTGGTGATCTGGTCGGCGCAGACGCCGAAGAAGCTGACGTACATCAGGTCCACCACGGGACGGAGGCCGGTGGCCGCCGCGCCTACGCCGGACCCGATGAACCCGGCCTCGGATATGGGCGTGTCGCGGATGCGCTCGGGACCGAACTGCCCGATGAGCCCCTTGGTCAGCCTCATGGGGCCGCCCCAGGCGTCCTCTTTGTCGGGGCGTCCGGCGCCGCCGGCGATGTCCTCGCCCATAATGATAACCGTCGGATCTCGCTCCATCTCCTGCCGCAGCGCCTCGTTCACCGCCTGGATGAAGGTAAGCTGTCTGACCGCTTGAGTCTGGACCATTTCGATACTCCTTGGGACAGTGTTTAGGGTCTTGGGTTTAGGGCAAAGTGTTTGGGGCCTGTTTCCTTCAACCTATCTTTACGGGTATGAGATATAAATGTCGGTTGTCAGCTCCTCTGGCGATGGGAACGGGCTTTCGTTGGCGAACTTGGCGGCGGCTTCCACCAGCGTCACGGCGCGTTCGTCGATCGCGGCCAACTCGGCCTCCGTAGCCTGGTCTCCGTCCACCATGAAGACCTTGAGCCGCTCGATGCAGTCCCGCGCGTGGTAGTAGGCCTCCTCCTCTTCGGTCCGGTAGCCCAGGGGGTCGTCCGCGCCGAAGTGACCGAAGTACCGGTATGTCTGTGCCTCAATCAGGGAGGGGCCGTCACCGGCCCGGGCCCGTTTGATGGCCGCGCCGGCCACCTCATACATGTCGAGGGCCGACTGACCGTCCACCGTGACGCCGGGGATATCGTAGCCGGCGGCCCGGTTGGACACAGACCCTCCGGCGACGGAGTACTCGTAGGGAGTGGACTCTGCGTAGCGGTTGTTCTCGCAGACGAAGATGACGGGCAGTTTCCAGATGCCGGCCAGGTTCATCGATTCATGCAGGCTGCCCTGGCTCGACGCTCCGTCGCCGAAAAACACGACGCTGACGTTGTCTGTGCCCCTGACCTTGGCGCTCAGGGCGGCGCCCGTTGCCACCGGGATGTTGGAGCCGACAATGCCGTTGGCTCCCAGCATGCCTTTATTGATGTCGGCGATGTGCATGGTCCCGCCTTTGCCCTTGTTTGTGCCGGTGGCCTTGCCCAGCAACTCGGCCATCATCTCATTCAGGTCCACCCCTTTGGCGATGCAATGGTGGTGGCTGCGGTGGGTACCCAGCACGTAGTCTTTGTCCTTCAGATGGGCGCAGACGCCGGTGGGGACGGCCTCCTGGCCTACAGACGAGTGCATGCCAAGCAGCTTGCCGGCGTCGGCCTCCCGCTTGGACTGCTCCTCGAACCGCCGGATCGTAACCATCTTCTCGTACATCCAGAGTAGCGTGTCTTTGTTGAGCGTGGTACCTGGCGAAGTCAAGGCAACCTCCGTTCCTATCTATGGAGTAAAAACTGGGCTCGTTGGTCCCGTGAGATTCACGTGGATTATAACAAGGTGGGTCGTCCAATGGCTAGTGTACGGCGGTAGCAAGCGGCAGCCGCTCGGGGACAGGAATGGTTGAGGCGAGGTAGCCCTGGGCGGTGAAGCCGGCGCGTATTACTGCCGGCGGGCCAGCTTGGGATCCAGGATGTCCCGGAGACCGTCTCCGGCGACGTTTACGGCCGTGACGGCGATGGCCAGGACTAGCCCCGGGAACAGTATAACCCACATGGCTTTCTGGAGCAGGTTGCGACCCGAGGCCATGATGTTCCCCCAGCTCGGCGTCGTGGGCGGCACGCCGGCGCCGATGAAGCTAAGGTAGGCCTCGTTCAGGATGCTCTCCGCCGTGATGTAGGTCCCCATCACGACCAGCGGCGCCAGCAGGTTGGGGATGATGTGGCGCAGAAGGATGCGATCGGCTCCCGCGCCGATGGACCTGGCCGCGTCCACGAAGGCCTGCTCCCTCAGGCTGAGCACCGAGGCTCGGGCCACACGCGTCATCCGTGGTGTGGCCACGATGGTCAAAGCGATGATCACGTTCTGAATGCTGGCGCCCAGGGCGGCCACCAGGGCTATGGCCAGCAGTATCTGAGGAATCGCCATGATCCCGTCTACTACCCGCATGATCACCGCATCGGCCCTGCGGAAGTAACCTGTCACCGAGCCGATGATGGCGCCGAGGACCATGGATATTAGTGCCACAGTGAAGCCTATCATCAGCGATATGCGGCCGCCGTGAAGGGTCCTGGTGTAGACGTCGCGGCCGAACTCATCGGTGCCGAACCACTGTCCCGCCCCCGGCGAGATCAGCCTATCGTCCATGAAGATGGCCCTGGGGGAATCCGAGGTGAGGAGTGGGGCCGCTAGGCTGATAATCGCAAGCACCAGGATAACAACGATCCCGGCGACCATCGTAGGTTTTAAGTATGCTAGGCGGCGGATATACCTGAACGATCGCTCGACCAGGTCCCAGAGGCCGGAGCGGCGCGTGGCGAACGCTTCTTCTAATGTTTGTCGGGCCATCAGTACCTTATCCTGGGGTCAAGGAACGCATAGGTTATGTCCACGGCCAGGTTGACGAACACAAATACTGCCGAAATTACGATAATCAGGCCCTGAATCACCGGGTAGTCCCGGGCGGCGATGGCGTCAACGGCCAGCCGGCCCATGCCCGGAATGAAGAAAACACTCTCGGTGACCACCGCTCCGGAAAGTAGGAAAGCAGTACTTAACCCAATTACGGTGATGATGGGAAGCGACGCATTCCGCAGCGCATGCCGGACCAGCACCATCTGCTCGCTGAGGCCCTTGGCCCTGGCGGTCCGAACGTAGTCCTCGCGTAGGACCTCCAGCATGGCGGCCCTGGTCATGCGGGCTATCAGGGCTATCACCACCAGCCCCAGGCTGAAGGCCGGCAGGATGAGGTGTTTGAGGAACAGGAAGAAGTCGTCTTTCCAGCTCACATAGCCTCCCACGGGGAGGATCGGATTATCGAAGCCAAAGGCCCAGAGGGAGAACACCCATATCAAAAGGAAACCCAGCCAGAAGACCGGCATGGAGAAGCCCACGGAGGCGAATACCATTACCGCGCGGTCCAGCAAGGAGTCCGCCTTCCAGGCGGCCAGCACCCCTATGGGGACGGCTACCAGGATGGCGAAGAACTCGGTGACGACGGCCAACGTCAGGGAAGGCTCGATCCTTCTGGTGATCAGTTTCAGGACCGGACTGCTGGACCTGATAGAGGTGCCCAGATCGCCGTTGGCCAGGTCCTTGACCCAATCCCAGAGTTGGATGTACATGGGCTCGTCCAGCCCCAGCCGCGCCCGTATCAGGTCTACCTGCTCCTTCGTGGCCTCGTTGCCTGCCATGACAGAGGCCGGGTCCCCGGGAGTTAAACGCAAAATCGCGAAGACGAAGAGGGCGACCACGATAAATACCGGGATGGTGGCTAGGAGTCTTCGCAGGATGTAGGCTTGCATCGTTCACACATTCTAATGCTAACGCAGGGCGGGTGTCTACCCGGCGGCGGTCGGCCTGGGTGCCGCCCTGCCGGCAGGTTCCACAGGTTCACTCGGACGAGGCTGAGGGGCGTGTCTCTCAGGGGTAATCGTTGTATTCAAACGCAGGGGCCGGGGACGCCCAATGCGTCCCCGGCCCAGGTCTTAGATCCACAAGCGAGACAAAGCCACAGCACGCAGCTTTGGCGGCGCTTTGCTATCTAGGATCGTCCGCCCTCTTGCTGGCGTTGTCCCACCATACGTTGAGCAGGATGGGCGATCCCACGGGCGCACCTCTGATATCGGTACCCATGAGGTCCTTGTTGAAAACCCTTAGCTGGAGGAAGTTACCGAAGTTCACCGACTTAGGGTCGTCCCACCACAGGTCCGCCATCTGTTTGGCGAGGGCCAGAGTTGCGTCGAGGTCGGGGGCAACTGCCATCTGTTTCTTAAGTTCAAGCAGTGCCTCCGAGGTCGGGTAGCCAACGTCCGGCGGGTAATTGGTGGCACGGTCACTAACCGTTAGCGGCTGGGAAACCAGTGGATGGTACAGGTTGCTGCTGTTCCAGTTGGTGAACATGTGCCAGGCGTTGGAGACCTCGGCTTCCTGGTAGAACCCGATCTGGGTGGCCCAGTCGGTGGCCATGATCTGCGCGTTAATCCCCACGGCTTCCAACTGCTGCTCCAGCACTGGAGCGATGGGGTGGATGGTGGGGAAGTCCGTCGGGTCCAGGATGATTATGGGCTCGTCGTCGTAGCCCGCCTCCGCCAGCAGGGCCTTGGCCCGCTCGACATCGTTCATGTTGTAACGTTCTTCGTTGACGCCCGCCTGGCCCCAGACGGTGTCGCAGAACCACATGGAGTTACAGAGCTGCCAGAGCTGCGGGTCGCCGTAACCCTTCATGATGTCCTCGGCGTTGACCGCCGCCTGTATGGCCAGCCGTATGAGTCTGCCCCTTTCACTGGCCCCAACAAGTGTGGATCTCATGTTGAACATGATGTCGGGCTGGGCCCCAGGCCTGCCGATGTGGACACCCACCTTGTCGGCGTTGTCCAGCGCCTGCTCGTAGAAGTCGCCCGATATCACGTCCAGGTAGTCCACCGAACCGGTCAGGACCGCGGACACGCGGGTCTGCTGGTCCGGGATCTCGATCATCTTGAGCCTGTCGGCGTAGGCCAGTTTGGCGCCGGCCCGGTAGTTGGGGTCCTCGGTCCTGGACACATAGTCCTCGTTCCGGTCCAGGATGATTTCGTTGCCAACGTCCCAGCTAATGAACTTGTAGGGACCGGTACCGGTGTACTCCGTGATGATCTCGCCGGGCGGGAAGGCGTCGGCGATCTCCTTGGGCATGATGTTGGCCTGAACGCCGCCCACGTATCCCAGGCCCGTCAAAAGCAGGCCGGTGGGGGAGGTCAGGTTAATTTTGAAGGTCGTGTCGTCGATGGTCTCAAAGCTGCTCCACAGGTCGTTGACGGTGGGGCCGAAGGCCTTGTCCGTCCCTTTCCAGCGCTCGATGGAGGCGGCTACGTCCTCGGGCAACGGGGTGGTGCCGTCGTGCCACTTGAGTCCGTCCCGAAGGACGAAGGTATACGTGCTGCCGCTGACGTCCCAACTCTCCAGCATGTCGGGCTGGAGGATGCCGGCGCTGTCCCAGTTCAGCAGGACTTCAATAAAGTGCCACTGCACTCCTCGGCCGATGGCGGAGCCCGAGGTCATGGAGTCCATGTTCCCGACGCTGCCCTGTGGCACCCAAATGATCTCTCCACCGAACCGGTCCTCGTCGAAGATGCTCGGTGGGGGAGGTTGCGTCGCAACAGGAACGGCCGTGGCGGCGACTGCCGTGGCCGCTGGTTTCACAGTCGACGTCGGCTGTAATACCGGCTCAGACTTGGGCGTAGCTGTCGCGGCAGCGGGCGCACTGGTCGGCGCGGCCGTGGTTGGCTGGGCCGTAGTCGTATCCTCCTCGTCGTCGTCTCCCCCGCAGGCCACTACGAAGGCCAGCGCGAAAACGGCAAACAGCAGAAATAGCCCACTGAATCGTTTCATCAGAAACTCCTTTTCTATTCCCCTTATGTAGGCGAGACACGCTTCGTGACTCAAGTCAGTGACTTCGGTCACAAAGACGAACAATACATAACACTAAAACTCCGTAGATGTCAATACCATCGGCTGGCTTAGTAACCTACTCCGGATGGCCGTCGCCCGGTGTGCTGACAGGGATGTTTTCCCATTTGGTTAGGCCCTTGTCCGATTGGCACACCCGACAGCGGAATGCCCGAGACGCTGGGTGGTCTGCGGCCCCCGCAGACCAGGCGACACATCCGGGGAACCAACCGGATGTGTTTGCTTGACACTGTCTGGGGACTCTCCTAGACTTCGAAGCGATAAATTCCTGCGCGGTACCGTGGACGGTAAGATTCAACGATTTGAAGCAATGAGAGCACCCAAACGCTCAAACAGCCGACTTAACCAGACCGTCGCCGCGATAATCCTGTTCCTGCCGGCCATCGCGGTCGCCTGCTCCGATTCTCAGACCGTACCGACAGCGACCCCCTCTGCGATAAATCCGACTCCCGCCGTAGCGGGAACAGTTGTGCCCTCGGCCACACCGGGCCAGGACGTTGGAGGGGAACCAGGGGTCGGGGGGGCCGGAGTTTCCCCCGTGGTTCCCTTCACCAATGTCGCGGCAGAGGCGCTAAAGGGTGGAGTAAATCATGAGAGGCAGAAGTACCAGGTTTGGAACGACCGTCCAGGCGTCGCCATCTTCGACTTTGACCGGGACGGCGACCTGGACTTCTATCTCACGGCCGACGGCAGGCACAACAACTGGCTGTACCGAAACGACGGCGACGGCACTTTCACCGACGTTGCCGAGCAGGCCGGGGTCACGGCCACGGACAGTTTCAGCACGGGCGTCGTCGCCTGCGACATAGACAACGACGGGTACCAGGACCTGTACGTCGGGGCATGGGGCGATCCCGAAGACCTGCTGGGCTTTCGCTCTCCCAGCGAGGAACAGGGCAACAGGGACTCTCTGTTCTTGAACAACGGTGACGGGACTTTCCGGGACATAACCGCCACTGCCTTCGGCGACGCCGTGAACCTCCGGTCTTCGGTGGACATCGCCTGCGCGGACGTGGACGGCAACGGATGGGTGGACCTCTACGTGGGCAACCTGATGGCCAACGACTTCCGGGTGTTCGGCGAGCCGGGGCACGCCGGCCACTACAACGTCCTCTATCGCAACAACGGAGACCTTACGTTTACCGACATAACAGAGGCTGCCGGGGTCAAGGGTCCTCAGATACTGATGCGGGACCCCGACGGTCGGCCTATCCTGTTCGAGGACCCTGAGACGGGGGAACAGTACGAGGGGTACGACCCCGGCGTGACCGACAGGTTGGGGAACCGGGTGGGGGAGCCCACGGGTCAGACCCACGCGGTGCTGTTCTTCGACTACGACGACGACCGGGACCCGGACATCTGGGTGGCCAACGACGGTGACCGGCTGCACCTGTACCGGAACGATTCGACGCCTGGGAATATCCGGTTCACGGCCGTCGAGCGTGCGATAGGGATAGACAAGGTGGGGGCCTGGATGGGCTTCGCCGTTGGCGACTACGACGGCGACGCCGACCTGGACGTGTTCGTGACCAACATCGGCTTCCACCCGCTGCTTCAGCCACCAAAGACCTCACCTCGCGGGGCCTGTGACTACCATATGCGGTTCGAGTGGGGTACCTGCCTGCACTTTCTCCTGCGTAACGACGGTACCCGCCAGGTGGATGGCCTAGGGCCCGTGGGCGATTTTAAAAATGTTGCGCCCTCGACGGCTGTGGTACCGAGCCCCTGGATGCCGCCACTGTCTCTCGATCCGTCGAACATTAATCCCGAGCAGGAGGTCACCACGGGTCTGGCCGCATATGATTTCGGCTTCGGCACAACCTTTTTCGACGCCGACAATGACGGCAACCAGGACCTCTACTGGCTCGGCTCCACGGTGGCCCGCGGAGAGGCGCCGGGAGGCAAGATTTTCCCTGGGGCCGGGCGCATGCTAAGGGGAGACGGACGAGGCTCGTTCGAGGACATCACCGTGCGGGCGCGCCTGCTGAATATAGTCGGTGTCGATTACGATGGCCTTGAAGAAGAGTCGCTGCCACCCGACGCCGAGATGCTGACAAAGCGGCGAATAGACCCCTTCCTCCATGAGAACGGCAAGGGGTTGGCCCACGGTGACCTCGACGGTGATGGTTACGTGGACCTGATTGGGACCAACAGCAGTGGTGAGCAGTTTAACAAGCCCTTTATAGTCACCGTGCCCACTCAACCGGTCCCGGGCCCTACCTTTGTCTGGATGAACGGGGGCGGGGAGAACCACTGGATAACCATCCGATTACAAGGTCGAATGGCCGTAGACGGCACCGGCAGCAATGCCGATGGCATCGGAGCGCGGGTTTACGTTAAAACAAGTTCCGGCAGCGCCGACGGACCCAAGATCCAGGTCCGGGAAGTCATCGCGGGCTCCAGCTATCTGTCCATGGATAGCCTGGACCTGGAGTTCGGCCTGGGTAGCGCGACAATGGTGGACGAGGTACTCATAATGTGGCCTAGCGGCAGGACCCAGACGGTGGGGGACCTCGAGGTCGACCGGGTTATCAACATAACGGAGCCTGAACAATAAGTGCCGGGAGCTCCCACGGAGCCCGTCCCCATGTGGCCTACGTGCCCAATCAATATTGAATTAACACGCTGTCATGCTGAGGAGTCCTTCCGGGGAAGGAAGACGAAGTATCTGGGGGTGGGTGTTGGTCGGTGACTGGGATGGGAGCCCCCCACCCCAGACCCTTCGCTTCGCTCAGGGTGACAGACGCCAACCTCTTTATGACCGCCTACTTAGCTCTACTGACCTCCATCGGTTAACGGCCTTCGGAGCCGTTGACGCTAGATAGAGGTAGATGTAGAATTGCCCCGCGGCAGTACGGGTGAGTCGGGTGGGGCAAAATGTAGGAGGCGAGATGACGGACTATAAGGACTACGCAGCGTATTTCAACGGCGAGTGGGTCACGTTCGACGATGTCAAGGTCGGACCCAACGATCGAGGGTTTATGCTCGCGGACGTGGTCTTCGACATCGCCCGGACTTTCAACGGGAAATCCTTCCGGTTGGAAGATCACATCGATCGGTTGTATCGCTCGATGAAATATCTCAGGATTGATCCGGGTTTGAGTCCTGGGGAGATGACGGAACTCTGCGAGGAGGGGGTGCGCCGCAACATGTCCCACAAGGACGAAGCGGGGGACTTCGCCATCAATCCCTTCGTGACCAGGGGCGAATCGCATGACGGCCCCGCGACGGTCTGTGTCGCCATACGGCCGGTCGCATTCTCCAGCTTCGCCAAATACTACCTGGAGGGCGCTCACGGTGTTATTGCCAGGACCCGGAGCCTGCCCAGCGACGTCATGGAGCCGAAGGTGAAGCACCATAGCCGGCTGAACTTTGTTTTGGCCGAGCTGGAGGTCCGCGACGTGGACCCCAATGCCCTGCCAATTCTCATGGACCAGAGCGGAAACATCACTGAGGGGACCGGTTACAGCGTGTTCATGGTCAAGGACGGTGTGCTCAAGACTGCCACGGACCGCAACATACTCCAGAGTGTATCGAGGAAGGTGGTGATGGAGGTGGCGGAGCGGCTGGGCATCCCCGTCTCCGAGGAGGACCTCCAGCCCTATGACCTCTATACCGCCGACGAGATATTCTTTTCGCGGACCAGTCCGCGCATCACGCCGGTGAGCAAGCTGGACAACCGGCCGGTGGGAGACCAGTTCCCCGGCCCCATTACCCAGCAGCTGCTGGCGGCCCACAGCGAGCTGGTGGGTGTGGACATCGTCGACCAGGCATTGCACTTTGCGGGCATCGAGGGGTAGTTGTCCAACCCCCGGTCGAGCGGCTTCCGACCCGGCAGAGCAGGTCACGAACTTAGTTGACCGTGACAGAGAGCGATATGTGTCCCGTGTACCCGAAGGCCCGCTGGAGAGTTCCCGGCGGGCCTTTTTTTGATTAGATTGTTGGCTCGTGACGCCGGGTGCGGATCGAATCGTCCTTTGTTGGCCCGGAACGGTCCACAAGGACACATCAGCGATGTTTCGTGAAATGATGACAGGCACCAGACTCGAATCTGAGAAGGAGAGTGCAAATGGCCGGCCAGACTGATAAAGAGACCGCTGTAAACCTGGTGGGTAAGGCCATCGCTGTAGCCGGGCCCGTCGAGCCAGACAGACTGGGCCAGACCATAATGCACGAGCACATCTACATAGACCTTCGTAAGACCCATCTCCCCCACGTGAGGATGATGAACGACGAGGGTCGCATCTGGACCGAGTACACAGAGGAAGACATCCCGGCCACGGACCTGGCGCTGTGGGAGGCCAAGCTCGATTTCGGCAACCTTCACCTGGCACGAGAGGTCCAGCCCATCGCCGACAACTACCTGCTGACCGACGAGGAGCTGGCCAAAAAAGAGGTCCTGGAGTTCAAGAAGTACGGCGGAGGCACCATTGTCGACGTGACCAGCATGGGGCTTAAACGGGCCCCTCTGGCGCTGCGGAGACTGTCTGAGGCCACCGGGCTCAACGTCGTCATGGGCACGGGCTGGTACCAGAAGATGTACCACCCCGCCGACATGGGCGAGCGAACAGTGGAGAGTATCGCGGATGACATCGTCCGCGACGTCACCGTCGGAGTGGGCGGCACCGACGTCCGGGCGGGCATCATCGGGGAGATAGGCGTAAACGGGAACCCCATCGAGCCCAACGAGTTCAAGAGCATCCGGGCCGCCGCGCAGGCCAGCCGGCGCACCGGTGCGGCCATCTCCTTCCACAAGGGCGGTGCGGGAGCCGAGCGTCACGATACGCTAACCGCGGTGGCCGAGGAGGGCGGAGACCTGACGCGCGTCATCATGGGCCACAGCGACGAGCTGGCCCTGGACCTCCCCTTCATGGAGGAGCTGCTGGACCGCGGGGTCTGGATCCAATTCGACCTTATGGGGAGAGAGGCGGCCCTGGCCCCCAGCATTACCGCCAGAGTCGCCGAAGGGATTCCCAGGCTGATCGACGCCGGGTACGAGGACCGGATACTCCTCTCACACGACATCTGCTGGAAGGTACACCTGAAGCACTATGGGGGCTTCGGCTACTCTTACTTGCTGGAGAAGTTCCTGCCCCATCTACGGACGGTCGGCGTCTCCGAGGCGCAGATCTATAAGATGATGGTGCAGAACCCCAAAAAGGTCCTGCCCCTGGTGAAGCCCAAATAAGCGGTCACACGAAGCGATGCAACGCCATAAAACTCAGACCGAGGAGGAGATCGCCCATGGCCGACCAAACTGAGCGGAAAGCCACCGAAAACCGGGTGGGGCAGGCCATCACGGTGACCGGCCCCATAGGGCCGGACCGGCTCGGCACCACCATAATGCACGAGCACCTCTTCCTGGACCTGCGGAAGACCCATCTACCCCACGTTGAGATGAAGTTTGAGGAGGGCCGCATATTCACGGAGTACACCGAGGAGGATGTTCCGGCCACCGATCTGGCGATATGGGAGGCGAAGATCGGTCTTGGCAATCTTGACCTAGCCCGTGACACAAGGCCCGTAGCAGACAACTACATCCTGACGGACGAAGCGCTGACCAAGAAAGAGGTCTCGGAGTATAAAAAACACGGCGGCACGACGTTGTGCGACGTGACCAGTATGGGGCTCAAGCGGGACCCTCTGGCCCTGCGCCGGGTGTCTGAGGCCACGGGCGTCAACATCGTGATGGGGACCGGCTGGTATCAGAAGATGTTCCATCCGGCCCAGATGGACGAGTGGACGGTCGAGGATATCGCCGATGCCATTGTACGGGATGTCGCAGAGGGCGTGGGCGGCACCGATGTTCGCGCCGGTATCATCGGGGAGATAGGCGTAAACGGGAACCCTATCTCTCCCAACGAGACCAAGAGCATCAGGGCGGCGGCCCAGGCGAGCGTGCGCACCGGCGCCGCTGTCACGGTCCACAAAGGAGGCTGCGGCCCCGACGAGATGCACCAGACTCTGACGACTTTTGCGGAAGAGGGATTGGACTTGTCTCGCGTCGTCATGGGTCACAGCGATATGCTGGCCGATGATTTGCCGTTTCTAGAAGAGCTAATCGACCGCGGCGTCACAATCGAGTTCGACCTGATGGGAAGAGAGGCGGCCCTGGTCCCCAGCGTAACCGCCAGGGTGGCCGAGGGAATTCCCAAGCTGCTGGAGAAGGGCCACGAGGACAGGCTCGTGCTGTCCCACGACGTCTGCTGGAAGGTACACCTGAAGCACTACGGGGGTTTCGGCTACTCTTACCTGCTGGAGAAGTTCCTTCCCCATCTACGGACGGTTGGCGTCTCCGAAGCCCAGATCGATAAGATGATGGTGCAGAACCCCAAGAGGATACTGCCGCTGGTGCCGCCCGGGTAGCACCGCCTGCCCCCTTATAGCTGGTCAGGGTAGGACTACGCGCGGCAATGGCTGAGAGGGGCTCAGGCCTCCTCGTCGAGAACGACTTTGAGGTGGAGCTCGCGTAGCTGGGCCTCGTCCACCGGCGCCGGCGCCTCGAAAAGCGGGTCGAAGGCCGTCTGGGTCTTGGGGAAGGCGATGACGTCGCGGATGTTGTTCTTACCGGTGAGCACCATCACCAGCCGGTCGATTCCAGGCGCTATGCCGCCGTGGGGTGGGGCCCCGTACTCAAGCGCCGTCAGAAGCTGTTCGAATCGTGCCTCAACCTGCTCGGGCGTGTACCCCAGCACGCGGAAAATCTGCTCCTGAAGCTCCCGGCGGTGGGCACGGATGCTTCCGCTGGCCAACTCATCGCCGTTGCACACCAGGTCGTAGCAGTGCGCTATAACCTTGCCCGGGTCGCTTTCCAGGTACTGCTCGTAGCCCGCCTTGGGCATCGTGAAAGCGTGGTGTGTCGCGTCCCAGCGCTCCTCTTCCTTACTCCACTCGAACAGTGGGAAATCAACCACGAACGCGAAGGCCAAAAGGTTTGGATCAGCCAACCCGAGGCGGCGGCCCATCTCGTGTCGGAGGGCGCTCAACGCCTGGTTCGCCGACTTGAGCGGCCCGGCGATGATGAGGATGAGGTCGCCCATCCCACTCTCGGTCCGTTGGGCGATGGCCTTTACCTGATCCAGCGAAAGGAAACGGGCTATGGACGACCTTACCTGGTCCTGCGCCAAGTCGTCCACCGGGCCCGCATCACCGGTCAGCGCGATAGCGATCAGGCCCTGCGCGCCCCTGGACTTAGCGAACTCTGTGAGTTCGTCGATCTCGCGGCGCGAGTAGGTGGCGCAGCCGGGAGCCCTGAACCCCTTGATTATCCCTCCATCGGCCAGGACCGACTGGAAGACACGGAACTCTGTGTCGGCGGCTATGTCGGCGAGGTCGGACAGCTCAAGGCCAAACCGCAGGTCGGGCTTGTCGGTGCCGTACAACTCCATGGCCTCCGTGTAGGGTATCCGAGGGAACGGCTTCAGGACCCACTTGTCCGGAAACAGCGTCTCCACCATCGACGTGTATAGCTCCTCGGTGAGGTTGAGTACGTCGTCCTCCTCCACAAAGCTCATCTCAAGGTCCAGCTGGGTGAACTCTGGCTGGCGGTCGGCCCTGGGGTCCTCATCCCGAAAGCAGCGGGCGATCTGGAAGTACTTCTCAAACCCAGCGACCATCAGGAGCTGCTTGAGCTGCTGAGGCGATTGGGGCAAGGCATAGAATTGGCCGGGATTCAGGCGGCTGGGTACCAGGTAGTCCCTGGCCCCTTCGGGCGTACTCTTGATGAGGATCGGGGTCTCGATCTCCAGGAAGCCGCGCTTGCTCAGGAACTCGCGGGTGAACATCACCACCTGATGGCGGATTATCACGGCGTCCCGCATGCTGGTCCTGCGGAGGTCCAAATAGCGGTATTTCATCCGGAGCAGCTCGTCGACCTCGTTTTCTTCGTTGATGTAGAAGGGCGGCGTCTTGGACTCGTTGAGGACAACCAGATGTTCCGCGGAGACCTCCACCTTCCCGGTGGGCAGGTTGGGGTTCTCGGTGCCGGCGGGCCTGCTGTTTACCTGTCCTACCACCTGAACGACCCATTCGTTGCGAAGCGCCTGGGCCGTGCCGTGGCTCTCAGGGGCGTGCTCGGGGTTGAACACGACCTGGACCAGCCCTACTCTATCGCGCAGGTCGATAAAGATCAGATTTCCGTGGTCGCGCCGGCGGTGCACCCATCCGGCGAGAGTGACCGTCTTACCAATGTGTTCGGCCCGCACGTCTCCGCAGCTAATAGTTCTAAGCAAGGTCGCTCCCCCTCGGGTTCAACTAGGGTGATTATAGAGAAGTGGCTCGGGCTTTGAAACCATCGGCCCTGGTGCGGCACCGGCGGTGCCGGATGTCGGGGATGCGGTCTGTCTCGCGGTTGGGCGCCACACCACCGACGAAAGTCTCCGGTGTGGGCGGCCAGATTTTTACACAGGACGTGCCGCCAGGGTGTAGGACGGTTCGTGGCCTGAGATATTCGGTACGGATGTCGGTTTGCGGGATTCCTCGGACCGGTGGTTAGAGGTTGGCCCCGTATCCCCGCTTCTTGACGGCCAGGTTAACGAAGGTCTCGGAGCGACGCACACCTGGAATCGTGCCAACCTTGGTCCTCAGGAATATTCCCAGGGCCTCCGAGGAGGTCAACGTAGCCCAACAGAAAATATCGAAAGATCCTGTCGTGACGGCGACAAAGTTGGTCTCATCAAGATGCGCTAGGTCTACGGATACCTGATCGATCTTGTCCGGGTCCACCTGGACACCGATCAGGGCCTCCGAGGCGTATCCCATTCTTCCCGGGTCCAGCATCGCCACGACACTAATGTATTCATCCTGGATAAGCCGTTTGAGGCGGCGGCGCACGGTGCCTTCGCTTACGCCGACCTTACGGGCGATCCCGGCGTTGGACGCTCGGCCGTCCTCTTGGAGCATTGCAGTGATCTTCGTGTCCAGTTCGTCCATCTATCAATTCCCTCTCAATTCCCTCTGAAATATTTGGTATCGTCTATAATACTACGCTCGCCTACGAATACTGTCAACTCGGCGACCTATGTCTTGCAAACGATTGGCATAATCCGAGAGATTCACCATCCGAACCCATAATTTTTCAAGTTTACAGTGTTTGGTTCTCAGAAACGGCGACTGGCGGGCAATTGTCTAGCATGTGTTCGCAACGACACAGGCTAGTTGAACCGGTTGACTGCAACGTATATACCAAGCGCCAGGGCCAATAGATCGAATACAGAAAGGGACGCCGTGAAGATAGCTATGACAACGAAGGCGGCAAACATAGACCCACCGGCCACGAACTTCAGGTTGCGACCCCTTTTTCGGTTTACGGATGCGCTAATGCCCTCTCCGATCAGGTACCCAAGTCCGACGATGGCTATGCCGTCCAGGAGTGGGCCCAGGCCCAACAACGACCGGAAAACGGACCAGAACACGCCCCCGGCGATTGCGAGCGCCAGACCGACGGTGATCGCCCGGGCTAGGTAGCCTGTCGAAACCTCGAAGGTGGGGAGTTGGGTTGGCCGGGCGCAGTCCGGGCAACGGACACCTACGGGGGCGTGCACCATGCAGAGGGTGCATATCAACCTCTCGCACCGTCCGCACCTGAGATTGGTCTCGGTGTGGGGGTGCTTATCGCAGTACGTGGTCACCGACATCCCTGGATAAGCTGTCCTCTCCTGTCATCGGCCCTCGCTGCGTCCACTGTCCCTTCCTGGGGACGTCCCGGTCCCAAAGTGCTCGATAGACCATGATTCGAATAAGGGATACCCTAGCCGCGGGCGACTCCCAGTTGGCGGTCAGGCGCTTTCCTATCAGCAACACACCGATACCTATGGTCATATAGAAAATCTCGGGTTCACGTCCAAACAGGAACGCCAGCACCGGGAGGATTAGCAAGGAGATAAATGTCCAGAAGCCTAACTCTTTGAATATCAGATACCCCAGACCGCCCATTACGACGGTGAGGATCAGGATCTCCGGCCACATCAAAGCCCCCAACACCACGCCGACGGCCGTCGCGACCCCTCTGCCCCCGGTGAAGCGGAGATATGGAGACCAGTTATGGCCTGCTATGGCGGCCAGACCCATACCCATCTGGACTCCGGCGCCCTGGTCCAACAACCGGGCTATCAAGAGCGGAGCCGTTCCTTTGGCGAGGCAGTCGAAGGCCCCGAGGGTAAACCCCGTCTTTTTACCCACATGGGCCATAAAGTTGGCCGCGCCGACGTTTCCAGAGCCGTACTGGCGTAAATCGATACCCTTCCGGTACCGGCCGACCAGATAGGTCGTTGGGACGGCGCCCCAAAGGTAAGACGCCGCTATGAAGAGAGCGGTTTCGATCATTGAGGCACGTTGGGCATGAGAGTTGTCAATGTGGACTGTGCCGGACGGAGGTGTGCCACTTCACTGGATCGGAAGTCGGGAAGTAACGGTCCGGACATGGACTCCACTACGAGATCGCCGCGCTCTGCTTCCATCGGTATTTTAGAGCCTCCACGGTCTCCATGGGCGGTCCGACCGTTCCCGGCTCGGGCTCGTCGGGGTTGCCCGAGGCATGATAGTCGCTTCCACCACAGGGTACCAGTCCGAAATCGGCTGCCAGACCGGCCAGGCGGTCCACCTGTTCCGGTGTGTAGTCTCCGTAATACACCTCCATCCCAACTAGTCCCGCTTCCTTCAGCTCCTGGAGGGTGTCAGTTAGCGAACCGGCCTCATCCCGACCTGACTTGGATTCCGAGTAAGTGGGATGGGCCATCACGGGCAACGCTCCGTTGTCGGCCAGCACCCGGACTGCGTCGGCCGGTGTGAGTTTGACGCGCTCGACGTAGGCTGGTCCGTTCCGTCCAATGTACTTGTCGAAGGCATCGCGGGGAAATTCGATGTATCCGGCCTCCACCATGGCCTGCGCAACATGAGGGCGGCCGATAGCCCCACCGCCTGACAGCTCCTGGACCCTTTCCCAGGAGACATTTACGCCCATATCGCCCAGTTTTTCCACCATCTTGCGGGCTCTTTCTTGGCGGCCCTCCCTGAACCGAGTGAGTGTGTTCTGGAACACAGGGCTTTCGTAATCCACGAAATAGCCCAGCACGTGTATCTCCGAGCCTGGGACGTCGGTGCTAAGCTCAATGCCCGGGATCACGGTCAACTGGGGGAAACGGCCGGCCGCTTCAAGGGCCTCGGCCAGACCCTCAGTGGAGTCGTGGTCGCTGATGGAGATTACACGCAGCCCCCTGTCGGCACACAACTCCACCAACTTGGTAGGAGTGAGTCTGCCGTCGGAGAAGGTGGTGTGTAGGTGAAGATCGACCTTGGCCATTTCAGGGTAATTCCTTGTCCAGCCTGACTATTTCGGTGGCCTTGCCGGTAATGTCGTCAAAATCAATCAGGACGCTTTGGAAGAGGGTGGGACCCGAATTGGCCACGTTCAGGCGCCGCGGCGTCTGCGTCAAGAACCGTCCGAGGACATCTTCGACCTCGACTCCGATGACCGAGTTGGCGGACCCCACCATGCCGACGTCGGTCACGTAGGCGGTCCCCTTGGGCAGGATCCGCGCGTCCGCGGTCGGAACGTGTGTATGGGTGCCAACCAGTGCGCTGGCCCTCCCGTCAACGTACCAGCCGATGGCCTGTTTTTCCGACGTCGCTTCGGCGTGCATGTCGACGATCATAACCTTCGG
>CAZEDC010000131.1:0-26170 GCA_964510985.1 uncultured Dehalococcoidia bacterium
GGATCACGCCTTCGTCTTTACCTTGTTCCATCTCATGATAGATAGGCTCAGTGACCACGTAGTAGGCGATGTTGGTGGTGCCAAACGTCGCCAGATGCTGCTTCGGGAACCGCACCACCCAGCTCTGTTCCACGGCTCGTATCCAGTCTCGTTCGCTCGTCATCGAATGCTTTGAGGCAACTGTTCTTTGTCCGTTGCGAGGGGATTACCCTGTGCCGGCGGCCAGTTCACTACCGGCATACACGACCTACTCAACCACATATTGATGCTAGTCGGGCAGTAACCTGGTGTCAAGGGCAGCCACACCCTCTGGCTGATAGGGAATCCACCGGGTTTAGGCAGCTATTGACAACCGTTCCCGGACCGGTTGGTTGGAATCCTTAACTTTGATGCAACGGGCGGAGTGGGTCTCAAAACCGCCGTAATCAGGGGATCTGTACTCAAGTGGCTGGATGTTGACACCCTGCGGGGCCACCAATACAATGCCGTTCGTCGATCGCGGTGTGCACTCTTCACCCACGAGACAGTCTGCTATACCTTTCCGCTCGCGGGCCGTTGCTCGGTCCAAAATGGACCGCCCACTATCCAGCCGACAACGCGGTATCAGGCGCATGTCGGGCGTCCATGACGATCCTACGTTGACCGTATGCAGAATCACGAGCCGGTAATGGCTTACCGGACCGGTGTCCCTGCGTATTACTGGGTTCGAGTCCTTTCTCCTGGCCTGTGCGCTGGTGTAGATTCAATGCAGCCTGGGTGGACGAGGGAGTGGAGAGCTCCAAAATATCAAAGGCTGAGAGCGTCGATGCGCACGCCTGCCGGCGGTGAACAGAGGCGGGGAATATGAACAGGATCGCAGTGTTTCTGGCCGACGATCAACCTATCGTTCGACAAGGTGTTGCCTTACTACTACAGGAACAAATGGATATCGAAGTTGTGGGGGAGGCTTCGGATGGCCTGGAGACCCTTGAGAGTGTGCAGATATCGAACCCAGACGTTGTACTCATGGATATCTCGATGCCGGGAACCTCTGGTCTGGAAGCGACGAGACGGCTCACAAAATCCATTCCCGGTCTAGCGGTACTCATCCTGACGGTCCATGAGAGAGGAGATTTTCTTTTCCAGGCCTTACAGGCGGGTGCGCTTGGATATCTGCTCAAGACCGCGACAGTAGCGGAGTTGATCGGGGCGATCCGGACGGTCTACGCAGGTGAGGTATTCATATATCCCCGTATGGCGACAAAGCTAGTGGGCGATTATCTGATGCGCGTCCAATCGGGCCACACCGCGGACACCTATACACAACTTAGCTTGAGGGAACGTGAGGTGTTGCCATTGCTCGCGGAGAGTCACAGTAACCGGGAGATCGCGGGCCAGCTTCACCTGAGCCCCTATACCGTGCAGACCTACCGGCAGCGGATCATGCGCAAGCTAGACCTTCACAATAGGACCGAACTGCTACGGTACGCTCTCCGCAAAGAGCTTATAAGTCTGGATCCTTGAAATACCCGGTTGTGTCCTGGTTGGAAGTACAAACCCGCTACTCCGGCTTAATACGCCCCCGGTAACGCGGATGGGGACAGAGTTGAGATTATCTGCCGACGGCCGACCGGCGCATTCGGAATATAAGCCTGGCCCATCTGATAGATTAGCTTAGCGCCTGCCTTAGGTGCGGCGACAACGAAGGCGGCGAATCCATTTGTTCGGCCTGCGCCGGCCCTACCGCTTCATCTTTCGTCTCAAGCCCAGGCCGGCCAGACCGACCAGGAATGCGAATGCAGACATATCTAATGCCCTCGGGCCACCACGGACAGGTGCGTTGCACCCACCACCACCACCTCCTGATTCCGGCTGCGCGGCTGGCGGTTGTTCCGGTACGGGCGCGACGGTTGCGGTAAGGGCTGGCGTCGGTGTGATGGTCGCCTCAGGCTCCGGAGTGGGCGATGATTCGACCGTGCCGATTGTTGCCGATTCAGGTTGCGGCGTCAGGCTGTACGGGAGAAACGTAGGTCGGGCGATTGGCGTGGGCCTGGCGGTGCCAGTCTCGGGCGGTACGTACTCCCGTGCACCGATACTCTCTCTCCACAGGTTTTCCAGTCTTAACCGGCCAACACCGTAAACCTCCTGAAGGGCGTCCTCCATGTTTGCCCCTCCCTTCAGGCTAGTCATCAGCTCTTTCATCTTCTGAGGACCGAACTGCCTCACCATAAATCTGATCAGGCTGCGAGACTCGCCATAGAAGATGATCACGTCCTCCGGGATTCCGGGGAGAGAAGCCATCGATGTGATGGGCAAAAGGCGGTCGGTCTCCAATGCGAACTCCAGGGCGATGTCGTAGGAGAAGCCAGGCGCGATGTTTCCATACTCGGCCAGCCCTTCGTCGAGCCATTGTGGAACGCTGCTGAATACGCTGTCTCCCGCGCGGTGAGTCAATATGTGAGTGACCTCGTGGGATGCCGTGCCGGTGGCTGCCCTGCCGCCGCCGAGGACCAGGAGGGTTCCGACGTTGGTAAAGGCTTGCCCTTCGGTAATCAGTTCCCTTCTAATGGTAGTGCTCCCGGGAGGCAGGGCCTCAAGCATCTCCTTGACGTTGTTATACATGTTGACTCTGATTGGCTCCTCTGTGTCGGCGCCCAGAAGAGGCCCCATGAAATCGATCGTCTGGATTATCGCGTCCAGGATTAGATCCGCGCGCGTTTTTACTGGGCCGTGGTAGGCGACCGTCACCGGCCCCTGGGAAACCTCATTCCACTCGAATCGAGGGTCCTGGTAGATAAACTCCACCGGCTCCGTGTCCAGTCGCTGTCCCTCGGAGTCTTCGATCTCGAAATTGTATGTGATGATCGTACCCGGCGGTATATACCTTGCGCCGGTGTTGGTACGGAGAAAGAGCTCGGACTCTATGGTCAGGCCTTGCTGCAGGTTCAGATAATCGTAAGTCCCTCTTGTCTGGCGGCCGGTCTTGAATCGGACTGCGACAGACGTGATCTCGTTCTCGCCGCTGGCTTGGACCTGGAACCGTATACCGTCCGGGAATTCGCTGGTGACGCTGGTCGAGATTACCCTGATTGACTCGCCTTCTGCGTTCGCCAAGGTACCTGCGGACAGAAGGAGTAAAGGCGCCGCCAGGGCTATTACCAGGCGCCTCGTGAGGGTTTTTCCTAGATCCAAATTGCTCACTTTTCCATTGTCATTGGCAGCTGCTTCCAGCGCTGATTCCCCAAAACTTCACCTCGGGCGTGCAGGCGGACCCTGTCTATCGGTCGATGGCAGGCCGAGTGACCCCCGTTCACCTTATCAGCGTCGTCTGTTCAGATATGCGCTCCTCGACGCCTTCCTCGGGCGTCTCCTCCCCAACCGCCTCCAATATGCGACGCAGAAACATGTCCTCGGAGACCGCACCGGTGAACTGTACCGAATCGTTGATCACGGTCCTGGGTACGCCCATGACCCTGTAAAGCTGTGCCAGTTGGGGGAATTCCTGTATCTCTACTACGTCCGCGACGACCCTGGGGGATTCCAGCGCCATAGAATGTGCCAACCGGGCCACCGAAGGACAGAACTTACAGGTTGGAGTCACAAACACCTGGATGTGGACATCCTCCTTCAGTCTCTTGAGTCTTCGGCGGGTCTCAAGCTGTAAGGAGCTTCGCTTGGTCGTGGCGGCTATCATGCTGTCTAACAAGAGCGGGAACTCAAAGCCTGTCGGCATTCCATAAATCCTGGCGTTGTCGCCACCTTCGGAGTGTATGATGATCGCCGGTATCTTTTCGATGCCGCGCGCCTTGGCGTCTTCCAAGCTGCCATAAAAGTCCACCGTCTCCAGGTGGATTTTGGGCGAGAGGGCGCTGACCTCTTCCAGGAGTTGCTCAGTGGGCCCGCAAGTCCTGCACTCACGACCGGGAATGTATAGTCCGCCTATATCGCGTTTTGTGTAAAGGGTGACGTTCAGGTCTCGTTTTAGCTCGAGATCGAACCTCTTGCGAAGGATATCCTGGTCATGATGCGCAATAATCGGCATTGTCCCTCCTGCACGGAGCTCCGGTGATGTTTTTGAAAGGCAAATAGAGCGGTCTACCGCTTGGGTTGGCCGTGTTGTGGCAGGTGATTTCGGGGCCCGCTACCGCTACCCCTATCCCTACTCCTTCAACGACCGCCCCGAGTGGATCAGCCGCTGGGCCGATGTGAGCAGCGTCAATCCCGCTATGAGCCCCAATGCCGCCAGGAGCGGTGTCAGCCACCAGTTGCCCAGTATCAATCCGATTCCCAGGGTGACAACGCGTTCTGGTCGGGTCATCACTCCGACGTTGCACTCGATTCCTAGGCCCTCCGCCCTTGCCCTGAGATAGCTGACCATCAAAGAGCCCACCAGGGCCAGATAGACCAGCACCAGGCCTACGTCGGATGGACGTTCGATAAAGTATATTAACAGACCCAACAGGAAGACAGCTTCCGAGACACGGTCGGCCACCGAGTCCAGGAGAGCCCCGAACCTGGTGACCCTATCGGTTAATCTAGCCAGTGCACCATCGAAAAGGTCGAACAGACCGGACGCCAGTAACACGATACCGCCGGCCCATAGGAATCCCGCGCTCAGCAGGTAGGCCCCCCCACCGGCCAGGACCAGCCCCAGACTGGTAACAATATTCGGAGAGAGTCCCAGTTTTGCCAGGAATCTGGCGACCGGTACCTCCAGATAAGAGTTTAGTATCCTTCTGGCGGAGGCCCTATTCATATACCCTCTGTTGAGCCGAAGACGTCTGTGTCCACGAGAGAGGTGTGAAAACCTGATAATTCACTGGTGCAGAGACGTCTTTTTCGTTTCGAGGAATACCCTGTAGTAGTCCATCACTCTCTTGGCCACCCTGTCCCAGCGGAACTCTTCCGCTCTCTGGCGTCCGTTGGCCGCCAGACGGGCACCCACAGGGGGGTTTTTTAGCAACATGGCGATGGCGTCGGCTAAAGCGCCGTCTTGTTTGGGGGCGACGAGGATACCCTCTTTGCCGTTGTTGACAACGGTGGAGTAGCCTTCGATGTTGCTGGCCACAACCGGCTTGCCCGCGGCCATGGCTTCCAACAACACGATACCAAAGCTCTCACTCCCTGTAGCCGGAGAGCAGAAGATATCCGCCGACTGGTAGTATCGGGCTTTGTCGGCCTCGGATACTCGCCCGATGAACTTAATATCTTGAAGGTTCCGCTCGCTCATTATCCGGAAGGAGTCGTCGTCCGGCTTTCCCGGCCCGACTACGAGCAAGCGTAGATTTGGCCAGTCCCACTTGAGCATACTGTAGGCGCCCAGGAGGTGCTTCAGCCCCTTTCTCTTCTCCAGGCGGCCCACGAACAGCAGATTGATCATCCCGTCGCGCAGATGGGGAAAGGGGGTTGCCTGTGCGAAATCGTCAACCTGGATGCCGTTGGGAATGATCTCGTATTTCCCAGGCAAGTGGCGGCTGATGAACTGGTAGGCTGGCTGGGAAACCGCGATCCGACCGTTCAGCCGGCGGAAGTAGGGCATAGCCAGCCTTTTACCGCCGATCCGGTAAAGACGAGTACCTTTGTTGGTGTGAAATGTGCCGATCTTTATTGCGTCCAGGGAATCGGCGACGCCGATCGTGTTGAGGGTTACGAACCCCGCCATGGGCTCGTGTAAATGGATAACGTCGAAGGCCTCTTTTTGCATCAAGGACCTGATTCGAGATCTGAGCCACACGGAGAAGGATATGCGTGCGATCGAGCCTCCGCTGGGGACGGGCACCGGCCTGCCCATGGGGATGAAATCATCGTCCTCGATCCGTTGTGGAGCCGAGCACGGAGCGATGATTCGGACCGTATGCCCCCAATTCCTAAACTGGTGCGCCAGGCTGTTTATGTGATCGGTGACTCCACCCAAAAACGCATGGTCGTATGGGGAGATCAGTGCGATCTTGATAGGGCGGTCCATACGGTGGCCTCAGGCAGAATCTAGGCTGGTCCGGACCGGGGCTGGTTCATACCTTCTCTTCGCGGGGCATACACAACTCAGGGGCCTCGTCTAGGCACGACTCTGCGGGACAGAAGCGGATCGTCCAATGCACTTGAATCATGCAGAAAGGTGTTGCAATCGAGTCCGGAGGTCCTGTTAAGCGTCCCGGCCGGAGATGAAATCTTCCACCAACTCTCTGGCCTCATCGTCGGTGTGCTGTACGGGGGGAGACTTCATGAAATATGCCGACGGGCCCAGTATAGGACCGCCTATCTCCCGGTCTTTGGCTATCTTGCAGCACCTGATCGCATCGATGACAACTCCCGCCGAGTTTGGGCTATCCCAGACCTCGAGTTTCAGTTCCAGATTGAGCGGAACGTCGCCGAACGTGGTGCCCTCCATTTTGATGTAGCAAAACTTACGGTCTGTCAACCAGGGTACGTAGTCACTGGGCCCGATATGGAGGTTGTCCGCATCCATCACATGGTCAAGCTGCGACGTGACGGATCCGGTCTTGGATATCTTCTTAGACGTCAACCGCTCCCGCTCCAGCATGTTCAGGAAGTCAGTGTTGCCTCCGAAGTTTAACTGGTAAGTGCGATCCAACTTGACGGCCCGGTCCATAAAAAGGCGGGACAGTACCCGGTGTGTAATGGTCGCTCCGACCTGCGACTTTATGTCATCGCCGATAATGGGTACACCCGCTTCTTTGAACCGACGCTGCCAGTAGTTACCCGCTCCGCTGGCGATAAATACGGGTATGCAATTGATGAAGCCGGAGCGCGCCGCCAGCACCTGCTCGACATACCATTTGGTGGCCTCCTCAGAGCCAACGGGCAGGAAGTTGATCACTACATCGACTTCCCGTTCCTTGAGGATTTTGGCCATGTCATCGGTAGGGCCGGGGGCTATGGAAATCACATCGGCCATGTACTTGCCTACCCCATCGTGAGTCATCCCACGTTGGACGGTAACGCCCGCGTAGGGAACATCTTGGAACTTTATTGTGTTGTTGGGCTTGGCGAAG
This sequence comes from uncultured Dehalococcoidia bacterium, assembly GCA_964510985.1. Classification (GTDB taxonomy): domain Bacteria; phylum Chloroflexota; class Dehalococcoidia; order Lucifugimonadales; family CAZEDC01; genus CAZEDC01. Next base: position 6,993 of record CAZEDC010000131.1, read on the forward strand.
ATCGCCTCGGATAGGTCCAGTCCAACCTTGTTGGCATCGACGTCGAAGGCCGCAACTACATTGATATCGCCAACGCCATACTCGCCCAAGACCGGGTGCATGAGTCCAGGAATAGACTGCTCATCGGTAGCATTCTGGTACTTTTGGATACCCTGCACCAGAGCTGAAGCGCAATTCCCGACACCGACGATCGCAACATTTATGCTTCCCAAGCTGTTCCTACTCCTTTGGCGTTTGCCACTGAACTGAGCACGTCGATATTTGGTTTTCCCTACCCGGTAGTCGCAAACAAACGGGTCCGGAACAGGCACATCGACCGGCCAGATTGTAGCACCTACCGATGGCTATAGACAAGTCAGCGCGTGTATAGAGCGGCTTACGACCTATGCGTGCCGAGGGACTAGGTAACCTGACAGGTATCGATCGTTCAGCATCCAGACAATTAACCCGCCCAGCCATCTGACGGCGCTGAACGTCGAATCGGGTTGTGACGGCAGGTTCGCCGAGGAACCCGTGCGCCTAATCGTCCAGTCGATCGATGGCTGTTCGAAGCGCAATGCCGGCAGTTCGAGCCTTCTCTTCAACCTGACCCAGCCAGACCCTATGACCTTCCAGAGTGACCCTTGCCAGATTGATCTGGCGCCGGACATCCCGGGGATTGGTGCTGCCGATGGTAGTGCGGCTGTGAACGAAGGCAACCGGGTCCAGCGCCTGTCGGATGGCATCGGGGTCAAGAGCGGGGGGTGTGACACCGACCTCCGCCGCGGCCTGGTCCAGTAATTCCGGTTCAACCTCGCTTGGGGCAACGGCCCCCTGGACGCAAAGACGTACCAGGCGACCTACGACGCTGTGGGCTTGCCGAAAGGGCATCGCTCTCTCCCTTACGAGCACGTCGGCCAGGTTATTGGCCGTGGAAAACTCCTGTCGTACCAGGTCCAGCATCCTTTCTTCGTCCACGCGTAGGCGTTCGAGAACCTCAGCGTTGATCCGCAACAGACCTGCCACCCTGGAACCGTAGCTCTCGATTTCCGGAGATTCCAGAAAAGAGTCCGAAGAGCTGGCGCCCATCAGAGCGGCCAGCGCCGAGGCGGGCCACCCGCTGGCATGGCGGGCGAGAACCCTGGTGCGCTCCCAGACGTAAGGGTTTTTCTTCTGGGGCATGATGCTGCTGGAACCTGAGTGCTCGTCGGCCGGTTCCACCATCTTGAACTCGTGGGAGAACCAGATATAAAAGTCGCTGGCCAGGTAGTGGAGCGTGGCCATCAAGGTGGCGTAGGCGCTGGCGATCTCGGCTCGGAAGATGTATGTGCGGGAGACCCGAGCGTTCTCCGTGGACCCATCGAAACCGAGTAACTCTTCCGTGCGAGATCGATCCAGCGGCCAGCTCGTCCCCGCTATGGAGGCGGTTCCCAGGGCATTAACGTTGGTATGCCGGTAGGCGAGTTGAAGCCGGTCAAAGTCGTCGACGTGAAGCCAGAACTGGGCCAGGAGGTGGTGGCCAAACGTGATTGGCTGTGCCGCTTGCATGTGGGTGTAGCCCGGCAGCACCGTCTCCTGGTGTCGTTCGCCCTTTTCCAATAGTGCATCTTGCCATCCAAGAAGAGCATCGACCACGTCGAGCAACTGGTCTCGCAGGTAAAGGCGCATTATTGCAGCCCCTCTATCGGTCCTGCTCCGCCCCGTATGCATTCGCCCGGCGACATCGACTCCTATCTCTTGAGCGAGGTAGGTTTCAATCTGGAACAGTGTGCTGTCTTTGGATGTGTCCAGTGGGATAGAGCCGGGGCCTTTCTCGATAGCCTTCAGCAGGGCTCCGCATATAGCCGAGGCGTCCCGGGGAGCGATGATGCCGCGCTCACCTAGCATTACGGTATGGGCGATATCGACGGTTAGCTCAGCGGTAAAGCGCTCGGGGTCTCTAATTGACATCACTTCGGGAAGGGTGAGGATCCGCTGGAACAGTTCCGAGGGCGGTGCAGCCAACCTGCCCTCGCTGAAGCTCCCCTCTGGACCCGGCTTCCGGTGCTGTTCTTCCATCACTTTAACTGCCCTCCAGTCTTTGAGGGTTGCCGACTCGAAGATAACCGACAGGCGGCCTGTCCGCATGCACGCTACCAGACCGATACCGAGTGTCAGATCACTCCCGACTCACTGAGATCCTGTAACTCTTTTTGGCCGATGCCCAGGAGTTCGGATAGGACCTCCCCGGAATGTTGGCCCAGCAACGGAGGAGGCGTAACTGTAACCGTATTGGACGACAATTTGACCGGACAACCAATTGCGGGATAGGTCCCGCGCTGCGGGTCATCGACGTCCACCACCATCTCCCTGGCACGGAGGTGTGGGTCTTCTAGGACCTCGCAGGTGTCGAGTACCGCGCCACAAGGGATGCCAACCTTGTTCAATGCCTCCATGACCTCATACTTGGTATGTCTGGAGGTCCACTCCGTCAGAAATGCTTCGATCTCGTCGGAGTTTTGAGCACGGGCCTCCTGAGTCGAGTAACGCGTATCGCCGATCAGTTCGGCACGTCCGATGATAGCCAGTAGGCTATCCCACGCCTCGCCGCCTATGTAAAGAGAAACATAGTCATTAAGACCACCGGGTCGGCATTGGTAAACGAGGGCCGGCGGCCCAAACATTCTGTTGCCCAGTCGAGCAAGCGGTTCACCGGACCCGAGGGTCTGGACCATCCTGACGCGGTTCAGGTTGACCACGGCGTCCTGCATTGAGACCTCGACGTAGTCGCCGGCCCCGGTCCTCTGGCGTCGGTAAAGCGCCGCCAGAATCCCGATGGCGCAGTGCAGGCCGCTCCCAGAGTCGCCGACTCCGGTCGAGAGCATCTGGGGCGGACCTCCGGCCTTTCCGTTGGTGCTCATGGCGCCGCTCATGGCCTGTGCAATGTTCTCGAAGCTCTTGTAGCCGGCATAGGGCCCATAGGTGCCGAAACCCTTGATGGACGCGTAGATTATCCTGGGATTGATGGCTTTAACCGCCTCATAGTCCAGAGAAAACCTTTCCATGCCTCCCGGTCCAAAGTTTTCTATCACCACGTCGCAGACGCCGACCAGCCGCTCGAAGATGGCTTTCCCTCTATCCGTTTTCAGGTCCAGGCACACACTCCTCTTGTTTGCGTTGAATATCAGGTAGTAGAAACTGTCCATATCCGGCGTATGGGCCATCTCGGTCCGGGTCCGGTCTCCCGTGCCCGGCTCCTCGATCTTGATCACGTCGGCTCCCAGCCAGGCGAGGAGTTGGGTGCAAGATGGCCCGGCTTGGACCTGAGTCAAGTCGAGGATTCGCACATCTTCCAACGGACCGCTCATCGCTTCCTCCATATCGCTCCGACATGTCGAGGTCAAACCCCGCCTGTCTGATAAACGGCGACCCTCACTACTTATTGTGCTGTAAATTCCGAAGAGGTAGGTAGTCCTTTGATGGAACTAAGTAGGTGCGGTCACAAAGAGTTTAACGTCTGTCACCCTTGAGCGGAGCGAAGGGTCTGTCCGCCACCTTAATCGGTCTTGGCGAGGACTCTCCCGATGGATCCGAGATCCCGGCTCTGCGGGACGATTCCTAGGAGGGGTGGAGTTGGGCTTCCATCTCAGATACCGATCGCCACCCACCCCCAGATACTTCGTCGCTCCGCTCCTCAGCATGACAGCTCGTTAAATCAATATTGATTGGATACTTATGTCGCAGGCCCTCTCTCCATCGAATAAGGCTGCCACCGTTTGAGGTCGGTCTTCTCCAGCACCGACGGATTGACGCAGCTCATGGGCCAACGCCCGGTAAGGACAAGAGCGATCTCTCGGCCGACACGCCGGCGCGTTTCCGGGCCCATCCGTGCCGATGCCGAGGCGACGTGCGGGGTAAGGATCACGTTGTCCATGTGCAGAAGTGGGTTCTCCGTATCGGGTGGCTCCTGTTCCAGGACATCCAGGCCCGCTCCCGCGATCCATCCCTCTTCCAGTGCTTTGATCAACGCTCGCTCGTCAACCGTCGGCCCTCGCCCGTTGTTGATAAAAAGCGCTTCTGGCTTCATTTGGCGGAAGTGTTCTTCGGTCATCAGGTGGTGTGCATCTGGGGTTGACGGTGCATGCATCGATATGATGTCCGACCGTTGTAGCAGTTCGGTCAGTCCTACAGGTTCGACCCCATAGGAACTCATGGTGAGTTCCTCGATGTATGGGTCGTAGGCGAGAAGACGGAGGCCAAATGCTTTGGCCCGTACCGCGGTGGCCCTGGCCACATGACCGAAGGATACGAACCCGAGGGTCTGGCCCATCAGTCTGGGATAATTGGAGAGTAAGGGGCGTCCTTCCGTCCACCGGCCATTCCGTACGAACGAGTCCAAGCTCGTCAATCGCCGGAATGTTGCGAGCATCAGCATCATCGTATGGTCGGCAACCTCTTCTATGAAGGTGTCGGGCACGTTGGTGACCGGGATGCGACGTTCCGTGGCTGCGGCCACATCCACCGTGTCGGTGCCTACGCTGGGTACCGCGATGACTTTGCAGGACCGCAGGTTATCGATTATGTTCTTCGTAGTCCGGCGGCCTCTGGCGATGATGGCGTCGGCTTCCTTCGCGTACTCTATGTATTCCTCTTCTGAGGCCGGTGGTACGACCACGATCTCGGCTCCAATTGACGCCAGGGATTCCATCTCCAGGCTGTAAGAGTCGCCTGCCATGTCGAAGGTCACACCGCTGGGCTGCTGCGCAACCACTCTGAACTTAGCCAACTCTGTGCTCCTTTCCGGTGGGACGCCCCCATCGCGCCGGTATAGATACAAAATCACGACATCCGGCATAGCATACGTGACCGGCATATCTCTGTCCAGCATGGCCTGTGGATTACCGGCACGTGAAATCCACCCACACTGATCAAATGCCGAATTCGATGCCTGAGCCGTCTGCCTGATAAGCACACGTAGTTATACTTGACAATTTCGTTCCTATTCTAGTAGCATGAGCGTAGAAGTGGACGAATTTCCAGAGTAATGAACCCCTATTTTGCGCCTAACGCATGGCCTCAGGGCCTACGCGATAGGCGTCTTCTGTTTATAAGACCATGGATAGCTGGGCCGTAGTAGTACTCGCAGCGGGTAAAGGCACCCGCATGGTTTCGAGCACCCCAAAAGTCCTCCATCGCATCTGCGGGAAAGCGATGGTGCAATTTCCCGTTGACTTGGCCTCAGACGCCGGTTTGCGGCAGAAAGTGATAGTCGTTCCTCAGGAATCCCAGCTCATCAGAGAGACACTGGGTGCTTCAGTCGAATACGCAGAGCAGACCGAACCTCTGGGGAGCGGCCATGCGCTGCTACAGGCAGAACCATCCCTGCGCAATGTAGAAAACCTCCTGGTCCATCACGCTGATGTACCCCTGACACGGGTAAAAACTATAGAGGAGATGGTCCGACACCATCAGGCTTCAGGCGCCTCCATCACCCTGCTGACCGCAGATCTCCCCGAACCCAATAGTCTGGGACGGGTCGTTAGGTCCAACTCTGGGTCCATTGTGGCGGTCGTCGAGCAGGGGGAAGCAGACGATGAGACGCTCACAGTCAATGAAATCAATGGCGGGATCTATTGCTTTGGGACTTCATGGCTCTGGGAGAACCTAAAAACCCTTTCACCCTCCCATCGAGGAGAGGTATTCTTGACCGACCTCATAGCCCTTGCCGCCGGACAGGGACAGAGAGTCGAGTCGGTAAAGTCTGCCGACAACACGGAGATCCTCGGCGTGAACACACGAATTGAATTGGCCCGTGCCGAAGCTGTGATGCTTGACCGAATCCGAGAACGTTGGATGCTGAGCGGCGTCACCATGCCGGATGCTGGCTCGGTCTACCTCAGCGCTGCAGCCCAGATAGGCCAGGACTCTGTACTACTACCAAACACACATATTACCGGCGATTCTCGGATTGGCCGAAACTGTCAGATTGGACCGAATTCCATAGTGTCCGACTCCCAGGTGGGCGACGGTTGTCGAGTTACGGCTTCAGTAGTTGAGGAGTCCATCCTGGAAGAAAGTGTGTCCGTTGGCCCATTCAGTCACATTAGAGCGGGAAGCCGGCTTGAGCGTGATGTGCACATCGGTAACTTTGCTGAGGTCAAAAACAGTAGGATTGGGCGTGGCACGAAATCGGGACACTTCAGCTACGTTGGCGACGCCGAGCTGGGCCGCCGGGTAAACATTGGGGCGGGCACGGTCACCTGTAACTACGACGGAAGCCAGAAAAACCAGACCAGGATAGGTGACGATGCATTTATCGGCTCCGACACAATGCTCGTTGCCCCTATCAACATCGGCGCACGGTCTTCGACCGGCGCGGGTTCCGTGGTCACAAAAGATGTGCCGTCGGACTCGACCGCTGTCGGTGCGCCTGCCAGAGTCACACATAAAAAGGAAAGGCGAACCGCCAAAGAGTGAGCACCGGGACTCATCACGCCGCAGTTCGGTAATCCATTGACTGAGTTGAGACAGGACGCCTAAGAATGGAGAGCGATAGTTCGTTAGCGTCGATAGCGCTCGCCGTTTCTCTCGTTTGTTTTGCAATTGCCACACTTGTTGAGGCCGGTATAGCCTCGGTACGCCGCGAACAGATTCAAAACCTCCTATCAAAGGGGGTATCCGGCTCATCTGCACTTCAACGTCTCCAGACCCTGCCTATGGGCCCTACAGGGTCAATTGCAGCGGTAAGGTCGCTTTCGCTCTCAGGGGCCATCGTCTCCGTGTTAGCCCTTGTGATCACACAGATCGGTGTGCGCTGGGCACTCATTGCCATCGTATCGATAGCTCTGCTTGTCGTTCTTGCCATCGTTAGCAGCCTTGCATCGAGACTTACTTCAACAAAGGGCGAGCGGATAGCCCTGGTGGCCGCAGGACCCTCTCGGGCGTTAGCATGGTTACTCAATCCGTTTCTCTCAATGCAGGCATATGTTTCTAGCTTCTCACACCGAGTGCGTACCAATGGGACAGAGTCCGGGCTTGAACTGGTCCCTACGGAAATCAACCTGCCGCTCGACTCAGTCGGCGAGCCACTCGATGACCGAGAGGTCCGCATGATTCTTGGGGTTGTCCGCCAGGATAAAACTGTCGCGAGAGAGATCATGGTCCCGCGGGTTGACATGATCGCGGTGGAATCACACACTTCGGTCGCCGAACTCGCCGAACGGATGGTCACCGGAGGGCACAGCAGAATTCCTGTTTTCAACGACGATCTGGACCACATCGAGGGCATCGCCTATGCCCGCGACATCCTCAACTACCTGGTTCAAGACCAGGAAACGTCCGGTATTCTGGCGGAAAACGTACTCCGGCCCGCACTGTTCATTCCTGAGTCGAAAACTCTTGAGGAACTGCTTAATGAGTTCCAGCAACGACGGATGCAGATGGCAATCGTCGTTGACGAGTATGGAGGCGTTTCAGGACTGGTGACCATCGAGGACCTTCTCGAGGAGATAGTCGGCGAGATTCAAGACGAGTTCGACCTGGGCGAACCCGAGATCGAACCGGTCAGCGACACTGAGTTCGTCATGGACGCCCGGGTTGGAATAGAACAGCTAAAAGAACTCCTGAACGTCTCCATTGAAGGGGATGGGTTCGACACCCTGGGCGGATTTGTCTACCAGCGGCTGGGCAAGATCCCCAGCCAGGGAGACTCCGTCGACTATAATGGACTGAACATCGAAGTTATCTCTACCGTGGGCCGCCGCTTGGAGCGCCTAAGAGTTAAGATGCTCGTGGAACACCCCACTGAGCAGAGCTAACAACAAGGCTGCTTAACCACGGCGCGGTTTCCCGACTCCCCTGCCCCTTTGTCTCAGTTAGACTGGCCCAGCCCATCTGACGGCTGATAAAGGGCCCCAGTACCATTCTGCACACAAGACTTACTCGTGCCTCGACTCTGAGTCGTTCCCTATAGTCGTCGGTCAAAAGGGAGTTGGCCCATGATCCAGCAGCTCGGCTACTATGGCTACCCGACACAACATGTTAGAGGACTCCCGGCACCGTTAATCAGAAACCAAGTTACCGGGTTTAGTGGTGCAGATCAAAAATAAACGATAAGCTGCGGTTATTTCTCTGGAGGTAATGGTACCTCGTGAGGAGTTCTGTAGATACATTTAGCCATAGGAGTGGTTTCATAGGCGTCTGAGAGCGGCGGGTGGCGGAGTCAGCGTGTTGTGTGTACATAGTTGTCTTTGAAAAAGGTCAGCCGCCTGCGAAGGATGCAAAAGAAAAGGCCCCTGTGCCCGCTGCACAAGGGCCTTTTCTTATTAAGGCTCGGGTGTTTTAACTAGCCGAGGATTACTTTTCTTCGACTACAACCAGTGCCGCACTCGCCCTTGAACCCTGGGATCCAACCGCCGCGAGGGTGTAGATGCCGGCATCCAGGCTGACCGTGACGGTCAATTGCAGCGCTCCAGAATCGTTGGCTTCGCCGCCGACGAGTATCACGTCGGTCCCGTCGGTGCCTCCGGCCAGTGCCGTCAGAGCGACCGACTCTCCGGCCCGGAACCCTGCGCCCCAGATGGTGGTCTCACCGCCCGTGGCGACTTCGGCTGCCAGCAAGCTGGTAGACGGGGACGGGGACGGCACACTGGACGTAACTATCGTTAGAGGCGCACTCGCCTTGCTGCCGTCTGCACCGATGGCTGAGAGGGTCCTTGTACCAATGGCCGCGGCCTTGATGGCATCGGTACCGCCCAACTCGTCGAAGGCTAATGTGAATGCACCGGCGGCATTGGCCGTGGCCGACCCTAGGATGGGTTGTGTCTTGTCGTCCACGCTGAAGCGGATCAAGACCGGCTCACCGATCTGGAATCCGGAACCCGAGACCTCAAAAGGCTCACTCATGGTCAGCACGGCTTTGTTGACAGATAGGCTGGCTTCCAGGGAAATGGCAACGGCATCAGCTCCTGGATCGCCTTGAGACCCTGGGGGACCAGCGGCACCGGGATTTCCGGGTTCACCAGGGTTGCCCGGGAGACCAGCAAGGCCCGGATCACCTTGTGGCCCTTGCACCCCTTGAGGTCCTGGGTTGCCAGGGTTGCCCGCGAGACCGGGTAGACCTGGTGCTCCCTGAGGCCCCTCGCAAGCTACGAGTGCAAAAACGAAAATCGAGAAAAGCAGGGCTGCGATTATACCCCTTGACTGTAAACGCTTTCTCATGTGACCCCCTCTTAAGATGTGTTCAGTAGAGCCGCAACGCCACGGACGATTCGAAAGTTCAGTGGCATTGACCCGAACAAAGACTTCGCCGGGTTCGCCGGCGACGTTCGAATGCGGCATAATCATATTCACCACGCGTTAGGATGTCAAGCCCCTTATGTATCGAATTTGCGGCCGACCTGTCCACTTACACAAGGCACTGCCGCTTAGATTCATCTCCGTGTACGGGACTTGCCGAATCCTGCGGCAAGAAACACGCAGGAGTCCAATCCCCAGACAGTGGCCTATAGACGCCTGCATTCCATTTTCAACTATTACTTTCTCATGCCAGTTCACTCCCCTGACCAGGAATTAGGAGGTTTCTCCTCCGTGTCTCCGGCTTCGTGTACAAAATCCCGGTAGCCGGGTGAAATTCGATACTCTTGTTCGGGCGGAAACCACCTGTTATATTTGGGGAACTGCCCCCGTAGCTCAGCGGATAGAGCACTGGCCTCCGGAGCCAGAGGCGTGGGTTCGAGTCCCACCGGGGGTACTTTCTCGATTATGAAACTCAGCGCTCAGCGCGCACCGTGTGCTCCGCGAATCCCGTAAATCCCAATTCTGTGCAAAGCCGTGTGAATTCTTCCTTTCGGAACCCGGTCCAGCGAATATCGTCCAGAGACTCGGGCAGGGGCACATCCAAACGGAGTGTCGCGAGCTGTTTGTACAGCAGTGCGTCTTTGCGGCTCTCCGCGAGACTGGCGGCGATCGATCTTGCGCCCCGTACCTCGACCTCCCAATTGGACGGATCATCGGGTATCCCTTCGATGTGGCCGAAGCGAGATAGTACCATGGCACTGGACTTGGCGCCCCACCTGGGGATTCCCGGGATGTCATCGGCCGAGTCCCCTACCAAAGCCAGATAATCTGGAATCGAGCCCGGGGGCACTCCAAACTTGGTGCGCACGCCGGCCTCGTCGAGAATCGTCCCGCGGCTGCGGTCCAGGCAGACCACCCTGTTTTCATCGACCATTTGCGCCAGATCTTTGTCCGGTGAGCAGATGACGACCTGATCGACCTCGGGATTGCCCGCCCATTGGGATGCCGCGGTGGCGATGGCATCGTCCGCCTCGAATTCCTCCATGGGCCAGACAACCAGCCCGAGGGCAGAGACCGCTCGCTCGGCCAATTCAAACTGGTCCAAAAGGTCGCCAGGCACGCCGGCGCCGGTCTTGTACCCGGCGAAGAGTCTGTTCCTGAAGGACTCGATGACATGGTCGAACGCGCAAGCCGCGTGAGTCACGTCCTCGTTACGTAGCAGGACCAGGAGCGTCTGTATAAGCCCTCTTACGGCACCTACGGGGCGCCCGTCCGGCGCCGTAAGCGGTGGTAGCGCGTAGTAGGCCCGGAAGAGTTCATACGTTCCATCGACAAGATGGATTTTCAAATATTTTTCCCTCGTTGCATCGGGGTTCCGTATCACAGTGTGAAACGCTTATATTAGTACCAGTGGGCCTTGTTCACGACGTTCCTCAGAGGCCTACCGGTGTTGAAGCGTACGCAGTTGTCCAGGAACAGCTCAGACCGCCGGTCACCGACGTACGGGCCTAATCCAGCCACATGAGGTGTTATCAGCACATTTTGTGCGGTCCACAGGGGATGGCCGTCCGGCAGCGGCTCGATCTCGAAGACATCCAGACCAGCTCCGGCGATCTCACTGGTGTTCAACGCCGTCACAAGATCATCCAAGATCACTGTACTGCCGCGCCCGATATTGATGAAGAAGGCGGTGTCTTTCATCCGGCGAAACTGGTCCGAGCCGAACATCCTCTGAGTCTGTGGCGTTTCGGGGACTGTGACAATGACGAAATCGCCCCTGGGTAGCACCTCGTTGAGATCGTCGGGTATTCGCAGTTCGGCGACTCCCGGCGGCGCACTGACGCGGCGCGGGTCCACGCCTATCACCGTCATGCCGAACTCCGAGCAGAGTCGGGCCACCTCGCCGCCGATACCGCCCACACCGACGATCACCGCTGTGGAGTCCGGTAGGTGGACCGTCGGCTGACCTGGCCGCCACTGCCCCTGAGCCTGTTGGGGTATGTAGCGATGGAGTCCGCGGGCGAAGGCCAAAACAAAGGACATAACGTGAGCTCCGATGTGGTCGTTGTATATCTCACGAGTATTTGTGACAACAACCTCGCTCTCAATGAGCGCCTGATGGTAGTAACCGGCCGTTGGGCCGGCCTGGGGGCAAGCGATCCAGCGGAGTTTTTTCGCCCGTTCGAACAACTCCGGGACGATATCTCCGAAAGCGGCATCCGCGGTCTCGATATCGTCCATCGCCTCAGCGGGCGAGTACCTGACGCTCACCTCGATATCCGGTATGGCCCTTCGCAGCAATCCAGGCCACTCGTCGACAGGCTGTCCTCCGGCCTGAGGCCCCGGGTGAAGAATCAGTAGTTTAAACCCCATTCCGATGACCTCCTTCACGGTTGGTTTCGGCAGCATTGGTCCAGTCTCTACCGCGCAATGGCCTATCGAGTGCGTGGGTTCAGAACGTCGTTGAGGGCGTCCCCGAGCAGGTTCCAGCCCAGGACCAGCAGGAAAGCTGCCGCTCCCGGCGCGAGAAGCATCCACGGCTCATTTTGCAACGTCCCGATGTTTCCCGCATCCCGTAGCATAACCCCCAGGCTGGGGCGGGGTGGCTGGATGCCCAGTCCCAGGAATCCGAGGATGATTTCGGTGCCGACCAGTACACCCATGCTCATACTCACGGTAACGACCACGGGGCTTATGGCGTTTGGAAGAAGGTGCAAGAACAAGATCCGTCGGGTTGACGCACCGCTGGCTTTGGCCGACTCCACGTACTGGGTTTCTTTTAGAGAAAGCACCTGTCCCCGCACCAGCCGCGCCATCCCGATCCACCCAAAGGATACCAGGGCGATCGACACGATAAAGTAGTCAACGATGCCAAGTCTGACGATACCCTCAAATATGTCGAAGGCGTCCTCCAGTCCCCTGGCCCACTCGATAAACCTGGGTCTCAAGGTTGCGGCGAGGATGATAACCAGGAATATGTCGGGGAAAGAAGAAAATACCTCCCCGATGCGCATTATCAAGGCGTCGATCCGTCCGCCGAAATAACCCGAGAACAGGCCCAGGGTGACGCCGATTACAATGCCGCCGGTGGCCATCGAGACCACCGTTATGACCACAGTGTTCTGTATCCCCCAGAAGACCCTGGTGAGTACGTCGCGACCGGCGCGGTCGGTGCCCGCCCAGTGTTTGAGGCTGGGGCCCTGCCTTATCTCGGTGTAGTTCTGGTCGTTGTAGCCGTAGCCCGTGGCCGAGGAGATCAGCGACGCGAATATGCCGGAGGAGTACACCAGGACCAGGATTACGATAGACGCGACGGCGATCTTCTTGCGTATGAGGCGGGACCACGCGCGGGCCAGATGTCCCTTGCGCTCCAGTCCGCGCTCTCCGCTAATAACAGCGCCGCGTACAGCCACTTACCTTTGACCCTTGCTACTCATATCGGATTCTCGGGTCCACAATGGAATAGGTGATGTCCGCCAGAAGGTTGGCCAGCACAAAGGCTGTGGCCAGAATCAGCGTCGTCGCCATGATGACAGGGTAGTCTCTGTTGAAAATGGAATCGATGGTGAACTGACCGACGCCCGGGATTCCCAGTATGAACTCGACGATGAAGCTGGTCGTCAGCATGCCCGCCATCGCCAGCGTCAGTATCGTGACGATTGGTATCATGGCATTCTTGAACACATGCCTCGAATCGACGGTCAGGGCGGACAGCCCCTTAGCATGAGCCGTGCGAATAAAGTCCTGCCCCAGCACGTCAAGGGTACTCGCCCGCATGAGCCGGGCGAGTCCTGCCACCCCTGGAATACCCAGGGTGATGGCCGGGACAATGATCCGAGGGTCCCAGAAACCTCCCCATCCCGAACAGGGGACAAGGTCCAGTTTGAGACACCCTGCCCATAAGACCGCAGGTATCGATACCATTACCGGGATGGACATCAGGAAAACGGCGAATCCCACGGCAGTCGGGTCCATCCAAGTTCCCTGCCTGTGGGCGATCCAGAATCCCAGCGGCAGGCCGATGGTCAGGCTCACTATCATGCCGGCGGCGTTCACCTGGAAGGAGACCCACATCTTGGAGACCAGAAGAGAACCCACCGAACGGCCGCGGAACCGGAAGCTCTCGCCGAAGTCGCCGTGGAGCACGCCCCACATGTAGTCGCCGTACTGGACAACTATCGGCCTGTCCAGGCCCAGAGAGTGCCTTAGTCGGGCGGCCAGCTCCGGTTCGTAGCGGGCGCCCAACATGACCTCGACGGGGTCGCCGGGCCCAAAGCGGCCCAGGGCGAAGGTGATCGCCGATACGGCGAGAAGCAGGACCGGGAGCCAGAGCAAGCGTCGCGCTATGTAAACCCACATGGCCGTATCCCTACACCGTGGAATCTCAAAGTCTGGGTCGGATTTTTTCGGACCAACCCTTGCGGAGGATAAATCTGATCGCCCATAAACTCAAGCTGCCCCATAAAATTAGGGGCAGCTTGGATACACGCCTGCGTGCTGAAGAGAGACTTTCTCTCTATTTCTCTAAGAATATCTGGCGCAGCTTGGGGACGATCATCGGAGTAACCCGGTAATCCTTGATTTGGGGCTTTACGAGGACGTAACGCTCTCCCTGATACCAGAGTGGTACCCACGCCGCATCGTTGACGATGAGCTCTTCGGCCTGTCTGTAAAGCTGGACACGCCTGTCGATATCGGGCTCCACCCTGGCCTTTTCGAGAATCTTGTCCGCGTCTGGATTGGAGTACGCACCGTGGTTGATGCCGCTGTCGGAGTGGAACAGGATGTCGAGGAAGTCCTGTGGGTCCGGGTAGTCGGCCTCCCAACCAAGACCGGCAAAGGCCTGGTGTTTCTGCTTGTTCAGGTCCTGAAGATAGGTGGCCCATTCCACCTGCTGGATCTCGACCTGGACTCCGAGTTCTTGTTCCCACATGGCGATGATCACTTCCAGGTCGAGGCCGATGGTGCCGCCGGTGCCGGGAACGGTGATCACTATCCGATCGTAGCTGCTAGGGTCGGCGTAACGCGACTCGCTGAGGAGCTGCCTGGCCAGGTCGGGATCGTGTCGGAGCCCCTCTATCTGCGGGTTGCTGGCTGGGAAGCCCGGCGGCAGGATACCGTAGGCCGGCACCACCAGATCCGAGAGCACCTCGGTGGCGATAAGCTCCTTGTTTATGGCGTGGTTCAGCGCCTGACGGAACTTGGCGTCGTCGAAGGGCGGCATGGTCGTGTTGAACCCGATGTAGCTGATGTTGAAATCCGGCGGCGCGATGATCAGCTCCTTGTTCAGCTTTTCAGTCGGGTCCAGCACGCGCTCCAGGTCGAACAAACCCACCCCGGTGATATCGATCTCGTCGTTCTCATACATGGCCATAGACTGGCCGCCGGCCAGGTTCATGGAGATAGCGTCCAGATTCGGGGGTTCGCGATAGAAAAACTCGTTGCGCTCCAGGACGATCCGCTCGCCGACCTTGTATTCCTTTAACCTGAACGGGCCGGTGCCGTTGGGGCTGTCGAACCAGTTGGAACCGCCCTGCTCCACGTTCTCCCGGTCCAGCACGTATGCGGTCGGATACGTCAGCTTGGCCAGAAAGTAGGCCTTGGGAGCGTCAATGGTGATCTTCAGGGTCTGGTCGTCGATGACCTCGACACCACTCACCGCGTCAGTGAGGCCGTCGAACACGTCTTGCATGCCGATTATGTCGTTGAGATATGTATCGGCGACCGTCGACGCCGTATCAGGGTTGGCCGCCCTTTCGATTGACCACTTGAAGTCGCGGGCCGTGACCGGCTTTCCGTCATGAAACTTGGCCTCGGGCCTGAGGTAGAAGGTGTAGACGGTGCCGTCCAGGCTTATATCCCAGCTCTCAGCTATATCTGGCACGAGTTGGAGGTCTGTGTTGAGGGCGACAAGGCCGCTAAACACCTCCACAACTATAGCGGCCGACGTGGTGTCCTGGACCAGGTGGGGGTCGATGGTCGGTGGGTCGGCCCATAGCCTGCGGAAGATACCCCCCTGGGGTTTGTCCGATGGCCCGGTAGTGGCGGCCTGGCTGGGGGCCGAAGAAGGAGGTGCCGTAGGTGTGACGGCCTGACTCACTGGAACCCCGCCTGTTGTGGCTGTCGGTGTCTCCGGGGTCTCAGTCGTCGTCTCCGTCGGCTCGGCCGTTGGCTGCGCCGACGATGTCGAACTCCCTCCGCAGGCTATTGCCACGGCAGCGACCAATAAAAATAAGACCGGTAATAGTTTCCTCATCGTCTCCACTCTGACATTGTCTTGTTTCGCTGAATTAGATGTCGTTACCCACGAACCGGTTGCACGGGCCCTGGGTTCCAGGGCTACCCGACGGTCGTGGTCAGGTACGCCCCCATGAATCCGTCGATGTCACCGTCCAACACCGAGTCCGCGTCCGAGGTCTCGAAGTCCGTCCGGTGGTCTTTGACCATCTGGTACGGATGAAGAACATAGCTCCGTATCTGATTGCCCCATTCGGGGGAGATATGCTGACCTTTGAGCTTGGCCGTTTCCTGGGCCCTCAGGTTCAGCTCCCGCTCCACGAGTCTTGCCATGAGTATCCGCATGGCGATCTCTTTGTTCTGGTGCTGGGAGCGTTCATTCTGGCAGCTTGCCTTTATTCCTGTGGGTAGATGAGTTATTCGCACGGCGGTCGAGTTCTTCTGGACACTTTGGCCTCCCGCTCCACCGGCCCGGAACACATCTATCTTGATGTCTTCCTGGTTAATAGTGACGTCGGTGCCCTCCTCCGCCTCTGGTAGGGCTTCAATCAGTGCGAACGAGGTATGCCTGGCGTGGTCGGCGTCGAAGGGTGACATACGGACCAAACGGTGCACTCCCCTCTCTGCCTTCATGTACCCGTAGGCGTAGTCGCCGGAAATCTGGACTATGGCGCTCTTGACACCCGCCTCCTCGCCTGACGACACATCCAACACATCGCATCCGAAACCCCTTCGCTCCGCCCAGCGCACATACATCCGCAAAAGCATCCTGACCCAGTCTTGCGATTCCACTCCGCCCGCCCCTGCGTGTAAGGCGATAATGGCGTTGCGCTGGTCGTATTTGCCCGACAATACAAGCTTGAATTCGAGTTGATGCAACTTGGTCTGAATCTCGGAAAGCTCGGAGTTGAAGGAGTCTAACAGAGAGTCATCCTTCTCTTCCTGCGCCAGTGCGAGAAACTCATCGAGGGATGCCGCCTGCCGGTCCAGCTCCCGCCACTCTTCCACCTCACCCTTCAGGCTGGACAACCTTCTCATTGTCTGTTGTGCTTGCTCGGGGACGTCCCAGAAGTAAGGTTCGGTTGTCTCGCGTTCTAGTGAACTTATCTCTTTCTCTTTGGAGGAGAGGTCAAAGACGCACCATGATATCGGAAATTCTGTTAAGCAACTCCGCCAGGGTCCCTCTCACCTCTTGCATTACTATACGGCCTCATGACAGACACGGATTCCGGCTCTTCGACGGCCTTCGTCGCCTCGGACCCGCCTGTGATTGTGGTCTACTCGCCAAGCGTTCGATGTGACGCCGTCAGCCTGGGCTCGACGCCACATCGAAAAAGTTTACACTCGATTATACCAAGTGAAAACGTATTAGGGGAGTCGGAGGCGGTCTTTTTTCGAAGAGACAGCCGTTTTTTTGTCTATTGTGCCGGGACCAGAATCTTCGTACGTGCTCGCCGAGGTGCTCATGCCGGACCATCTGAAAAAAGTCTGGCGGTTTCAATTAACGGGTAGTAGGATGTAGTCGACGCGGCTCTGTTGATTTCCTCGAAAATGGGGGTGTCCAGAGGGGATTTGACCCCCTCTGGCGGGGGCTTGGGGGATACCCCCAAATACTATTTGAGGGCGGGTGGGTGGGCAAAAAGATTCTATAGCTGATGACGTAACAGAGCCATATTAGTTCTAAGCAGCAATTAACCAAGGCCGGTGAATAGAATGCTTGACCTGCTGATCGTTAATGGACTGATCATCGACGGCACCGGAAATCCGGGTTACTACGGCGCAGTCGGCGTCGAAGGAGAGACGGTACGCATCTTCAGGGGCGGCGTCTCATCTCTGGAGGCGGCCAGGACTATCGATGCCGCCGACCATGTCGTCTGCCCCGGCTTCATCGACATGCACGCCCACTCGGGCCTGGTCATGCTGTCCGAGCCCAGGCATGAGCCCAAGGTGCGACAGGGCATAACCACCGAGCTTATCGGCATCGACGGCAACTCCTACGCCCCTTTCCGATCCAGGGACGACTTCCTCCGTTTCGTCGAACTGAACTCGGGCCTGGACGGCAACCCTCTCCTGCCCGGCAACTGGTCCACCGTGGAGCAGTACCTGGCCATGTTCGACAACAAGGTGGCGGTGAACGTAGCCTACATCCTGGGCAACTCGCCCGTCAGAATCGACGCCGTCGGCTGGGACGACACACCCGCCACCGCCGCCGACCTTGAGAACATGAAGGCCATCATCCGCGAGTCCATGGAGGAGGGGGCTTTCGGCCTATCCACCGGCCTCGACTATCCCCCAGGCAACTACGCCGACACAGACGAGCTGGTGGCGCTCTCCCGGAAGGTGACGGAGTTGGGTGGCATCTATCACACCCACGTCAGGTACAGGTTGGGCGACCGGTACCTGGGCCCGTTCCGTGAGGCCATCGAGATCGGCCGGCGCAGCGGTGTACCGATCCACATCACCCATTTCTACCAGCGGTCTCCTAGCCCCGGAGGGGGCCAGAGGCTCCTGCGGCTGGTGGAAGACGCCCACGAGTCCGGCCAGGACGTGACCTTCGACAGCTACCCCTACATCTACGGGAGCACCCGCATACTGATCGTCTTTCCGGACTGGGCCCACGACGGAGGTCCGGAAAAGCTCAAAGACGTGTTGCGTTCCGACGATGGCAGGAAGCGGCTGAGACAGGAGGTGGGGCCGCGCTCTCCGTCGTGGGACGACATGTGGTTGACCTACTTCAAGAGGCCGGAGAACCACAGGTACGAGGGCAAGTCCATCGCGGAGGTGGCGGAGGCCATGGGCATGCACCCTGTGGACGCCCTGTGCGATCTGCTGCTGACAGAGGACCTCCAGACCTGTTTCGTCATGGCCGGAGCCAGCGGCAACACCTTGCCCGCCTTCGTGACGCACCCTCTCTCCATGGTGGGCAGCGACGCCGTGCTTCTGGGCGATTTCCCCAGCCCCAGGACCTACGGCTGCTTCCCAGTGATCCTGGCCGAGTACGTGCGGGAGGAGAACCAGATGTCGCTGCCCGAGGCGATACGCAAGATGACTTCCTACCCGGCCCAGCGGCTTGGCATCCCCGACAGAGGTATCCTGCGTGACGGGATGAAGGCGGACATCACGGTCTTCCACCCCGGGAACGTGAAAGCTCCGGCGACCCGGGCCGAGCCTAAACAATTCCCCATCGGCATCGAGTACGTCATCGTCAACGGCGCCTTGGTCGTTGATCGGAACCGGCACACCGGCGCCCTGCCCGGAAGGCCTATCAAACACGGGCGGGCGTCCACGTAACTCTCGCGTTAGCTGCCATCCCGGAAGTTAGACCCCAGTGGACTTTCCGCTAGCTCAAGGCAGGAGAACGAATGAAGATCACCGACCTTCGGACCTACCTGACCATGCCCCGAGCAAATCTACCCTGGCTGTTCGTTGAAGTGGACACCGACGAGGGTCTGACCGGCCTGGGCGAATGCACCAACTACTACGCCAACCAGATTATTCTGGACAGTGTTGCGGCCACGAGACATATGATAGTGGGACTGGACCCCGCCAACATCGAGGAGATCTGGCAGCGTATCTTTCGGCATCACCTGAGGACCGGAGGCCGAGGTGTGGTCTCGGCCGTCATCAGCGCCATCGACATGGCGCTATGGGACATCAAGGGTAAAGCGCTGGGGGTGCCGGTCTAT
>CAZEDC010000132.1:0-6846 GCA_964510985.1 uncultured Dehalococcoidia bacterium
GGTGGGGGTCTGGGGGACCCCCCAGGATGAAAAACCCTTGCGGGTGGGCGGGTGGGAATAGACCGCCTTTGATTTTGAGATAGCCTCTAAGGACCGGAGGTCATGCGAAACGGATGACATGGGCAGAGACCATAGTCCAGGCCCTGAAGGACAGCCGGGTGTCCCTGGTCGTCTACGTCCCGGACATCAGCATCCACCAGGTCACGAAGCTGATCGATGAGGACCCGTATTTCCATTTGGTGGCGGCCACACGGGAGGAGGAGGCAATCGGCATTGCCGTCGGCTCCTATGCCGTTGGTCGCAACGCCGCCGTGTTCATGCAGTCCAGCGGCTTCGGCAACTGTGTCAACGCACTGGCCAGCCTGTGCATCCCCTGCCGGGTCCCGGTACCCATGTTCATCAACATGCGCGGCGAGGTCGGCGAGTTCAACATCGCGCAGGTGGCGATGGGGAGAGGGACCCGCCCGATACTGGACGTTCTGGGACTACCCCACTACACACTGGATAACGAGGACCGGTTGGCCCAGAGGGTCGGCGGCGCACTCTCCCTGTGCTACGCCTCGCGTCAGCCGCTGGCGATGTGTCTGACTCCGCTGCTCCATGGAGGCAAGATTGCATAGGCTCCCCGCCACCAAGATGCTTCTGAGACACGTCGGCGACCCTTCGACAGGCTCAGGGCATGGCCTGCCTATCGTCGCCAACCTCGGCCCCACCACCGACGAGCTATGGCACGCGGGCCATCGCGACCGCAACTTCTATACCTACGGCTCCATGGGGTTGTGCTCCTCCATCGCGCTGGGCATGGCCCTGTCGACGGACGAGAAGATAATCTCTCTGGACGGCGACGGCTCCCTGCTGATGAACATGGGGACCCTCGCCACCATCGGTCGGGAGGGCCCTGCCAACCTGGTGGTCGTGATCTGGGACAACGAGGAGTGGGCGCAGACGGGGCACCAGGCCAGCCACACGGCCTTCGGCACCGACCTGGAACAGGTGGCAAGGTCCTGCGGCATCAGAAGGACCGCGACCGTGCGGGACGAGGAGGAGCTCGAGGCGGTCTTCCTCCGGGCATTGTCCGAGGACGGGCCGTGGTTCATCGTGGCCAAGACAGTGGAGGAGGAGACTCTGCCTGTCTCGCCCGTCGAGCCCGAGATGACCCTCTATCGATTTCGCAATTCTTTTCTGTAGGCGGCAGGCCTAGGTTCCTTCCGTGGACACGGGCCGTGGCTCCAACTGACCGGCGTGGGCTTGCTGCCCCTCGTGGGGCACGATCCGCTGCCTGAGCGACGGCGCCAGCAAACCCACCAGAGCGATCAACACCAGGCCCAGGCTGGCGTTCAGGCCAATGGCGAAGGTGGGGCTCACCGCGCTGGCTACTCCGCCGATCATCAGGGCGCCCAGGGGCATGGTGCCGATGGCGAGGCTTGTTACTCCCAGGGCTCTGCCCCGCATCTCCTCCCGTGCGACCAGCATCACGATGGTCGCCTGCATGGTGCCGAAACCCGCCGCCCCGAGGCCCATCACCATCAGAAGGGGTAACGAAAGCGCGTACCAGTGGGAGAACGAGAAGAGCAGCAGCGCCGTCATCGCAAGCATTGACCCGGCCATGTAGACCCGCCCCTGGAATTTGAGGTTCCCGGACGAGGCTATCGCCACCGCACCGAACAGGGCTCCTATCCCCTCGGCGGACATCAGGACTCCCATCAAGCCCGGTCCGACGTCCAGGATGTCCCGCGCGATGACAGGCACCATCTGCTGGTAGGGGAAGAGCAACAGGTTCATCAGGACCGTTATCATGAGGGTCGCCAGGATGGTTTTTTGTCCTTTGACGTAGCGGAAACCGTCGGCGAGATTACGGGCCATTTCCCGGGCGCCGTTAAACACCCGTCGGTCCGCCGTGTGGACCGCGCCCTCTGGTGGTGGTGTTTCTCCGGGTCGGGTTTCACCGTCTGATTGTTGGGGTACCGTTCTGTGCGGTAGGTTCAGGGACCACATCAGGGCCACCGCCGCCAGATAAATCAGGGTGACCGCCACGTATCCCCCGGCGACGTTCACCAGAACGATCAACACCCCGGCCAGCGCCGGGCCCAGCATCCTGCTGGAGTGCATGCCCACCGAGTCCAGTGCGATGCCGTTGGTTACCGACGAGTCGCCCAGAAGGTCGTGGATGATGGAGCGCCGCGACGGGAAGTCCAGCGCCCACCCGGCGCCGCTAACGAATATCACCAGGTAGGCCTGCCAGAACCTCACCAGGTCGGTGTTCAGTACCACCGTCATGGCCAACGTGGCCACCAGGTTCACAGCATGTGTAATGATAAGCAGTCGCCGTCGGTCAACACGGTCCGCCAGCACTCCGCCCACCACTCCAAGCAACAGCGTCGGGAGGAAGCCGAAGAACCCGACCAGGGCCACCAGGAACGGCGAGTCGGTCATCTCCAGCACCATCCAGACCAGCAACGTGATCTGCATCATGCGGCCCATGGATGAGAAGAAGTTACCCAACCACAGCCGACGATAGCTCTGGCTCTGCAGGGCGTGGAAGGTGCGGAAGCTGCGCACCGAACGTGGGTTTATTCGTGAAGTAATTGCCATGAAATCGGTGACATATATTGTACAATCCGTTCATGGCCGGGGGAAGGGTTTTGGGGGTCAAAAAAAGGCGGACCGCCGGTCACATCGGACTCATCCCCGAGTACGGAGACCTGCTTGACCGGCTCTAGTCGGAGGCCGAGCGGAAGGGCTCGTTAAACTCCTCGATGGTCCCGGGCGAGCGAGCGGTATCTAGCAGCCCCAGTGCGGTCCTGACCACCTGACGCTGGCGCTCCCCGTCTCCCGGAGCCCCGATAGTCCGTCCCAGGATGTGCCGTGTGATCAGGGATCGCGGGGGCTTCAGAAGCTCGGCCTGATGGCGGAATGCCCTGATGAAGACGGATACGGTGGTAATCCCGGCCTCTTCCAGCACCCTGGCTGCGTGTCCCACGGACACGTGACAGACCGGTCAAGCGGCGACCAGCAGAGCCGCGTCCACCTCCCTGGCGTTGAGCCGCTGGGCCCACTCGGGCGCCACCTCCTTCAGGAGCCGTTTCTGTGACGTGGCCCCCACGAAGGAGTAGTTCTCCTGGGCCAGCTCGCCGATCACCCCCTCGGCCTCCAGCTCCTTGAGACGGTCCACGGGGAAGACCACGTTGTAGTCTTTCAGCGTGCCGCGGATGTCGTAGCCCGGGTGCCTGACCCGGACGCTCTCGGGCGGCAGGTCGCGCGGGATAGTCGCGAGTATTGGAGGGGCGCGGAGGAACTCCTGAATCCGCCCGATGGCCTCCTCCTGGCTGGGCCCGTCGGGGCCCATCGGGTCGTCGCCATCGGCAAAGATACCTCCGGCAGAGATGAGGGCCAGCCTGGACTCCGACAACGGCTTGGTCAGGGGCGACCAGGGGGAGGTATCGTACTGGAACGCGGGCTCCGCATCCTCCTTGGGCGTGTAGCCGTTGACCTGCCACCGGTAACAGTGCTCCAACACAGCGTCGTAGTCGCCCGAGTCGAACGAGTTGCCCAGGTGCTCCAGCAGTCCCCGGAAGAACTCGCCCGCCTCCTGGTCGGTGGGGCCGGTGTGGCTTCCCAGGAACTTGAACAGCAAATCGTTGCGGGAGCCATAGCTAAAGGACTTCTTGAACTCTTCCAGCGTTTCTTTGTCCGCAGTAGTCATCGTTACTCCTCAGCTTAGCCGTAAGGCGGACATATTAGCACCCCGGTGTAAGGCAGACCACTACCTCGGGTCCTGGCCGCTCCCCTGCCTGGCCAGGGCCAGCCCCCAGACCGAACGAGCGCCCGCGTCCTTCAGCGCTCTGGCGCAAGCCGCCATGGTGCTGCCGGTGGTCACGACGTCGTCCAGCAGCAGGACCCGACTGCCGTCCACTGATGAGATGCACTCAAAGGCACTATCGGTGTTACTCCGGCGCTCCTCGTGTCCGTTTATAGAGACCTGAGGCGGTGTGTTCCGCGTTCTACGCAGGGTCTGGGTGTCAATTGCCAGACCGGTCCGCCGGCCCAGCTCCCGGGCCAGGTGCACCGACTGGTTATAGCCCCGCTCCCTCTCCCTCCGGGGGTGCAGCGGCACGGGCATCAGGACGTCAGAGGCGATGGGCGTGGACTCCAGGTACTCGGCCAGAAGCCGTCCCAACTCCGGGGCCAGCGCCCGAAGGTTGCGGTACTTCAGGCTGTAGACCATGTCCCTGGCGCCGTTCTCCATGAGGTAGGGCGCCCTGATACCATCCACGGCCGGCGGACTCGTGGCGCACCAGCGACATATGCCGCGCGGTCCAGGGTCGGAGCAGATGTTGCAGTAGGGCGCTCGCAGCCTGGGTAGTTCGCTCTCGCATCCCAGACACAGGAATCCGCCCTCTCTGTTACACACCGCGCAGCTGGGGGTAGCAGCAGGTCGAGTACGGAACCGGCCAATCTCGACAGAATGGTCTTCATTATTCACCGTTCAAGAGGGAAGCCGGATGGCTGGGATTGTAGAGTCGCTGTTACCTGGCGTCAACCGGACTTTGAGGGCCGCTCCGGCTAGTCCGTGTTAGAATAGGTCGTCAGTTTGGGTATCAGCTGCCGGTCCTGTGTCGATGTGCGAAAGGAGAGGTTCCGAGATGATCGAGATGAGGGACGCCATGCGGGCTGTCTTGCGGCATCGAAAGGGCGACGTCGTCCTGCCGACCGAGACGTCGATCCGCGCCTGGGCCGACGTTACGGACGACGAGACGTTCGACCTGCCGACGCCCTGCATGAGCAAAGGGTCGTCCATCGCCCTGGGCGTGGCGCTGGCACAGCCGGACCGCCGGGTCATCGTCTGGGACGGGGACGGCAGCCTGCTGATGAACCTGGGCACGTTGGTGACCATCGGCGGCGAGGCTCCCGGCAACCTCTACCACATCGTTCTGGACAACGGCATGTACGCAATGACCGGCGGCCAGCCGGTTCCAAACGCGGGCAACATCGACTACTCCGGGCTGGCCGGGGCCGCCGGATACACCAAGACCTTCGAATTCGACGACCTGGAGGAGTGGACCACACGCATCGGTGAGGTCCTCGACGAGCGGGGGCCGGTCCTGATCGTGATGAAGACCGCGCCCGAGATCACAGACTGGGTCGCCAACCCGCCGGAGCCGTCTCGCCGGATGCCCGAGGCGGCGCCGGTGGCCCGGGCCGCGATGACGGGCCGGGGCTAGCCCAAGATTGAGCCGTCAAGGGGGTTGCCTCCCCAACCCGGAGCCGCTCACGATGGGCCAGTCGCCAAACCCTCTGCCCTAAACCCTATTCCCGTCTCGACGCCTCACTTGTCAGCCACCGGGCCAGCCCGTATCATCAATGTGACGTCGGGGTGTGGCGCAGCGGTAGCGCGCCTGCTTTGGGAGCAGGAGGTCGCCGGTTCGATCCCGGCCACCCCGACCACTTGACAGCTATTAACCCCTATGACATGCTGTAAACAGCTGATGCCATAAGGGTTATATTATGCTGAATAAATCATCCACTTCGCATATTTATGCACCTAATTCAAGACACCCTGAGCCCATTTCGGACGAGTCTCTAATACGAGGATTCTTGCTGTCACTGGGAGCTTCGGGACGCAAACAGAAGACTCTTGATACTTATGAGGAAAGCATTCGAAGGCTTTCCGACTTTACCCGTAAGCTGGGTTTTCCTGGGTTAGCCGAGATGGACCGGACAGTAGTACGTCACTGGCTTAGCTCTCTGTATCAAAATGGAAACAAACCAGCAACGGTAAGCGTGCGATACAGGTCGGCAAACCGTTTCTTCGGTTGGTGTGTCACCGAGGAAGAACGGGCTAATAATCCGATGGAACACATTGATCCCCCGAGGATTCCCGATGAGATTATGCCTTACTACTCTGCTGAAGACGTCAGAAGGGTTCTCAAAGCAATCGGGAGGGCCAGCACCGTTCATGACCACCGAGATCGAGCCATCGTATTAACGCTCATCGACACGGGTGTTCGGCAATCCGAGCTCATTGGGATGAACGTTGGGGATATCGACTGGAAAGAGCGCTCCATACTCGTGACTGGTAAGAACAGCAAACAGAGGCGTGTCAGTGTCGGCCATGTGGCCGCCGCTGCTATCGACCGATATCTGAGAAAGCGGCGAGAAAATTCCCCTTGGCTGTGGCATGCAGCCGGGAACAAGCCGCTCACATTGAATGGGCTCCGGATGATGCTTGAGCGGCGGTTTAAGCGAGCTGGCGTACCATTCCGCGGCACTCATGGCTTTCGAAGAGGATTCAGTATGTCCTTTCTAGAGGGCGGCGGTGCATTGGATGACCTGAAAGAATTGGGGGGCTGGGAACACTATGCAATGGTCAGCCGCTACGCTCGGGCCAGCGCTGGAGAGCGGGCCATCAAGGCCCACAAGGCGATTTCGCCCGGAGACAGGCTTAGCCGTGCAGGTTGAGTGTTGTGTTGCGGGAGCGGGTCATCAGGTACTCCTGCCGCTCCTAGCTTCCTAGTCTAAAACCAACAGGTTGTAGACAGGTGTGCTATGGTTTTCCATCGCGAAAAACCAGGGGATCGGATCAACTATCTTCGGACGTTCCTTATCAAAAAATACGTTGAGGATAACACCACATTCCGTGCTCGTTTGATTGCCATAGCATCAGCATTGGAACCTGCCTACAACAAGATCGGCTCGTGTCCTGATCAAGCAATCAGCGACGCTATCTCTCAATCCTTGTTCCAACATGGACAACTAAGTGTCTACCAGGCAATTAGTTATATTTGCCAAAGCGAATGGGGCACTGTTCCCCCTAGGATTCACTGCTCAGCTCGAGAAGGAGTCACC
>CAZEDC010000133.1:0-3533 GCA_964510985.1 uncultured Dehalococcoidia bacterium
TTGAATAGCTGAGTTTTCCCTGCTCTCCATCGCTTACCACATCCACGCCTGCCTCAACTTGTCTCCGCACCATCTCAGCCACGGCCTCCCGAACGCGGCTGTCGAAGGTCGCCCGGTCCGACAGGGCGCCGGCCTCCTTGGCTCGCAGCAGGTCCACCAGGTCCCAGGGACGGGGCAGGCTGCCGGTGTGGGTAGTAAGTATCCGCGTCGTGCTACGTTTCATTACGGAGATCCCCTATTGAAACAGTACCGCTAGAAAGGCGAACCGGCGTGTTCCGCTCAAAAAACCTCTCCGGTCTCAACGTCCACGTGAGGCACGTCCGGGGCCACGATAGCGAGACGTAACGAGGTTCCATCGCCAACCGTGGTTATGTGATGTGGTGCCCCCATTGGGACGCGCACGATATCGCCCGCGTAAGCATGAATGGGGTCCTGTCTCTCGATCTCCCAGACCAGCTCTCCGCCCATGACGATCCAGAACTCGTCGTGGTCCGGGTGGTAGTGACGGCGGCTGCTATCGCCCGGCTCACGGGATATCAGGGTAGCCATCACCTGTTCGTTCTCGACGAGCTGTTCCGCCCAGTTTGGTCCATCGTGGATCGCCACTACCTCGGATACACGGTTGAACATCTGGTTCAGGAAGCGATGATCCTGAGTCATCTGCTTACCTCCTCATATTTGGCACAGGGCTGAAGCTCACTCAATCTAACCATTTGAGTTATTCGGTCATCTGGCCGTGTTTCAGCATCTTGCTAGAGTTTTGTTTTTCCCCCCTGTAAGCCCCAGTCGCAATCTGTGCGCAAGCCCTCCATCAAAGGGTATTGACTTGGACAATCAAAACCCTGGCTTGGCTATTGATTTGGCCCGGATCACTTCTCCGGCGCCTCGCGTGTCACCTCGATCTGTTCCGGCAGTTTTACGAAGTGGGGGCCCATCTTACCCGCCGCGACCAACCGGCACGGGCCGCCGTGCTCCTCGGGTAACGCCTGGCCGTTCAGTTTAAGGGCCAGAATAGTGCCCGGTGCCAGGGCTTCCTCGAGAGTCAGGCTCCACCGAAAGTCGAGGCACGTGGCGCTGACAAAACCAGCGTCCTCCGAGTATCCCGCACGGGCCAGGACGGCCGAGAGGGGCACACCTTCCCAGCGTTGCCCTGGGGCGACCCACCCGTCGTAGCACTTCACGTCTTGCACGCTCTCGGTCTGCGGCATCTCGGATAGCTCCTGGAGGCTGACGAACAGGGGCGTTTTCACCATCCCTCCCACGCGCACGCCGATCCAATTTTCGGGGCGCTCCGCCGGGCACACCGGGAGTTCCGACCTCACATCCACCTGCTCAGACGTCATCAGGATACCTCCATGTTGTCTACGCGAACCCCACTCGACTGGCCACATCACGCGGTCATCGGGAGGCTGCTTTAAATTACTACCAGGGGTTCAAGCCAACCTACTCAATCTCAAGCTGCCTGGACCCAGTCATTACGCCATCTTCAACGAGAGCCATATTAGTTTCGCTCACGAATGCTGTCAACCACCCGGTCAAGCTCGGTAGTGTCCGGTGACCTCATCTGCTACCATACTGGCGTATCAAACCGCCAGAGGCCGCAAATCGGTCCACCGACGGCAGGGCGTATAGCTATCCACGAGATAGTTTGACTTCGCACCGTCAGTCATTCTGGCACCGAGCTTTGTCCCCGACCTGTCGGGGCGGGCGGGGCAAGAAACTGGGGAGATTGGGCACACAACAACAGGAGGTACGTAAAAAATGCTCGACCTGCTGATCGTAAACGGGATGATCATCGACGGCACCGGCAGCCCGGGCTACTACGCCGCGGTAGGCGTCGAGGGCGAAACCATCCGTATCATACGCGGCGACGTCTCCTCCCTGGAGGCCGCCAGGACCATCGACGCCACCGACCACGTGGTCTGCCCCGGCTTCATCGACGTGCACGCCCACTCCGCCCTGATGATACTGGCCGAACCCCGGCATGAACCCAAGATACGCCAGGGTGTCACCACCGAG
Organism: uncultured Dehalococcoidia bacterium; assembly: GCA_964510985.1. GTDB lineage: Bacteria > Chloroflexota > Dehalococcoidia > Lucifugimonadales > CAZEDC01 > CAZEDC01. Next base: position 2,020 of record CAZEDC010000133.1, read on the forward strand.
CTAATCGGCATCGACGGCAACTCCTACGCACCTTTTCGGTCCAACGATGACCTCCTCGCCTTCATCAAACTCAACGCCGGACTGGAGGGCACTCCTCCCCTGCCCGGCACATGGTCGACCGTCGAGCAGTACCTGGCCATGTTCGACCGGAACGTCCCCGTCAACATCGCCTACATCCTGGGCAATTCGCCCGTCAGGATCGGCGCCATCGGTTGGAACAACGTCCCGGCCACCGACGCCGACCTGGCAAACATGAAAGCCATCATCCGCGAGTCCATGGAGGAGGGCGCTTTCGGTATGTCCACCGGTCTGGACTACCCGCCCGGCAACTACGCCGACACAGACGAACTGGTCGAGCTGTCCCGTCAGGTGGCCGACCTGGGCGGCATCTACCACAGCCACCTCAGGTACAAGCTAGGCGACCGCTTTCTCGATCCCATCCGCGAGGCCATCGAGATTGGCCGGCGCAGCGGTGTACCCATCCACATCACCCATGTCTCGCAGCGGAACAACTTCCCCGGCGGCTCCAAGGAGATGCTTCAGCCCATCGAGGACGCCCATGAGTCCGGCCAGGACGTCACCTTCGACAGCGTGCCGCTCTATCCCGGCAGCACCCGCCTCATCATCATGTTCCCGGACTGGGCCCATGAGGGCGGCCCCGAGTCCCTCACCGAGGTGCTGCGCTCAGAGGAGCACCGGGAACGCCTCCGGCAAGAGGTGGGGTCCGGCGTTCCCTGGCAGGACATGTGGTTGACCTACTTCAAGAGGCCCGAGAACCAGAAGTACGAGGGCGTCTCCATATCCGAATTGGCCATCATGCGGGGCAAGCATCCGGTGGACGCCATGTGCGACCTGCTGCTGGAGGAGGACCTCCAGACCAGCTACAACGCCATGATGGCCAACCTCAAATCGCTGCCCACCTTAGTCGCCCATCCGCTGTCCATGGTCGGCAGCGACGCACTGCTGCTCGGGGACAACCCTCCGCCGCGCAGCTACGGCACCTTCCCCTCGATACTGGGCGAATACGTCCGCGAGGAGAAGCATATGACCCTGCCGACCGGCGTCCGCAAGATGACATCCTTCCCGGCCCAGCGGCTGGGCATACCCGACAGGGGCATCCTGCGCGACGGCATGAAGGCCGACATCACCGTCTTCCATCCCGACGAGGTCAAGGCCATGGCGACCCGTACCAACCCCAGGCAGTTCCCTACCGGCATCCCGTACGTCATCGTCAACGGCACGGTCGTAATCGACGATGGTAGCCACACCGGGGCGACGCCGGGACGGGCCCTGAAACACGGTCGCCCAACCAGGTAAAGATGGATGCTAGCTCCACTGACGACATACCCCAACGTGGGCTGGACTGGGGTTGGCAAGGGAGTCACATTGCACAATACATATTTGGTGGGATGGCGGCGGTGTCACTCGTAGCATTGTGACCTGCCCCCCGAAAACTGGTCCAGGTGTAATGTTAGTAACCTGGGCTGGAGAAAGGGGGAGAAATGCCAAGGAAG
>CAZEDC010000134.1:0-24252 GCA_964510985.1 uncultured Dehalococcoidia bacterium
CGCGCCGCTGATTTCGACCATGGGGCCGTTCAACAGGACGACCCTGGCAGACGCTCCGGGGACTATGGCGTCCACGACCGCCGGGTCGAACTGCGGGGACCCCGGCCTGGACATGCCCACGACGGTTGCCGGCTCGAAGAGGCGGTGAGGCTCATGCCATTGGCCTAGCTCCTTCAAAAGGTCCAGGCCCATGATCGCGAATATCTCCGAATCGGGGCCAAGCCGGCCTCTCATCTCCTCCAGGGTGTCCACGGTGTAGGTCGGCCCGGGCCGTTTTATCTCGACGTCCGAGGCGCTAAAGTGCGGGTTTGACTCCACGGCCAGCTCCACCATCGCCATGCGGTGTCGGGCCTCGGTTATCACCTGGTCGGCCTTGAGCCAGGGCCGGCCCGCGGGCATGAAGAGCACCTGGTCCAGGTCCAGCCTGATCCTGGCTTCCTCTGCCACGATCAGGTGCCCTGTGTGGATGGGGTCGAAGGTCCCCCCAAAGATGCCTGCTCTCAATCTACCCCCATTCCCACTCGGCCCGTCCGATACGGACCGTGTCTCCCGGGCCGATGCCCGCCTCTTCCAACGCACGGACGATACCGGTCCGCATCATGTAGCCGTAGAATTGCGTTCTCGCGGTCCAATCGGACTCGTCGATCATTGCCGCGATACGGGCCGCCGTGGGGGCCGTTACAACGAATGTGCCGTTCTCTCGCCGGACTTTCACCGGCTCGCTCCTCGGCTTCGGCCTCAGGACCGGTTTTGTTTCGTAGTCGGCGAGAGCGTCCTGTTCTAATATCCGATGTGTATCCGCAAGGAGTTCTATCGCCTTGTCCAGCAGCGGTTCGATCCCCTGTCTGGCAACCGCTGATATAAAAAATACAGGTTGGCCCTTTTCGATCAACCTGGTTCGCAAAGAAGCGGCGTTTTCCGTTACCCCGGGCAGGTCGATCTTGTTTATGACCACCACCTGAGGTTTGTCCAGCAGTTCCTTGTTGTAAAGCTCCATCTCTCGGTTCACCTGCTGGAACTGCTGGGCCGGGTCCTCGACGGAACCGTCGACCATATGCAAGAGCACGCGGGTCCGCTCCACGTGACGAAGGAACTCCTCACCCAGGCCCACGCCCACATGGGCATCTTCGATTAGCCCTGGAATCTCCACCATCACGAAGCTGTCCCTTCGGTGTTCGACCACTCCGAGAACAGGGTCGATGGTTGTGAACGGATATCCTGCTATCTTTGGCCTTGCCCCACTGACCGCGGCCAGCAGGCTGGACTTGCCGGCATTAGGCGCTCCAACGATGCCGACATCAGCCAGCAGCTTCAGTTCCAGTCTTACTCTTAGCGTCTTGCCCGGCTCACCTTCCTCGACCAGCAACGGGAACCTGTTTGTCGGTGTTGCGAACCGCGCGTTCCCTCTTCCTCCCCTTCCACCTGCCGCAACTTCATAACTCTCGTTTTCACCAGTCAGATCAGCCAGTAGTTTCCCAGCACCACTTCCAGACCACACCTGAGTGCCCACCGGCACCATCACCGTTACATCCCGCCCATTTCGTCCGTGCTTCAGAGCACCCAGCCCGTGTCCACCATTTTCAGCCGCAAATCTATTCCTGTGTTGGAACTCAACCAGCGTGTTTATATTTGGGCTGGAATTGATAATCACCGAGCCGCCGTCTCCCCCATCCCCACCATCGGGTCCTCCCCTTGGGACGTATTTCTCCCTCCTACCGCTCACAGCACCGTTTCCACCATTACCACTATGAATATCTATATCAACTTGATCAATCATATCTGAGTAGAGAGAAGAATAATAAAAGGTAATAATGGCGTGGATTTGTGGATAAGAGTTCCTGCCAGGTAAGGAGCTAGAAGTATTGTAACATGGGGGTTTTGTGGCAGGGTTGTGGACAGTGCGTGGGGAGAATTAACGGTCGGATGAGGAGGAAGAGAGATTCCGTCTCTATACACCGTAAGGGCGGCTTATCCACGAAAATAAGGGGGTTATCCACGGAATCAGAGTTGTGGTGTTGATTAATAGTTTGAACAACGGTCAATCTTTTGGTTAGGTGTTTTATAGATAATCAGTTCTCTAGAAGGGTGATCTGTTCCTGAAATAATCTGCCCGCCGGGATAGATGCTAGGCGTGAACCAGTGAGTCGCGGATATTGATAACGTCGCGCCGCAGGTGGGGGTCCACGTTCAGCAGGTGTACGATCTTGGCGCAGTTCTTAACGACGGTTGAGTGGTCTTTGCCTCCGAGAATGCGCCCGATGGAGGTAGGTCCAAGGTTGGCTTCCTCCTTGAGGAGGTACATGGTCACCTGGCGGGCGAGGGAGACGCTCTTTTTACCCCGGGGTCCTTTGAGGGCGTCCTTGTCCACACTGAAGTATGTCGAGACTGCGTCAAGGACACTGTCGGGTGCAAGGCGCCGCCTGCTGTTGGGGCTCAGGGTGTCGGCGATGGCCCGTTTGACGAGTTCCAGGGTTATTGGGCTCCGGGTCATTTGTGCGTAGACTACGACTCGATTGAGGTTACCTTCCAGCTCGCGGATGTTATTGTGTATGCGCTCGCCCAGGAACTGGATGACATCGGCGTCCACCTGCTGCCTAAGGAGGTCGGCCTTGGCGCGAAGGATGGCGAGCCGTGTCTCCAGGTCCGGAGGCTGGATATCGACGACGAGTCCGCCGCCGAGACGGGACCGGATGCGGTCTTCAAGAAGTGTGAGCGCGGCCACGGGCCGGTCGGTGGTTATCAGGATCTGCCGATTGGTCATGTGGAGGGCGTTGAACGTGTGGAAGAAGCCCTCCTGAGTCTGCTCCTTGCCAATGAGGAACTGGAGATCGTCGAGGAGGAGCACGTCGGTGCTGCGGAAGCGGCCGCGAAACTCCTCGGTCTTGCCGTCGCGGATGGCCTTGATGTACTCGTTGGTGAACTCCTCGGTGGTGGTGTAAATGAGGGACAGGCCCCTGGAACGCACCCGGTGACCGATGGCGTGGAGCAGGTGCGTCTTGCCAAGCCCCACGTCCGAGTAGATGACCAAAGGATTGTAGATAAAGCCAGGGTTATCTGACACCGCCGCCGCCGCCGCGTGGGCCAGCTCGTTGGATTTGCCCACAATGAAAGTGTCGAAGGTGTAGCTCGGGTTGAGATATATGGGGCGGCCATTGGCCGGCGCTGGCGTGCGCGCACCTCCGGCCGGCGCGAAATGCCGTTGTTGAAGGTCGTCATGGTCGTTACTGCCGGGTCCTCCGTCGACCTCGGGGCTGTAACGGGACGCCTCTTTAGACAGTACATGAAAACGCACATCGACTTGACCTTTTGTCACCTTCTCCATGGCCTGTGAGATGAGGGAATACATGCGCTGCTCCAGCATCTCGGCGACAAAAGCATTCGGGGTCCCGACGACGAATTCACCGTCGCTCTGGTCGATGCCAACCGTGTCCTTCAGCCAAGTCTCGTAGCTCGGGCGGGTAACCTGCATCTGGAGGTGTCCCAGGGCGGCTTCCCACACCTGTTTTGCTTGCTGAAGCGTCATCTACGGGCCTCTATAGACAAAGGGAGCGTCATCGACCGGGGTTAGGAGACATCACCGAAATTGGTGGTGCCTCCGGATTCTAGCATGTGCCAAGCTCGACATTTCAAGGGGATATTTTCGGATTTCACACGGGCTTAAATAATGTAGTATCTTAGCCAGCGGGCAAGAAAAATAATCGAGGAAAGGAGGCGATTTCACTGGAAGAAAAATTGACCGGCACGAGCGGCAAATCAGCGATGGCGGTGGCACGAGATGCAGCCTCGATTGCGGGAGTAATTCTGGTCGAAAAGTTCCATGAGGTCAAGCAGATTTCGTATAAAGGTCGGGGCAATATAGTTACCGACGTGGACAAAAAAGTTGAGTCGGAGATCTTTGCGGTGCTCGGTAGGGAATTTCCCGACATGGGCCTCCTGGGAGAAGAGTCCGAAGGGGCTAGCCCGGACTCGGGCTACGTCTGGATCGTGGACCCCCTGGATGGGACACGGAATTATGCGTCGGGAATCCCACACTTCTCGGTGGTGGTGGGCCTGGCCCTGGACGGGGAGGTGCTGGTCGGAGTCAACTACGACCCCATGCGCCGTGAGATGTTTCACGCGGAGAAGGGTGTGGGCGCCTTCCTGAACGACAAGGCCATACACGTTTCCTCCCAGACCAGGATCGAAGACTGTGTCCTGGGCATGGACCTGAGCTACAACAATGAAGGCGCGGTCAACGGACTGGAGATTATCCAGAGGTTTTGGCCCGGCATGCAGACCGCCCGGATAATGGGCTCATCGGCGCTGGGGATCGCGTATGCCGCCGCAGGCCGGGCGGACCTCTATTTCCACCACCAGTTGGAGCCCTGGGACCAGGTGGCAGGGCTGCTGCTGGTCGAAGAGGCCGGAGGTATTATCACCGACCGCAACGGCGGGCGGGCGGGCCTGTACAGCGACGGTCTCATCGCCTCCAACGCCGTGCTTCACGCCGAGTTCATGCGCAAGACCGACGGGATGGCGTGGCGCAGACCGACGCACGGTCTGGTGTGATAATTAATGTCGTCTCTAGTAGTGCCGACCCGCTTAGACTCTGTCATCCTGAGGAGCCCCGATACAATCGGGACATGGACGATCCTCCACAACGCTCAGGATGACGACACGAACCAAGCCAACCATTCTCTTTATGACCCTAAGGGACGGACCACCACGCGGCTAATCGTGGGCTCGACCTTCGGGCCGGCCCGTTAAGAGACGTCTCCCATTACCTCGGGCGCTCGCCCAGGGTGATCGACGTGGTGAGCTCAGAGCTTCCACGGTAGATCACGACCTCAACCGTCTCACCGGGTAGGTGGGCGATAAGGAACTTGGAGAGCTCACCGTTGTTGGCGATGGACTCGTCCCCCAACCGGACGATGACGTCCTCCGCCTTCAGTCCGGACGCATCCGCAGGGGTGCCCGGAATCACGCGGGCCAGTATGACGCCCTCGGTGATGGGGAGGTCCAGCTGGTCGGCGATTCCCGGAGTCAAGTTCACCGGCGTGATTCCCAGGAAACCGCGGTTCACGTAACCCCTCAGGACCAGTTGGGTTGCGACCTCCTTGGCATCGTCGATGTTGATGGAGAAACCGATACCCTGGCTACCCTCGATGATGGCGGTGTTGATCCCGACGATCTCGGCCCTGTTGTTGACCAGGGGCCCGCCGCTGTTGCCGGGGTTAATGGAAGCGTCGGTCTGGATCAGGTCCACGATGGTGGTCTGGGCGTCGGTGTCGATGGAGCGTCCTATGGCGCTGACGACGCCCTTGCTCACCGTAGGTCCTCCCTCCAGCCCCAGTGCGTGCCCGATGGCGATGACGTCTTCCCCGACCTGCAGCTCGGTGGATACACCGAGGCGTGCGGCAGTCAGGCCCTGGGCGTCGATCTGAATGACCGCCAGGTCGGTGGTGAAGTCCCCGCCGATGAGTCTGGCATCATGGCGCTCGCCCGTGTTGAGGGTGACCGTTATGCTGCCGGAGCCGTCGATTACGTGGTTGTTGGTTAGTATATGGCCCTCTTCGTCCAGGATAACTCCGGTGCCTACGCCCTTGCTCGGCACCGGCTGGTTGGAGAAACCCATGGACAAGGACTCGGTGACGATTTGGACCACCGAGGGCCTGAGAATCTTGACGACCTCGACGGTCGGCAACTCGTCGGCCGCCGGAGACAACGAGACCTGGTCCGTCGAATGCGTTCCACCGTTGAGTCCGGCTATTGGAGTTGGCGTCGGCGCTGGAGCCTGGGTCGGTGCGGGCACCTGGGTCGGCGCTGGCGCCTGGGTCGGTGCGAGTGCGGTCGCTCCGGGTGTCGGCGTCGTTATGGGTGTGGGCGCCGGGACCGCCGGGACCGTGGGCGACACCTGGACTTGAGGGGGCGCGCCCGATGTGGTGGAGGCCGGTACCGGTGCGGGCATCGCCGTCGCCGTGGTTACCGCTGAAGGCGGGTCTTCGGCGGGCGTGGTCCCGCCACACGCACTCAATACCACGACCAGGGCAAGTGAGATGACTATTAAAAGGTGAGATCGCCTGAACATGGTTGGTCTCCTCCTGGGGCCCGGCCGAACAATCCGTTTATCTCAGTTATTCTTGTAGCGGGTCCCATAGATATGATGGAAACATATAGGGAAAGGGTGCTGTCTCGGCGCAGGACAGGCATCCACAGACATTCGCGTCCACTACACCTGGTCCGCCGCCGGTAAGACCCGGGCGAAGCCCGACCGATTACGATGGATCGGTTCCCAGTGTAGCGGCCAATGTTGAAGATAGTGTGAAGGAGGCGGTACGTACAATATGCGGCGGTGGCTTGATGGAAGACAGGCAACCACTGAGTTGTGGCGTCGTAGACGCAGACCTACTGTCGTGTCGCCCGGTTTAGGGCGCCGTAGCGGAGAGGGTCAGGAGTCCGGTTGGAGAACTGGCGGCTCACACACGCTGCTTGCGGCGGCGCAGACGTCGGAGGCTGCGCTGGTGGTCCAGTCGGGCCTGCTCCCCCTTGGAGCGGAAGAACCGCCGGTTCCTCAGTTCGCGCAGGACGCCGGAGCGCTGCATAGAGGTCTGGAACCTCTTGAGAAGGCTCTCGCCATCCTCCCCTTCACGTAGCCTTACGTATGCCAAACAGGTCTCCTCTCGCTGGCGTGCCCGGTCACCGGGGTGAGTCGGCCTGACCCGCCGCGGCCTTCATGTCGATAGGGCCAAGGAAAGCGGGTGTTAGCCATCGGAGAGTATATCATAGCACGATGTAGCTCACAATGCGGACGCTGTCGGTGGGTTATCGAGGTGATTGGACCGAGGATGGAGCCATCAGACCCAGGGCCAGGGGACGTTCCGTTGGGGGTCGAGGACCGGGAGGACCGGGTCTTCCAGCGCGGCCCGGAGGCGCTCTCGCAGGGCCTCGATCTCTACGGGCTCTAGACACTCCGCCAGTTGACCGGCGAGGCCGTCTGTTGGTTTCAGCTCGGCGAGGAGCGACTCGATGTCGACCAACAAGGGTTCAGGGATAGGCTGGCCCCAGAACTCCAGCATCACGGTCCGCAGTTTGAAGAGGGGGTGGAAGGTGAGGCCGTGGTCGATGCTCCACAGGCGGCCGTCGTTTCCCAGCAGGCAATGCCCTGCCTTACGGTCGGCGTTGTTGACCAGCAGGTCGAAGACGGCAAAGCGGCGCAGCTCCTCCTCCCTGTCCTCGATGAGGTCGAAGTAGGTAACTTCGGGGTCGGACTCGATGTAGTGTTGCATGGAGCCCACGCCATAGGGGCCATCCCTGATAAGAATCAAGGGGACATCCGGCCAGCCCAGCGCCCGGCTGAGCAAAAAGGTGGCGTATTCCCGCTTATGCAGGGTGCCGTGAGGAAAGTCGTACAGGGGCCGCTCGCCGTCCCGGGGCTTGTACACGGCACGAATATACCGTCCGGGCCCGGCGTCGATAAACACCAGGAACGTGTAGTTGGAGCCCCAGGGCACCTGGTGCCCGCCGATAATCTCGCCGGTCCGAAGCAGCGGGAGGGCTTCCTCTTCGGATAGCTCCACGGCAGTGGCGTCTATGTGAGGTGGTGGCTCAACCGGTGGGGTCCGTTTTCTAGAATACACGACAAAGTTCCGGCTTTTCAGTAGGGATGAGCCGGCGGCACGGGCTGAAGGACGGGAGGCCGTGGCCGGCGTTGGGGCTAGAATTCGTCCAGGGGCTTGTGTCCGTTGACGCGGGCGCATACGTGGCCGCTGGGATCGATGGGGCCGCTGCACAGGGGGCAAAGAGGCCTTCCAGAGGCGCATACGAGCAACGCTTCCTCGGAGAAGTCCTGGGCCTGCGACCTGTCCGCCCAGAGCTTGACGGTGGCGGACTCCTCGTCATCCGGATCATGGGCATCGATCATAAATAGACCATTGCTGCTGTCGTGGCCCAGCACGATCTTGCCGATCTTGAAGTCAAGCTGTGCCGGGTGCGGGACCGCTTCCGACGGATGTGGCGACGCCGCTTCTTGTTCATCGTCAGGTAACGTGGCAATAAGCTGTGAGATGGCCAGACCAAGCTGGAAGAGCTGCTCTTTTTCCAGCCACATCATGGCCGAACCGGTGTCGCTGTCGACCAGTATCCGGAAGGTCCGCTGTCCGGGCTCGCCCACAGCCTCCGCCCGGAGGCTGGTAATATGTGTGAACTCGATTCTCGCCTGAGTCATTTTGTGTAGGGTAAATCTTAGTGCCTTACCGGCTAGGCCGCAAGCGTTGCCGATATGGATGTCGGCATGTTTGAAATGTCCGGACCGGGGCCTCGAGACGAACAGGCCTTCGCTTTTTGACGGACTTAGCACTAGAATCGGGGATATCCTGGAAGAGTTCGATGAGCGTGGGCGTCCAAGGTACGGAAGAGAGGTAGTTGTCTTGACCGGGAAGACGGTTGTCATCTGCATAGACGGGTTTGATCCGGAGTACCTGGAGGCGTGCGAGACTCCCGTCCTCCGGGAGTTGGGGAGGAAAGGGTTCCTGGTGACCAGCCGGTGCATGATGCCATCTGTGACCAACGTGAACAACGTGTCCCTGGTGACGGGGAGCTATCCGGAGGCCCACGGCATCGGCTCTAATTACAGGCTGGTGAGGGAGACGGGCGAAGAGGTCTACATGGAGTCGGGCCGGGATATCCAGGCGCAGACCATTTTCCAGCGGGCGAAGGCGGTCGGCGTCGGCTCCATCCTGGTGACGGCCAAGGACAAGCTGCGGACCCTGCTGGGGGACCATGCCACGGTGGCGGTGTCGTCGGAGCGGCCGCCCGGCTATCTTGTGGACGAGGTCGGCGAGCCGCCGGAGATCTACTCGCTGGAGGTCAACGGGTGGGTCATCGGGGCCGCCAGCCACTTGCTGTCGCGGTCCGAGCCGGATGCCGGGCTGGCCTACATCGCCACTACCGATTACGCCATGCACACCTACGCGCCGGAGGAGCCCGAGTCGCAGCGGCACATGTCCATCCTAGACGACGCCATCGGCGGGCTGATGGAGGCCCATCCCGACGCGACGCTGCTGGTCACCGCCGACCACGGAATGTCCGCCAAGAGCCGGATGGTGGACCTGAAGGCCGCGCTGGCCCAATATGGCATTGCCGCCAACCCGGTGCCCATCATCAAGGACCACTACGTAGTCCACCACTCCAACCTGGGCGGGTGCGCCTACGTGTACCTGGAGTCCGGCGTTCCCGATGCAGCGGCGCGGGCGCTGGACGTGCTGAAAGGAACGGACGGGGTGGAAGAGGCCCTCTCACGCGATGAGGCTGCGCAGCAGTACAGGCTGCCCTACGACCGCATCGGCGACATAGTGGTGACCGGGGAACCGGACGTGGTTTTTGGCGACCCGTTGGAGGTGGAGATGCCCGCGCGGCTGCGCTCCCACGCCTCGGTACACGAGCGGGAGATCCCCATCATCGGCTACAACGGCGATTTCGAAGGGTTCTCGTTCCGGGAGAACCGGGACGTGGGCCGGTACGTGTTGGAGCTGGGTTTGGGGTAAGAGGTTCAGGAAAATAACTCGACTATTCGCCAGACGAGACCGGCGATAGGAGGCGTGAGATGGACACAAAGGGAGCCGAGGGCGGCGGCAAGCTCTCCCGCGAAGAGATCGACGGGTTTCTGACGGATGCGGGTTTCCTGGAAAAGGACGGCAGGCAAATCCGCCCGCTTGACTCCGAGATTGTTAATGTTCTTATCAATCTGAATGGCGGACCTTACGGTTTAAATCTTACGGCGAGACATCTGGGGGAAGTGGAACTGCCGGGTAAAGATCTTCAGGGATTGATAATCAGGGGTGCGACGCTTAGTAAGGCAGATCTTAAGCGCGCAAACCTTCGGGATGTAGATATGGAAGGCGCAAACCTATACGGGGCGAACCTCACGGATGCAGATCTTGGCGGCTCGAATCTCCGGGATGCCGATTTAACCACCGCTCTATTGGTCGGCGCAAAGTTTGAGGGAGCCGATTTAAGAGACGCTAACTTAACAGGGGCAGATCTACTTGAAGCGGACATGGAGAGTGCCGAACTGGTCGGCGCAAAACTTGAAGCCGCTAACCTTTCGCGAACGTCTATGAGGGGAGCGTCGCTCTTGTTTAGCCAGCTCAGCCGTGCGCAGCGTGCGGAAATCGAAGGGGAGCCATCTTACATTATTCCCGAGGAGGCCTCACCCGAGGCCGCCCAGCAGCAGACCGCACAATCGGTCGAGCCGCTAACCGATGATCTCCAGCAGGAGCAGTTCGCTGTCAAGGAGCCGCCGCAGGCGACTGAGGAAGGCGTTGCTGAACCGTACAGAAAAATACCGGGGCGGACGTTTGCGGCCAACGACGAGTTCGACGGCGTAGACAGGCTGGACATGGACCGGTACGCCCGGGCGCTGGCCCGGCTGGTCCTGATGCAGGAGTCAAAGCCACCGCTGACCATCGGGCTATACGGGGAATGGGGCTCGGGCAAGAGCGCCCTCATGGACCTGATCCACAAGGAGCTTGTATCCGAGCAGGAATGGGAGCATGAGGGGAAGAAATACACGCGGCCTCTGCTGGTCGTAAAGTTCAACGCCTGGGAGAACTCCGAGAGCCAGCAAAAGCTCTGGGCGGCGCTTACTCAAGCCATCGTCACTGCCATGGACGACCGCACCGCAAAACGTCGCCGCCTATTCGCGCTACCAAGAAACCTGGACTTCGTGTGGCACCGCCTGATGGAACGATGGCCCGTCATGGCCGCCGGCGTGGCCGGAATCGCAACTTTGGTATCGGCGAATACGTGGCCCGGCACGTCGACGGAGACCCTGACATGGGCCTTGACAGCCGTCGGCGGGCTCTTCGGCGCTCCGTCCATCGTCGAAGGCTGGCGTCGGGGCGTACGCCCGGCGCTGAGCAAGCCGGCGTCGGCCAGGCTGTCGCTGCTCCTGAAAGACGTCACGACCCTGGAGGAGTCGGAACCGGTGATCAAGCTGGTGGGAGACCTACTGAAAGGGTTCGAGAGCAGCCTGCCGAGAGAGTTCAGGGAAAGGCGTCGCACGCTGGGACCCTGGCCCGGCGGCGAGCCCGAACAGGACGGCAACGTGCTGCTGAAGACCGTCGTCTTCGTAGACGACCTGGACAGATGCCCGCCGGACAAGATCGTCGATGTGCTGGAGGGTATCAAGCTAATCCTGAAGGAGAAGCGGTTCGTGGTCTTCCTGGCGGTGGACACGCGGATCGTCAGCCGCGCCATCGAGTACCGCTACCGCCGCGTGCTCCAGTCTGGACAACGGCGGCCCCCGGGCGAGCTGGGGATGGAGTACCTGGCCAAGATCGTCCAGATCCCGTTCCTGTTACCCCGGCCGGGGAGGTCCCAGCTTGAGGGCCTGCTGCGCGGACGCCAGCCGATCACCGTCCGGCTGCCGCAGAGCACCGAGGGCCAGCCGGGGGACTTCGAGCGACGTGAAGCCGTGCCCATTCGCAGAGTGGACGGAGAGCCTGGACCGGACGTGGAAGATGAACGTCGCCGAGCCGAGCGAGTAGAACAATCCGTCACCGAACCGGAGAGGGAAGACGAGTGGCAGACGGTGGCGCTGAGCGACGACGATGCCCGGAACCTGGTCAGGCTGGCCCACGGGGTAAGCCGGAACCCCAGGACCTACAACCGGCTGGGGAACGAGCTTCGCCTCCTGCGGCTGCTGTTGCACGAAGACGACCGCGGCGCCGAATGGCAGGGTGGGAGGGGCGAGCAGATGATCAAGTGGCTGGTGCTCTGCGACCTGTGGCCCGCGTTCGGTCAGTACCTGGTGCTGGACCGGGGACTGGAAGAGGCCGACCAGATGCTGGGTGCCAACAGGCTCCTTGAGGTCGCGCAGTCGCCTTCTGTTAGGGGACTGCTGAGGCGGCGGTACGACGAGCCGGCCATCGACCGGCTGCACGACTTTCTCGGGCAGGAACCACCGCTGTCGGTCGAGGTTGTCCGCGATCTGGTGCCTTACACGACCAACCTGACCGGCATCTACGAGTAGGGGTTCATGGGGGTAGCCTTGACCCATTCCTTTTTCCCACCCGCCCGCCCTTCTTGTGTTGGGGGTGTTCCCCAAGCCCCTGCCAAAAGGGGCTCAGCCCCCTTTGGAATCCCCCAAAAGCTACTGGTGTATTAGGAGCGGTTAGATCCGAGGCGGTCGGTGGATACGGGAGCGATGGGCTGCCGGTGCAGAACAAGACCGGTGTGCTGTCACGGCCGGGGTAGGTTGGGTATGACCTCGTCGTGCAGGGCCTCAAGGTGCATCATCTCGTCGAAGACGGGGTTGAGCAGGAGCATCTGGGCACCGGCCTCGACGACCTCGGATACGCCCTCGATGCACCGCGAGACAGAGCCCCAGACCGAGACCCGTGAGCCCATGTCCTGGCTGCCGTAGGTGAGGCCGAACCAGTCCCGCAGGCGGCGCTCGGCGCGGTCCGCGTCGTCGTCGATGGCCAGGTAGACCCGCTTTGCGATGGTAAACGACGCCGGGTCGCGTCCGGAGTCGGCCAGGCTCTCCCTTACGATCTCGACATGGGCCCTGAACTGCTCCGTCGAGGTGCCGCCGGCACCCATCCAGCCGTCGGCGTGGCGCGCCGCCCGCCTCAGAGCGTCGGGGTGGCGGCCACCTAACCAGACCGGAGGGTGGGGTTTCTGGACGGGCTTGGGCTCCATGGTTTCGCCGTCCAGGGTGTAGAAGTGGCCGTCGTAGCTGGCCTGCGGCTGCTGCCACAGGGCCTTCATCACCTCCAGTCCCTCGACGAAGTGGCGTACCCGTCGCTCCGACGGCGCACCGAAGAGGGGGTAGCGGCCGGGGTCGCCTCCGATGGCCATGCCGACTATCAGCCGTCCGTTGCTGAGTTGGTCCAGGGTGCCGAAGGCCTTGGCCAGCTGGACGGGGTTGCGGTTGGTGGCGATGACCACAGCCGTGCCCAGACGTATACTCTCGGTGAGGGCCGCGACGTAGGAGAGCAGCCCGATGGGCTCCAGGGAGTCGCTGGCGCCCAGGATCGACTCACCAGTCCAGAGGCTGTGGTAGCCCAGGTCCTCCGCCCGGGGGACGAACTCCTCGATAAGCTCCGTGTCGATCCGGCCGTCAACGAAGCTCTGGGGGATGGCGATGCCACAAGGGGCGGCGGTCTGCTCAGCCCAGTCGAATAGCTCGAGGGGATTTGGCCGTGTCAACAGCGTTGTAGATGGCATTGGTGTCACCCCTAGTCCGTATCAGTAAACATAGCCCGGCCCTTCGATGAAGGGGAACCGCTCCTCGACATCGTCTCGCAGAGTGAAGCCGAGGCCGGGCTTTTCGGGTGCGTGGACGTACCCGTTCACGATCTCGAAGGGTTCCTCGAACACCTCGTAGATGAGCGGGATGGGGCGCTGGCTGACCTCGAATATGTGGCAGTTGGGGGCCGACATGGCCATGTGTATGCTGGCCGCGAAGAGCACGCCCGACGACCAGACGTGGGGCGCGAAGCGGACTCCGTAGGCGGCGGCAAGGGTGGCTATACGCCGCACCTCGGTGAAGCCGCCGGCGATGGCGATGTCCGGCTGCACGATGTCCACGGCCCTCTTCTCCAGCAGGCTGAGGAAGTCGAACCGCGTGGCCTCCCGCTCGCCAGTGGCGATGGGAACGCTGGTGGCCGAACGCACCTCGGCCAGACCCTGATGGTTGTCGGGCGAAACGGGCTCCTCGAACCAGGCGACGTCGTACTCCTCCATGCGACGGACCAGCCGGATGGCGGTCGATACATCCAGCGAGCCGTGTGCGTCCACCATGAGTTCCACGTCGGGACCGATTCCGCGCCTCGCCGCCGCTATCCGCCGGACCGCCTTCTGGATGGAAAAACCGTCCCGGCCCTCGGCCCGCATCTTCACCGCGCTGAAGCCCTTGGCCGCGTAGCCGCCCAACTCCTGCTCGGCCTCATCGCCGGGCGCCCACCCGCCGGACCCATACGCCCGGACGCTGGTGCGGCTGGCCCCCAGGAGCTTGTAGATTGGCTGGCCCAGGACCTGGCCCCAGATGTCCCAGAGGGCGATGTCAACTCCGGCGATGGCGCAGAGGGTCTCGCCGCGTCTGCCGTGTCCCGGCATGCTGTAGCCCCGCGAAAGGCTAGGCTGGAACCTGGAGCCGTTGTACATCTTCTCCCACAACCGTTCGGTGTCGGTGGGGTCCTCTCCGACAAGGGCGGGCTGGAGTTCGTACTCAACTATGGCCTTGATGGCTTCAGGGCCGCCGTGGGCCGCTCCGATGCCGCGGAGACCCTCATCGGTGTCCACCACGACGATGACGTTGTCGGTCTTGACCATGACGCCCAGGTCGCTGCGCCACCGGCGCTCCGGTAGGATGGGCGCCGATAGGAGAATGGCCCGGATATCGGTGATCTTCATCGCCGGCTCCTTTGGTGTCCAACAGACCGCTGATACGGGTCTATTCTACTCGAACGGCTCCGGTCAGTGCAGCGGACCGCACCCGGCCCCAGGTGAAGAGCGCCCGCCCTGCCCTCCCCCGGTGCCGCTTGGACGGTCCTTGACCGTGTGTGATAAAAAGTCGGAGGAGAGCCAGCCAGCCGCCTGTCCGGTACTCATCCGTTCACGGTGAGCCCTTCGGCTGGCTCTCCGAGGGGTCGGAGTCCGACGCGTTCAATGTAAGTACGTCGGACAGGACGGGTTTGTCGAACCACGCGCGGGAACGGGCGGCAATGGGAGCACGGGCCGTTCGAGATAGGTGAGTGGCCTTGAGGGAAGGCCGGTGGGATTCCCAGGCCGAGGGCCAATCGACGCGTGCGGCGGGAGTCCGGTGCCGAAGCTGCCGTCCATGTTGACGCCGGCCACCCCAGTGGAGCAGGATTTAGCCTGTGGCCTGTGGGCCGGACCGGGTCTTAATTGTCTCCGGCCGGCGGTCCGTCGAGGTCCTCGAACTGGGCCTCTGAAGGCCCGCGGACCTGCTGGAGGCGTCGGGCGGCATCTTCGGCACCGCGAAGAGCCCTCAACACATTCAGGCCCAGGATCTTCATGATGTCCTCGTCGCTGTATTCCCGCCGGATTAGCTCCGCGGTGAGCAGAGGATACTTGGAAACATCCTCCAGACCCTCCGGCTCGCTGGGTATGCCGTCGAAGTCCGACCCTATTCCCACGTGATCGACGCCGATCTGGTCTACGATGTGGTCGATGTGGTCGGCGACGTCGGCTATAGTGGCACGGGGGGCCGGGTTGGCCTCCTCCCAGTCGGTGAGCCGCCTGGAAGCCTCATTGCTGGCGTCCCATCGTGAGATCCCCAGCCGTTCGGCCTCGGCCTGACGACTGTTGAAGTGATCTGAGCTTGCCTGGCTCACGAAGAATGGCACGAAGCTGACCATAACCACGCCGTTGTTTTCCTGCAGGCGCTTCAGCACGTCGTCGGGGACGTTGCGCGGATGGTCGGTGACGGCCCGCGCCGACGAGTGGCTGAATATCGCCGGCGCCTCGGCCGCGCTCAGGGCGTCGCGCATGGTGTCGGGTGACACGTGAGAGAGGTCGACCAGGACACCCAGCCGGTTCATCTCCCGCACGACCTCGAGGCCGAACTCCGTGAGGCCGTTGGCCGCCGGGGTATCGGTGGCCGAGTCGGCCCAGGGGGTGTTCCCGAAGTGAGCCAGCGTCATGTACCGGGCGCCCAGCCTGTGGAACATGCGGAGGGTGCCCAGGGAGCAGTCGATGGAGTGTCCACCCTCGACGCCTATCAGCGAGGCGATCTTGCCGTCATTGAACGCCCGCTCCACGTCGTCCGCGGTCAGTGCGAGCTGAAAGGTCTCCGGGTAGCGGTCCACCATGGCGTGGACCAGGTCAATCTGCTCGATCGTCTCCCGGACTAATAACTCGCGAGGGGCCGAGACCGGCACGTAGACCGACCAAAACTGCCCGCCCACACCGCCTTCCCTCAGTCTGGCGATGTCGGTGTGCAGCTCGGGCTGGGGATGGCTGAGATCGATCTCCGACAGCACGCTCCGGGCCTTTTGCCGGTACTGCCAGGGCAGGTCGTTGTGGCCGTCGATAAGGGGGACCCGCCTGTGAAGCTCCCGGGCCCGTTCGAGGAAGTGGTAGTCCGGCCGGTCTGGGTTACTCATGTCATCTTCACCGTTGCTCCTGCGAGCGATGTTTTGGCCGGGGAGGACACGCGCGTCTCGGGGTATGACAGCGGTTAGCGGCGCTCAGGATGGTGCCCCCGCTTTGTTGATGAGCGCGGCCAAGTATCCGGCTCCAAATCCGTTGTCCACGTTGACGACTCCCACGCCGGGGGCGCACGAGTTGAGCATGGCCAGCAGCGCGGCCAGTCCCTTGAAGCTGGCGCCGTATCCGATGCTGGTGGGGACGGCGATCACAGGCACCTGCACCAGCCCTCCCACCACTGAGGGAAGCGCACCCTCCATTCCCGCGACGGCGATGATAACGCGGGCTTTTTGCAGGGCGGGCAGTCGGTCCAGGAGGCGGTGCACGCCGGCCACGCCGACATCGAATACTCGCTCCACGCCACAGTCCATCGCCTCGGCGGTGACGACCGCTTCGCAGGCAACAGGGAGGTCGGCGGTCCCGGCGCAGACTACCAGGACGCCGGGTGTGACGGGCCGCTCATGTCTGCGGTCTACCACGATGGTCCTGGCGGTCTCGTCGTAGACGGCGTCGGGGACGCCCTCCCGGACGGCGGCGAACGTCTCGGGGCGTGACCTGGTTACCAGGAGCCGGTCCGTCTGCTGGAGCATGGTCTGGGCGATGGCCGTGACCTGCTCGGGTGTCTTGCCCTCGCCGAATATGACCTCCGGAAAACCCTTTCGGATGGCCCGGTGGTGGTCGACCTTGGCAAAGCCCAGGTCCTCGTAGGGCAGCACACGTAGCTTCGAGATAACGTCGTCGACGCTGAGCCCGTTTTCCTTGAAGCTGTTCAGCAGGGCCCGTAGGCGAGTCTCGTCGATTTTTCCACTCCCTCGTTAGGAGGTACTGCCCGGCGGTTTTACTATTACAGTACCGTCACGTTGCCGCTGACGGTGCTTACCAGCAGGCCGGCTTCGCCGTCGCCGATGGTGCCGGTTACGTGACGTTTGCTGTCGACCGTTGCCTCCAGGTCGGGCCAGCGAACATCCACCGAGCCGTTGGTCGTGGTCGCGTCGATGCTCACGTTCAGCTTTCCAGACAGTCCAATGGAGGCATCTCCATTAACCGTAGTCAGCGTGTTGTGACTGTCTGGGACCAACTCGCCGTCGAACACGATGTCTCCGGCGGTGGTGCTGGCACCGAACTCTCCCTTGACACCCACCAGGACGATGTCGCCGTTGGTAGATTTCAGGGTGCCGGTCCCCTCCGTATGCCACAGTTCGACGTTGCCGTTGACCGTCTTGAGATCGACGCTTGTATTGGGAGGGACGGTTATCGTGAGGTCCGCCTCGCCGCCAGGACCTGAGATGGTGTTCTTGGAATGGGCCACGACCGTCACGGTGTTCCCGCTCTGCACTGCGGTGTATTCGACCCGAGGGGCGTTCTTCACCGTCGCCTGGACGTGGATGGTGGTGCCCTCCTCGGCCCGGACCACAATACGGCCGTTCTCGACGTCAACCTCGAGGGTGGGCGACGGTCCGACACTGAAGCTATCGTTGCGGAGCCGGGTCGGGCCGTCGTCGCCGCCGCCGCAGGCGGCTAGAGCCATGGCGCCGAGCAACAGGGCGGAGAACGCCCAGGGCCTGACACGGTACAACCGTCGCACCAGTCCACCTCTACGCGCTGCGGATTTAGCGGACGAGTCTGGTCGCATGGTTCCCTCCTTACAGACGGGATAGCATGGCGCCGAGGTCCGGCCTGGACCCGGGGCCTATCGTTGAAATCCCAGCCGGTTGCGTAACTCTCTAGCCGGCTGCTACAACCGCCGTCCGTCCGACACTACCCTGGGCTGTACCAGATTATAGCAGGCGCGGGACTAGTCGGCAGTTCCCACAGGCTCCGCTATTTTCGCGGTTTTTTCAAGGGCTAGATGGGCCTTGAGATAGCGACCTGTCTGAGACTTCTTCTTGCCGGTCAGCTTCTCGGGTGTTGCCTCGGCTACCACGTAGCCCCCCTCCTCGCCGGCTCCCGGCCCCAGGTCGATAATCCAGTCCACGTTTTTGATCATGTCCAGGTGGTGTTCGATCAGCACGACGGTGTTGCCCGCGTCCACCAGCCGGTGGAGGACCCGGAGCAGGTGTGCGCAGTCTTCGAATGACAGGCCGGTTGTGGGCTCGTCCAGAATGTAGAGAGTCTTACCCGTGGCCCGCTTGGACAGCTCGGTGGACAGCTTGACGCGCTGGGCCTCGCCGCCGCTGAGCTGGGTGGCGGGCTGGCCCAGATGGATGTACCCCAGACCCACGTCGTACATGGTCTGGAGCCGGTTACGCACCCTGGGGATGTTTGAGAAGAACTCGAGCGCTTCGGAAACGGTCATGGAGAGGACGTCGGCGATGTTCTTGCCCTTGAAATCAATCTCCAGCGCCTCCCTGTTGTACCGCTTGCCGTGGCAGACCTCGCAGGGGACGGTGACGTCGGGCAGGAACTGCATCTCGATGTTGATGTAGCCGTCGCCGGTACATGCCTCGCAGCGGCCGCCCTTGACGTTGAAGGAGAAGCGGCCGGGCTTGTAGCCGCGCATCCGGGCCTCGGGCACGCTGGCGAATATCTCTCGTATCGGCGTAAAGGTGCCGGTGTAAGTAGCGGGATTGCTCCGGGGGGTCCGGCCGATGGGCGACTGGTCGATGTTGACGACCTTGTCGATGTGCTCCAGCCCCTCGATGGCGTCGCAGTCCCCTGGCCGGTCTTTGGCCCTGTAGAATTGCTGCGCCAGCTTTTTATAGAGAATCTCGTAGATCAGCGTGCTCTTGCCCGAGCCGGACACTCCGGCCACGCAGACGAACACCTCCAGGGGTATTCGCACGTCAATGTTCTTCAGGTTGTTTTCGCGGGCCCCTTTGATGGTGATGTGCAGGCCGTTGGACGACCGCCTGGATTCAGGCAGCGGTATCTTTCGCCGGTGGCCCAGGTACTGGCCGGTGAGGGAATCGGGTGTGTCGATGATGGTCTGTACCGGGCCGGTTGCCACCACATGGCCGCCGTGCTCGCCGGCGCCGGGGCCGAGGTCCACGATGTGGTCGGCGGCCCTCATGATGGCCTCGTCGTGCTCCACGATGAGCACGGTGTTGCCCAGGTCTCTCAGGCCCTTGAGGGTGGTAATGAGCCGGTGGTCGTCGGCGGGGTGAAGTCCGATGGAGGGCTCGTCGCAGACGTAGAGGACGCCCAGCAGGCCGGAGCCGATCTGTGTGGCCAGCCGGATGCGCTGTGCCTCGCCGCCGCTCAGGGTCGATGCCGTCCGGGACAGGGTGAGGTAGTCCAGGCCGATGTTCAACAGGAAGCGCAGCCGGGCGTCGATCTCCTTGAGTATCTGGGTCGCGATGGCCAGCTCACGTGGCGCCAGCGTCTCGTCCTGAGACGAGCCGTCGGTCGCAGGGGTCTCGCCGTTGGTGGAGGTGACCGGTAAGGACAGGTCGGCCGGCTTCCGGCCGCCGCCGATGGCCTTGATCCAGGCCAGGGCCTGGTTTATCGACTTGTCGGTGACCTCCATGATGCTCAGGCCGCCCACGGTGACGGCCAGCGCCTCGGGCTTCAGGCGGCGGCCAGCGCAGGACTGGCAGGGCCTGGACGCCATGTACCGCTCGATCTCGGACCGGATGTAGCTGGACCCGGTCTCGCGGAATCGACGCGCCAGGTTGTTGACGACACCTTCAAAGGATGTATTCCACTCGTAGGTCTTACCCTTCTTGGTCAGGTGCTTCATCCTGATCGCCCTGCCATCGGTCCCGTACAGGACGAGGTCCATGGCCTTCTTGCTCAGCTTCTTGACCGGAACCCTGGTTGAGAACTTGTGGGCCCTCGCCAATGACTCCAGCAGGCTGAAGAACCATGGGCTGGAGGAACCCGAGCGCATCCAGGGCTGGACGGCGCCCTCGGCCAGGCTTAGCTCTTTGTTAGGGATCACCAGGTCTGGGTCCACCTCCAGCTTGTAGCCGAGGCCGGTGCAGGTGGCACAGGCGCCGTGAGGGTTGTTGAAGCTGAAGGTCCTGGGTTCCAGTTCACCCAAGCTGATGTTGCAGTGGACGCAGGCGAACTGCTCGGAGAAGACCAACTCGTCGCCGCCCACCACCGACACCTGGACCAGGCCTCCGGCCATCTTGAGGGCGGTCTCCACCGAGTCGGTGACGCGGCCCCGCTCGGCGCTGTCGCCGCCGACCAGCCGGTCCACCACGATCTCAATGTTGTGCCACTTCTGCTTGTTCAGGTCGAAGGACTCCGAAAGGTCATGAACCTTGCCGTTGACCCTGACCCGGACGAAGCCGGACTTGCGCGCGGCCTCGAAGACCTCCTTGTGCTCGCCCTTGCGACGCCGGACCATGGGGGCCATGATCTGGATTCGGCTGTCCTCGGGTAGGGTGAGGACGGCGTCTACAACCTGCTGCACCGTCTGCATCTGGACAGGACGCCCGCACTTGTAGCAGTGGGGCCGCCCCACCCTGGCGAAAAGCAGGCGCAGGTAGTCGTAGATCTCGGTGACGGTGCCCACGGTGGAGCGAGGGTTGTGGGAGACGCCTTTCTGGTCGATGGAGATGGCCGGAGAGAGGCCTTCGATGTAGTCCACGTCGGGCTTGTCCATGCGGCCCAGGAACTGGCGGGCGTAGGCCGACACGGACTCGACGTACCGACGCTGGCCCTCGGCGTATATGGTGTCGAAGGCAAGGGAACTCTTACCCGAGCCCGACACGCCGGTAATGACGACCAGCTTGTCCCGTGGGATGGTGACGTTGACGTTCTTGAGGTTGTGCTCGCGGGCGCCGCGAACGACGATGTTCTCCAGCGGCATCTTCCGTCCTGTCTTGTGCGGGTCTTGGGCCTGTTCAACCGGTGATCCGGGGGTGGAAGAAACAGGCGGTAGCCCGTCGGAAGGTTAACGTTTATTGTATCACCGGGGCCGATTTTATGGGAGGGGCCTATATATCGGATGTGAGGGGGTTGTCGGCTCCTCTTCTAGTTGTCCCCGGTGTAAGTTACCTCCCTTTTTGAGATAGCTTCTATGCACCTGGTCGGTCGCCACGTCGGCCGAGCCTGACTCGCCGGGCCACCCCGGCCAGGCGGCGGCGCAGGAGTATGCGCCGTTGCAGGTGGGCGGTGACGAATCGGACGGCTCCCGGGCTGCCCAGCACCATGGAGGCCCTCCATTTGCGGAGCTGTCCCATGGTGGTAACACCACTCTCCCACGTTCTGACCAATGACCCGGTCGGCTCCCACCGAACGGCTCCCAGCAGACCTCCGATTCCATTGGCTCGACGGCGCCTCATCATCAGCCCTTCGGCCTCGGCCACGAGGACGGCTCCTCCGGCCATGTCCCACAGGTGGGCGCCGCCGATCAAGGAGTAGTGGAGCACGCCCCTGGCGACCATGGCCAGCTCGTAGGCGATGCTGCCGATAACCCGAGGTTCGCCCAACCTGGAGCGCATGGGCTTTTTAACTCGGTATGCCGCACCAAAATGGCCCGGAAGCCCGACCAGCGAGCCGCCCCTGGACTCAGCGGTCTCGGGGGCCGAGATGGGTTCATCGTCCGCGAACGCGCCGCCGCCTACGCGGGCGTGGTACACGACACCGCCGCTTTCAGTGGGCCACGGCAAGTAGATGGCTCCGACGACGGGCACGCCGCGGTGGAGGACGCCGATGGAGCAGGCGTATACCGGCAGGCCGGCGAGGAAGTTCTTGGTGCCGTCCAGGGGATCCAGCGCCCAGACGAAGTCGGGGGCGAGTGCGCCTTCATCTCCGGTGCCCTCTTCGCCCAGGATGCCATGGCCTGGGAACCTCTCAGCGATGGCCCTCGTCAGAATCTTCTCTGTGTCTCTGTCGGCCGCCGAAACAGGGTCGCTCTCTTTTTTGTCCTTGTACTCCACCGCCAGCGTACTACCGAAGTGGCCGCTCAGGGAATCACCGGCGTTTCGAGCGAGCTGGACAGCGAAGGACTCGATCTCGGCCAGCAGGGTGTCATCTGGGAGCTGGGGTATCACGGGTTAATTGCCTCCGCGGGCCAGTGTAGGTCGTCTGCCCGGGAGCGTCAACGCTTCGTCCGGCCCCAGGAGACCCTCGCCTTTCGCTTGTGGATGGAGGCCGATACAATAGGCGGTAGTTATCCAACCCACTGAGAACGCGAAGGGGGCGCAACCACTCGGAGCCCTTGCCGCCGAACTTTGAGGACTGAAAACCATGGGCCTTCTACCGAGACGCCAGAGGATAGCCGTCGTGGAGCTGCACGGCACCATCGGCGGCAGCATCAAGTCACCGGTTTACGAGCGTATTTTCTCCAGTATCAGAAAGGACCGTACGGCGAAGGCGTTGGTCCTGGACATAGATTCCCCCGGCGGCGGGGTGCCGGCGTCGGACCTGCTGTACCGCAGTGTGTCAAAGATCGCGGAGGAGAAGCAGGTGGTGGCCAGCATCCGAGGCATCGGGGCCTCCGGCGCGTACCTGATGGCCTGCGCCGCGCACAAGATCGTAGCCAACCCGGGTTCTCTAGTAGGCTCCATCGGCGTCATATCGATCAGGCCCGTGCTCCGGGAGCTCCTGGAGAGGCTGGGCGTCGGCGTCAACGTCAACAAGAGCGGCGACCTGAAGGACATGGGCGCCTTCTGGCGGGACGCGACGCCGGAGGAGACGCGGAAGATGCAGGCGCTGATCGACGACTCCTTCGATGTGTTCGTGGACGTGGTGGCTAAGGCTCGGAGGATGGAGGAAGCCAGGGTCCGGGAGGTTGCCACGGGCGAGGTGTACTGGGCGCCCAAGGCCCAGGAGTTGGGCCTGGTGGACGAGCTGGGAGACCTGGACAGGGCCGTCGACCTGGCGGCAGAGCTGTCAGGCGCGCCCCGGAGGCCGGTGTACGTTCGCCGCCGCCGCGGCATCAGGGAGCGCATGTTCGGGCCGCTGGCCGAAACGTTGGTGGAGTCGGTCGTGGCGCAAGCCGAGCGCAGGCTGTGGATGGAGTATTTCAGGTACTAGGGCGGCCTGGCTCAGCCCACCTTACTCTTCACCTCCTGCCACAGGGCCTCCTTCTCGTCCAGGGAGAGTTCAGGGAACGAGAGGTCTCGCTCACGGCAGAGACCTTCCATGGCGGCGAACCGCCGGTAGAAGCGGTTGTTGGTCTGGCTCAAGGCGCCCTCGGCGTCCATCCCCAGCCAGCGGGCGGCGTTCACCAATGAAAACAGCAGGTCGCCTAGCTCCGATTCCCTTTCCTCTAGGGACTCCGCCGACGCAAGCTCGTCCAGCTCCTCCGCGACCTTGTCGAGGACGCCCTGGGCATCCTCCCAGTCGAAGCCGGCGCGGGCGGCGCGCCTCTGGATGGTCTGTGCGTAGGACAGTGCGGGCATCTGCCTGGGTACGCCGTCGAGGATGGAGGCCTCGGTACCCGCGGCCTCAAGCCGTTTGATGGCGTCCCAATTGGCCTCCACGTCCCGGGCGTCCGAGACTTCTTCATCTCCGAAGACGTGAGGATGGCGCCGAACAAGTTTTTCGATCAGCGACCCGAGAACCTGTTCCTGGGTCAGCTCGCCCTCTTCAGTTCCGATCTGCGTCTGAAAGACGACGTGGAAAAGGACGTCGCCCAGCTCCTCGACCATCTTATCCGCGTCGCCCTCCTCGATGGCCTCGACCAACTCGTAGCACTCCTCCAGGAGCTGCCGTTTTACCGACTGGTGTGTCTGCTCCCGGTCCCAGGGGCATCCATCCGGGCCGCGGAGCCGTTGTACCAGTTGTAGGAGGCCGTCGTAGGTGCTGGGGAAGGTCTGGTCATGGTGCATGGTTATCTCCAGGCGGCCACGGGCAGGCCGTCATTCTGATTGACTTTGCGGAAAACCCGGCCCTAAGATGCTATCAAAGTTCTCCGCCTGCGGGTCAGCCGTCGATCGAGGACTGGGACTCCCCGAGGGGTGTTAAAGGGAAATGAGTATTATTCGGGCATTGGCCATAGGCGCGTTTCTGGTTGCCGTGCCCGTCTTTCTGATAACCACTAACGTCCGGTGGGTCATCAACACACCATTGCTATACAGCTACGGCTTTAACAAGTACGACATACCGGACCGGACCGGCATTGAGCGGGACGAGCTTCTTTCGGCCGGTAGGCAGATCAGGGACTACTTCAATAATGACGAGGAGTTCCTGGATGTCAGC
>CAZEDC010000135.1:0-5293 GCA_964510985.1 uncultured Dehalococcoidia bacterium
AGACCGTCTGGCTGGAGGACAGCATCCACGACGTCCCGTTACAGCGTCCCCAGTTGGTGGCCGATGTCATCAGGGACCACATTCGGGACGGCCTCTTCGGACAGTGGCCTGGCGACGACCGAACGGCTTGTTAGACCGGCCCTAAAAGAGCGGCTGAGTGTCGACTAAATTCGACTCGTGGTGACCGTTGCCGTCGGCCCTGGCGACGAGTTCCAGTAGACCCGGCTCAGGTAATCCCTCCGCGTTATCGACGGCTTCGGATTCCTCTGCGCTGGTGCTAGTGCGCGACAGCCCGGTGGCCACCAGCGTGATACTCACCCGGCGGCTGAACCTCCGGTCCTGGGCGACACCGAAGTTGACGTTAGCGCGCGACTTGCTGGCCTTCCGGATAATTCCGGCAACCTCGTGCACCTGACCCAGCGTCAGGTCCTTGCCGCCTTTCACGTTGAACAGTATGCCGGTGGCCCCCTCCAGTGGCTCGTCGAACAGAGGGTTGGACAGCACCTGGTGCGCGGCATCGATGGCCGCCCATTTTCCCTTCCCTTCGCCGGTGGCCATGAAAGAGGGCCCGCCGTTGGCCATAACAGCCTTCACGTCGGCGAAATCCACGTTGATCAAGCCGGGGACGATCAGGATGTCAGAGATGCCCTGGACCCCTTGTTGGAGGATCTCATCGGCCAGCTTGAAGGCCTTCTCCAGCGAGACCTTGCCTTTCAACGAAGGAAGCAGCCGGTCGTTATCCACGGCGATAACCGTGTCCACCTTCCGCTGCAGGTGCTCTAGCCCCTCTACGGCGACTGCCCGGCGGACCGGCCCCTCGAAGGAGAAGGGCAGGGTGACCACACCGACTGTCAGTGCGCCCTGTTTCCGGGCCATATCCGCGACGACGGGCGCTGCACCGGTCCCGGTTCCACCTCCCATGCCGGCGGTGATAAACACCATATCCGAGCCTTCCAGGAGATCAGCAACCTGCTCCCTGCTCTCCTTGATGGCCTTTAGGCTGACCTCCCGGCTACCCCCTGAGCCCATCCCACCGGTAATCCTGGGGCCGATGGCGAATGTCGGGACTCCTCCCAGTTGCCGCAGAGCCTGAACGTCCGTGTTGACTGCGAGGAGCGAGACACCTTGAAGTCCGCACTTTGCCATCCTCCGTACCGCGTTGCCGCCGGCGCCGCCCACGCCCACCACCTTGACTTTGACCTGTGCTGCCATCTGCTCACGCATGGTCGTCTCCCTGATATAAATTGATTCGCCGCTCGGGTGTAAAACGCGGTCGGCCGAAGGCGCTGCTATCCCCGTGAGGAAAAAAATGGCCTGGTCCTGCTATGCAGCCTCGGGAATAGCGAGGAAGTAATAGGGTATGTGCCAGGTCCCGCTGGAGCCCATGTCAACGATTGCCACGCGCCGAAGGGTGCGCTTAACCGATCCACGGGACCCGTAACGGGGTCCTCCGCCTACCCGGCCCAGATACAGGACCTCCTGTCCCTGGACGATGTTGCAGCAGGAAATTGCCGAGTGTACGGTGGTCCGTACCGGCATCCCAGGCATGGGAATCTGGGTGATCTGTCGCTTGGTACTCACGAGACTCATCGCTGTCTCCTTATTGGACGGTTACCTTACGGATTAGAACAGAATAGAACAGAACACCCGTTCTTGTCAAGGGGTTTTGCGCATGGATTGGCCTGCTAGACGGGAAAATGCTACAATCACGCCCGCCTCTGCCAGCGCCTCTGAACTAGAAGACGGGATTGTGGTGTGAACACTGGGACAAAAAACTCGATACCGCCGCCGAATCTGCTGGACAACCTGGACGAGGCGCTCCTCGTCGTAAATCGCCCGCGGCTGGGCCTGCTGGTGGACTTCGATGGCACCATCTCCCGGATCGCCCCGACCCCGGACGAGGCAACTGTCTCACCGTCGTGCCTTCATTCACTCCACAATCTGGCTGGCAAGCTGGCACTGGTATCAGTGGTCTCAGGCAGGTCGGCCGATGAAATCAGAGAGAAGGTCGGGCTCGAGGGTCTGACCTATGTCGGCAGCCACGGCGCCGAGTATCTGGTAGATGGAATGCTCCACGTGGAACCGCGGGCCGCAGAGTACCGCGACACGATCATGAGTACCTTCGAAAAGCTCAGAGTGGCAGTACCAGAAACCGGCCTGGTCTGGCAGTACAAAGGTCTCAGCGCGTCGGTCCACTACCGGCTGGCTCCTAATTCTCGGCAGGCCAGAGTTGCCCTGGAGACGGCGCTGGACTCCACCCCGGGCATCGGTGCGCTGGAGGTGTTCTGGGGTAAGATGGTGCTGGAACTCAGGGCGCCTGTAGGTTTGGACAAGGGCCACGTGGTGCGCAAACTGGTCCGGGAGCGAACACTGGACGCATTGGTCTTCATGGGCGACGACACCACCGACCTTGACGGCCTCCGCGCGGTCAGAGAACTCGTCGCCGGGGGCCAGGTGGCTGGACTTGGGATCGCCGTGTTGGACGAAGACTCACAGCCTGCGCTGATGGAGTCTGCGGGCCACAGTCTGGAAGGTGTACCGGAGGTCGAGGCCTTTCTTAACTGGCTCGACTCCGCCACCGGCTAGAACCCAATTCAAAATCCTCGCCGAGGGCAGTTCCACGACCTCGTCCCCGACTGGTCGGGACAGGATCAAAAACCCTTTTTGAGATAGCTTCTTAATCGTACCCGCTTGAGCTCTGGCCGGTGTTCGTCGTTGAGCTGGCGGTCGTAGCGCCGGACGCCGTAACTGTCACTGTTGCCTGCATCGACGGATGTATCCGGCAGAAGTAGACGAAGGTTCCCGCCTGGTCGAACGTAAAGGTGAAGCTGACGTTCGTCTGCAGGGTTCCGCTGTCCCACTGGTCCGGAAGGGGGTCTGAGGGAGTCCCGGCAGTGGTCGTATGCGGCGCGGCATCAAGGTTCACCCAAGTTACTGTGGTCCCGACGTGCACATTCAGGTCCTGTAGCTGAAAGTTCTGGATGTTCGAGGAGACCGGCTCGGGATTCGGCGTGGAAGTAGGTATCGCGGTTGCGGTGGGTGTCGGCGTCTGTGGCACCGGCGTAGCGGTAGGCGCTGCCGCCGTTGCCGTTGGAGTGACTGCCGTGGCGGTCGGAGGAACCGCCGTCGCCGTCAGGGGGACCGCCGTTGCCGTCGGAGGTACCGGTGTGGGCGTGGCCGATGGGAGCGCCGTCGGTGTGGACTCCGGCGTCGGCGAGGGGCCGGCTGATATCGGCGTCGCCGTCGACGGTTGGGGAGTGGCCGTCGCCGCCATCGCCTGGCCCTCTGGGACCACCGTGACGATACTGTTCATCGAGGTCGGATGCAGCCGGCAGAAGTACTGGAACGTCCCCTCCTCGGTAAATGTAAAAGAGAAGGAGCTAGCCTGCGGCAATGTTCCGCTGTCCCAGACCCCCGTGCTATCTCCTCGCGAGCCTGAAGTCGTCGTGTGCGCGGCGGGGTCCTGGTTGGTCCAGGTCACCCTGGTCCCCACGGTAACCACAAGATCCTCCAGTTGAAATCCCACTATATCCGACTGAAGCGTGACCACGGGAACCGGCGTGTCGGGCACCGGTGTAAGGGTTGGCTGGAGAGCCGGAGCGGTCGGAACAGGACTTACGGGCGCCGCCGTGGTGACGGCGGGCTGTACTGTCGGGACGAGAGTGGCCGTGGACACAATGGCCGCCGTTGGTTCCTCGGACGCCGTCGGTGAATCGTCCCCGCATGCCGCCGCGATGACTGCGAGCGACACCGCGACGCTGATTACGAATATTCCGCGTCTCCCTCTCATCGAGTCCCTCCAGAGCAGAGTAGTCCTCTAGCCGGCGTCCGGCAACCGGTCGTCGTGCCAGGTCCATCCTATTTCGGCCCGGCCGCAATATTACATGTACGACAGAGTCCGCTTAGAGGATTTCGAGCGAAGCTAACTCGGCCCTTGAGAGGGTTCGCCGACCTAACAGTCCGCTGAAAAACGAGGTGTGCAGTCCCGACGAGTCGGGATTAGCCGGGAGTCTGAGGGCGTCCCTCAGCTATTTATTCCTCCCCCTTCCTGGCCAGGAAAGGGGACCGGGGGATGGTCGTCCACCTTAGGTGGATCAGCACCCTGTTAGAGTTGCCTCTCTGAGCGATCGCAGGATTGGAACCCGTTGTGGAGGTTACACCGACACGCAAACGAACAAATCCCTCATACCGGAGGAGGAAATACCTTTACCGCGCGAAGAGCGGGGTGGGCGACTAAAAAATCGCTATCGGGTTCACGGGCGAGCCCGTCCCGTTTGATATCCTGAGAGGCCCCATCGACAACATGAACTCCCACCGGTTCCTTTCCTTACAGGCCTGGGCCAATTCCTCCAGATTGGCGTTGTCCAGGAGCCACAGCCCCATGGCCGTGATTCCCACCTGGTGGATCGGCATCGGCACGGCATCGTACCCGCTGGGTCCCACGTCGTTGCCGGTATCGCTGCCCATCATCGAGATCCCCCGCTCGTGAAACAGCGGCAGGCAGGCGGCCTGACAAGCGGTGGCCCCCTCTGTGCGAGGGTTCAGAGGCCCCTCGACGTTGCGGCGGTGTAGATGGCCCGTCCGCACCAGCAGCACATCTCCCTCCTCGACCTTGAAGCCGCACCTCTCCTCGGCCGCCAGGATGTCCTCGGGCATCACACCTTCGCCTCTTTCCAGCCAGTCCACGCCCCTTATCATCGGAGCGTCTACCAGCACGCCCCGCGTGACGATACCGTCCCTGGCCAGCTCGATGGACTCGACTGTGGCGGCCAGCTCGTTGGACACAAGATGGGCTGGCCGGCCGTTGTACATCTTCGCATCCCAGAAGTAATGGGCCAGGCTGTCTATATGCGTGACCGTATACCCATGGAACACCAGGCCGATGAAATCTATGGCCCCTTGACGGTCCCTGGTGGTCAGCTTCTCGCCGCTGGACCAGCCCTCGCCGCCCTCCACCATGAAGTGCAGTGGCTGAATAGGCACGTCCGCCGCCGGTTCGAAAGAGATCGTCCTGGCGCACGAAACGGTGACGCCCTCTCTCACCATGGCCGTCGCCCGTCGCGTCTTTTCAGGCGACAGTAGGTTCAGTGTCCCCAACTGGTCGTCCTTTCCCCAGCGTCCCCAGTTGCTCAGCGTCCTGAAATAGCTCAAAACCTCCGTCTCCGTGGGCGTATTGCTGGTCATGTCTTCTCCTTTCAGCCCGCGACCTGTCCGTGGGCTCAGTGATTGTCTTAAAATCTTCGCCCGGGGGGGTGAGGATGTGTTCCCAGGAACAAAAACCCTTGAGGGCGGG
>CAZEDC010000136.1:0-32198 GCA_964510985.1 uncultured Dehalococcoidia bacterium
GACACGATGTCCGTGGAGCGGAGACAACTCCTGTCGATCTTAGGCGCCGAGCTGGTTCTAACCCCTGGAGCAGAGGGCATGCCTGGGGCGCTCAAGAAGGCTGAAGAATTGCAGGCGGAGAACCCTGGCTATTTCATACCGCAGCAGTTCAAAAACCCGGCCAATCCCGATATCCATCGGCGGACTACCGCGGAGGAGATTTGGGAGGACACTGCGGGCAGAGTGGACATCCTTGTGTCCGGGGTGGGCACCGGTGGCACGATAACCGGTGTGGCAGAGGTGATAAAGAAGCGGAAGCCCAGCTTCAAGGCCATCGCGGTCGAGCCCGAAAACTCGCCTGTCCTTTCAGGCGGAACCCCGGGGCCCCACAAGATTCAAGGTATCGGTGCCGGCTTCGTTCCCGATGTGCTGGATATGGAGCTGGTCGACGAGGTAATCAAGGTTTCCAACGAAGATGCGGGGGAGATGTCGCGAAGGCTGGCCAAAGAGGAGGGATTGCTGGTGGGAGTATCCTCTGGAGCCGCTGTCTGGGCCGCGCTGCAAGTCGCCAGCAGGGTCGAGAACGAAGGCAAGTTGATAGTGACCGTGGCGCCGGACACCGGTGAGCGCTACCTGTCGACCTGGCTCTTTCAAGATGTCTACCCCACGGAGTCAGCCTCCTGAATAGAGACAGGCCCGGAGAGATTATGAAATCTCCTGCCCGGTTCCGATCGGCTTTCCAGGACATTTGGACGAGAGAGGACCGCGACATTGTTCAAGACCTTGAAAGATGATATTAAGACGGTGTCCGCGAAGGACCCTGCGGCCAGGAGCGTCCTGGAAGTGCTCCTCTGTTACCCAGGACTCCACGCCGTGTGGTTGCACCGGGCAGCCAGTCTCCTCTGGAGACTCAGGCTACGCCTGCTGGCGCGCTTGCTATCCCACATCAATCGCTTCCTGACCGGGATTGAGATCCACCCTGGAGCCAAACTCGGCAGGAGGCTGTTCATAGACCACGGCTCGGGGGTGGTGATCGGTGAAACATCCGAAATCGGAGACGACGTGTTGATGTACCAGGGAGTAGTCCTTGGGGGGACGAGCCAGGAGAAGAGGAAACGCCATCCAACCATTGGCGATGGCGTTACCATAGGCTCAGGGGCGATACTTCTGGGAGCCATCACCGTTGGCGATGGGGCCAGGGTCGGTGCTGGTTCCGTTGTGATAGAGCCGGTCCCACCGGGCGCCACGGTTGTGGGGGTCCCTGGTAGGGTGGTAAGCGAAGCCGCCGGCCTGGTCCTGGATCTGGACCATGGGAAACTTCCTGACCCGGTGCAGGAGATAATCGAGCTCGTCCTCAGAGAGCAGGCGGAGGTCAATCAACGACTGAGGAAACTTGAAGATCTCATGGGTAATGGTATGTCTACGGCTACCGACGACGCTCTTGGTGGGGTTGACGAAAATAAGGTAGACCCCATCAGTTGGACAGGATAGAGGTTGCATCTCAAGAAGGAATGTACGCTCAACTGGCGGGTCAGGCTCCGGGTTCCCTATCCCTGTCGGTTCCGTCTGGATCGCCCTTCCCACAAATCGGGAATCAGACAATTTGCCACCCCACTTGTTGGAGGCATTGTTTCCGGTAGTCGCCGACGATAAACTCCAGTCTTGATTAAATATCATTACGGGTTAAGACAACCCAAAATTTTCCACCGAAGGATAGCCCATGACTAAACCCATATACCTTGACTACAACGCTACGACCCCCATCGATCCCCGCGTCCGGGATGCAATGCTCCCCTTCCTGGGTGAGCAGTTCGGTAATCCTTCTAGCACCTACGTCTACGGACAGCACGCTAACGAGGCCGTGACACGGGCGAGAGCCCAGGTTGCTGGTCTCATCGGAGTCGGACTGGACGAGGTCGTGTTTACCGGTGGGGGCAGTGAGAGCGACAACCACGCCATTATCGGCGTAGCGCTCGCCAATGCTGAGACAGGGAAACACATCATCACCTCGCGCATTGAGCATCCAGCGGTCCTGAACGCCTGTCGCTATCTTGAGAAACGACTGGGCTTCAGGGTCACTTATCTGCATGTGGATGGCAGCGGTCTCGTGGACGCCGAAGATGTGCGAAACGCCATTACCGGGGACACTGTTCTTATAACGTTGATGCATGCCAACAACGAAGTGGGGACTGTCGGGCCCATAGAAGAGGTCGGTAGCATCGCCCGGGAGCGAGGTGTACTTTTCCATACCGACGCCGCCCAGTCCTGCGGCAAGATCCCGGTGGACGTCAACCGGCTGAACGTGGACCTCCTGGCTATAGCCGGACACAAGCTTTACGCGCCAAAGGGCATCGGTGCCTTATTCATTAAACGTGAGACAAGAATCGATCCCATAATCCACGGAGGAGGCCAGGAGGTCGGTAGAAGGGCGGGTACCGAGAACGTACCATATATCGTCGGACTGGGCGCCGCCTGCGAGATCGCCGGTGGCCTGCTGCCCGGCTTTCAGGAGAAGGCCAGACGTCTGAGGGACAGGCTGCACGATCGAATTGTGGAAGGTATGGGCCAAGAACGCGTCAAGCTCAATGGCCACCCCGAACGCAGACTGCCCAACACACTCAACGTCAGCATTAATGGCATCGTGGGTGAAGAACTTCTCGGCCGCATTCCGGAGTTGGCCTCGTCGACCGGGTCCGCCTGCCACGCCGGTTCGACAGATCCCTCCGAAGTGCTTCTGGAAATGGGGCTCGACCGGGATCTCGCCCTGGGAGCGCTACGCCTGAGTCTGGGCCGATGGTCCACCGAAGAAGAGATTGACACTGCGGGCGGGCTCATCGTTGAGCGGGCGAAAAGCCTGGTCGCCGCTTAGCCATCAAGGGGTCATTTGAGATCCTCTACCGCGGTGCCCCGGGGATTCATACGAATATTTGGGTCCACAGCTTGCAGATTTCCTCTGTCGTCGCCTTCCCATCGGCGTACTAACTGGTTCTTCCAATTATCTAACTACCTCTTCGCAGTCATCGAGATTGTCCCTGGGCCTGATGAATGTGCAGGGGTCCATAAGGAAAAAATATGAGTCTGAGTTGTGGACTGGTAGGCTTGCCGTCATGTGGGAAAACGGCAATATTCAACGCCATCACCGCCGCCAGGGTTCCAAGCTACGAAGGTTCTGAGATGAACCGCGCGGTGGTCAAGTTGCCTGACCAGCGCCTCGATAGTCTGATAGAGATGTATCACCCCCGTAAAGAGGTCTCGGCCACACTTGATATAGTTGACATTCCGGGTTTTGAGATTGGTCCTCAGGGGAACGGCCGTGGCTCGCGGCTACTCGGGTACATCAAGGATGTTGAGGCGGTGTTGCACGTATCACGCTGCTTCGAATATGGCAGTGGTCTCCCTGACGACGAGACAACAAACCCCGTTCGGGATATCGAGATTGTTGACCTGGAGTTGATGGTCGCCGATAGCGTTACCCTCGAGAAGAAAATGAATCGTCTGACAAAGAGAGTGCGTGGTAGAGATAAGGACGCCATCCAAGAATTTGCCGATTGCGAGAAGGTACACGCTGGAATAGGGCAGGGCATTCCGGTACGCAAGCAGGACTTGACTGCCTATGAGATGTCCAGTATCCGCGAATGTAACCTCGTCTCGCAGAAGCCGGTGATGTACATCGCTAACATCAGGTCCAAGGAGGATGCGGCCAACCGCCATGTAACGGCGCTGAAGCAGTTTGCTCTTGCCGAGAAAGCGGAAATGATAACCGTGTATGGCAAGGACGAAGCAGACATAAGCCAGCTTGAACTGAGCGAACAACAAGAGTTTTTGCAGGAACTTGGGCTGGAGGAATCGTCACGGGACCGGCTCCTTCGTGCCGCATACCGGATGCTCGGTGTCGTCAATTTCTTCACAACCGGAGAAGACGAAGTACGTGCATGGACTTGTCGAAAGGGAGACAAAGCCCCGGTGGCTGCTGGGAAAATCCATACAGACATGGAGAAAGGCTTCATCCGCATGGAGGTTATCAGCTACGCCGACCTGATGGAACTGGGTAGTGAGACCGCCGTGGCCAGGGCAGGGCGACAGCATATCGAGAGCCGGGAGTACGAGGTGCGGGATGGCGACATAGTAGCGGTGCGGTTCAACAGCTAAGATGCTCGGGCGCCCTGACTTCCATATAATGTCCCTGTAGCGCTACTGACAAAGCCGCCGACTACTTGGCCCTGACATTTTCCACGGACAGTGATACGCCGGCAAGATGCTTTCTTCGCTGACAATCACGAGGCCCGTATAATATGCCAAGAGCAAACTGGTATTCTGACCATCCCTCTGCATGTACCTGCACTGTCTGCCAGGGTAGGCGGCTAATCCGCGAATCACATGGGAAGGTCGGTCGGAACGATAAGTGTCCTTGTGGTAGCGGAAAGAAGTATAAAAAATGCCACGGGCGCTAAGAACTGGACGTATAACATCCAATCCCCCGGTGGCAATTCTGCTATCTGAATTGACCACCTGAGGCCCAATAGGCGGCATGGAACATATATCGTCGATTCCAATCGAACTCTTGACCTCCTCAGGCCAGGTTTCTGACCTGGCGCGTATCTTATTCAAGGAACGCCGAATAGCTATTGATACCGAGTCAAACAGCAGGCACAGATACCCTGAAAGGGTCTGTTTGGTTCAAGTGGCGACCAACGGTAACGTGTACCTGATAGATACGCTTGCGGTTGACGATATGAAACCGTTAGGCGAAGTACTGGCAGACGAGACGGTGGTAAAGGTGATTCAGGGCGCTGAGTACGACATCCGGTGCCTGGATAGAGAGTGGGGATTTCGGGTACGGAACCTCTTCGACACGTCCATCGCGGCCCGCTTTGTCGGTATGGAGCGGACTGGACTGTCAGTTCTGGCTGAGGCATTGCTGGGGGTGCAGATCCCAAAACTTGCCCGCATTCAAAAAAGCGACTGGTCCCGCCGGCCGCTCCGTCAGGAGGCCTTGAGTTACGCGGCTACGGATGTCTGGCATCTTCTGAGTATCCAGAAAGCGCTTGAGGGCAGACTGCGAACCCTCGCAAGGTCAACATGGGTCTCTGAGGAATGCGCTCGCCTGGAGGAGATCCGTCACGTTCCCCCGGATCCGGGAACGGCGTTCCTGTCGCTGAAAGGCAGCCGCACCCTAGATGGACAAGAAAAAGCGATCTTGAAACGACTATTCATGTTGCGAGACGCAGAGGCTCGGCGTCGCAACCGGCCTCCCTACTATGTTCTGCCACACGAGACTCTAGTCCTTCTGGCATCCAATCCGAATGCCGATCTAGCCCAACTTCCCTCACTCAAGGGGCGAGTTAACTCACCCTTTGGCCGGCTTTTGCGTGCAACTCTCCTTAAGGGATTGGCCGATCCACCAATCAATAATCCAACCCGTAACAGCATACGACCAGTTACACCGATTGAAATTGAGCGTCTGCAGATACTCAAAAAATGGCGGGTAGACCTGGGGACGCAGATGTCTATTGATCCGGCGCTAGTATGGCCGAGAGCAAGCCTGGAACGTCTTGCGAAAGCCCCTCGCACCTTGGGAACTGAGCTCCAATCACCTGAGGTGAGGCAGTGGCAACGTGAACAATTCGCTGCATCACTGGGGGCCTGTCTCGTCTAGTTGGGTAACGCGCCTGAGACTCTGCCCCGATTAAACACGTCGTGTTGGAGCCGGAGATTCGATTGCCTTTCTGAGCCCAGCGTTCGATCAGACGCCGACGATAGGGTCGACGTTCAATACCGACCCATCTTCAACGGTCGGTAGCAGTTATTAACTGCGTGGATTAACCTGTCAGACCGGTTCTTCGGAAATGTGGGTCGGCACCTTCAGTAGCTCGATTTGAAAACCGCCGACCTTGTCTGTGTCAAAGTAAGCCATGCCGCCGCCTGCGAAATCAGCGGATGAGATCACCTTGAACCCCTCTTCAGTCATTATCGAAGTAGCTTCTTCAATGTCATCCACTGCGAAGCATATGTGGTTAATGCCCTCACCCTTGCTCTCCAGCCATTCTTTCTGGACGGACTCTCCAGAAACGGGTTGAACCAACTCAATCGTTATCGGCCCCTTCGTTGTTACTTTTGCAACATTTGTCGTATCGGTGACAGGCCTGCCATACAATTTCCTGCCTGTAGCTACTAACCCCATGGGCTCGAATGGTCCAATTCCCATGGCCTGGTAGTAATCAATAGCCTCTTCCATGTTCTTAACCAACACTCCAACGTGGTGGAACCTCGATAGTATCTCCCCAATCCCTTTTTCCTTCATGTTGACTCCTCCTAAACTCAATACCGCCGGACATATTTAGACAATTGGACCGGTACATTGACCTGCAAGGCCTGCCCCCCTCTAAGTCTGCGCGATGTATCCGGCCGCTTCCGGGTCTGAGAGTATCTTGTCGGTGGTCCGTTCAGTCACCCCGACGTGATTGGCGATCTCTCGACGGGTGTGACTCGGGTTACGGAAGGTATAGCTGAGGACCAGCCCGTGTTTGGTGATAAGGGCCACCGTGCGGGTGGCATAAGAGGCCTGGAAACCTCAACACAGGTTCGTGAAAACCGAGGTGCCTTAGACCCCGTGAGAGTTCTATCGACAGAAGCTCCGACTGATTTCTCTTAGAGTCAGCCTGCAGGTCCTATCCCAGGAAGCCCTTTAGTTTCCTGGAACGGCTGGGATGGCGTAGCTTGCTCAGCGCCTTGGCCTCTATCTGGCGGATGCGCTCCCGGGTGACACCGAAGACCCGGCCCACCTCTTCAAGGGTGCGGCTCCGACCGTCGGTCAAACCAAATCGCAGCTTGAGTATCCGGGACTCGCGTTCACCAAGGGTGTCAAGCACATCGTCCACCTGCTCCCTGCGCAACTGGTATGCGGCGGCATCCTCAGTTGATGGCGTTGTACTGTCCTCGATGAAATCTCCCAGGTAGGTATCTCCTTCCTCTCCTATCGGGGTCTCTAGGGAGACCGGTATCTGGGAGATCTTCTGTATCTCTTTCACTCTCTCTGGCGTGATTTCCATACCAGTGGCGATCTCTTCACTGGTGGGCTCCCGGCCATACTCTTGGACCAGCCGTCGAGTCACCCGCAGGAGCTTGTTAATGATCTCCACCATGTGGACCGGGATTCGGATCGTGCGGGCTTGGTCGGCGAAGGCTCTCGTGATCGCCTGCCGGATCCACCATGTGGCGTAAGTGCTGAACTTGTAGCCTCTGCGGTAGTCGAACTTCTCGACCGCGCGTATGAGCCCGATATTCCCCTCCTGGATCAGGTCCAGAAAGGGTACACCTCTGCCTATATGCTTCTTGGCAACGCTCACGACCAGACGCAGGTTGGCTTCGGCAAGGTGTCGCTGCGCTCCTATTCCTTTTTCTTTAATCCGCTCCAGGTGCCTGAGAAAAACGAACTCGTACGACTTCATCGCCAGGGCGAACTCCTGTTCCCCCAACCGGCGTCTCAGTTCGCTGAGCGTCGGCTGGCAGTCCAGGACCCTGAGAACGTCGTCGGTAATCAGGCGGCTGTCTAAGGAGAGGGCCTGGATCTCCGCCTTCACCTCCAGGGGCTCTTTGTCCAGGAGTTCTGCCAGAAAGTTCAGCATCTCCTCAGGCAGCACTCCGTCCATGACCTCCCTCATCTGCGGGTTGGCCATGACCTCCTGCAACGTTCTCTCGCCTTTGAGTCCCTGATACCGGCTGAGTGCGTCGACCAGGGCCTCGGCGTCACAGACCTTCTGAAGGAAATGGCGCATGCAGGCCCATGCCCTGAGTTGACGCCCTTCCTGGGAGACAAGCTCGTCTCTCAACTGCTGGAGATACTTGCTGTCCTCCAACCTGCGCGCCAATATGCGCTCTTCCACGGCTTTTAATAGGCTGACCTTGCCTATCTCCCGCAGGTACATGCGGACAGGGTCAAGGTCTTCGTCCAACGCGGGGGCGATGGCTGTGTTACGTTGCAAGCCTTACTCATCCTCTCGAGAGACGCTCAACCCCTCAAGCCGACCTGAATCTGAAATGGGGTGCTGGACGGTTGTCGATGATGTGGGGTTGTTGTCTAAGCCGTCGGGTCTCCTGTTAATCGGCCCGAGCCCTTCCAACCGGGAAAGGGGATATCATTCAGGGTGCCTCATACGGCCTATCGGTACCCAACTGTGTTGTGGCGAGTCTATCAGTGAACAGAGGGGCGGTCAAACCTTTGTTCAGGCGTTGATTCCAGTGGGCCCGGGTGTTCCAGGAGGGCCCGCTACCTAATCAGCAGGTTCTCGGTCCAAGTCTGAGACGGGTCACTTCCACCCTCTATTGATGACTCTCCCCGGCAACGTCGCCGACATACACATCTGCCGGCCTACGATTGCCACAAATCATATCTTCTGCTGCTATAATCTGTGTGCCCGATAGCGGGAGGTTGGCTCCAGATTGGTGTGCTCCCACATGCCCAATTGGAAGGCCAGAGTTGCGATTTGATAGCACATCCCTCTAAGTTACGCCTGGCGGGCGCAATTCAATAACGGAGTTGTAAAAATGAGTGTTTTGGACCGTTTTCGTCTTGATGGCCAGCGGTTGCTTATCACGGGAGGAAGCCGCGGACTGGGCCGCGAAATGGCCTTGGCCATCGCAGACGCAGGCGCCGATGTGATCTTTACCGGTCGCGATGCCGCGAGTCTCGAAAAAACGGCTGCGGACATTCGGCAATTGGGACGCCAGGCTATCCCAATACAGGCTGACATGGGTGATCCCAGCGAGTGCGAAAAGGCCTGCAAAAAGGTGCTTGCCGATCACGGCCCCATCAGCATCCTGATCAACAACGTCGGCGGCCGCCGTGAAAACATTCCGACCGAGGATATGCCGCTGGACACCTGGTATAAGTACATGGACCTGAATCTCACCCATATATTCCTGTGCTCCAAATTGATCGGTGGCTCGATGATCAACGAGGGGAAAGGCGGGAGGATCATCAACATATCCTCAATCAACGCCTGGTACGCAGTCCGATTTCTTACAGGCCGGCATTACGAGACCGCCAAGGCGGCAATTGTTCAATTTACCCGCTCTTTGGCAATCGATTGGGCGCCCCATGGCATCACCGTCAATGCAATCTGCCCCGGACTGTTCATGACCGAGCCAAATATTCGCTGGTCGAAAACCAACCCGGAGGCGATGGACAATCATAGTAGCCGAATCCCTGGGGGTGAGACCGGCCAGCCTGAGGATCTGGGGCCGCTGGCAGTCTATCTGGCCAGTGGCGCGGCGCGCTACGTCACCGGAGCGGCGATAGTGATCGACGGCGGGTTTACCTTATGACGAGCTAAAAAAACCCGATGCTCGAAATGCCCGGCCGGGACTCGAATCATGGATTTCAGCACCGAAGACTAACGTCCTACCTTCTAGTCATCTGTTTAAGGGGCGGCAGTCTGAACACACCGATAGCTAACGAGCGCTGACTCAGACCGCTCTCCCCTCGAGCCAATCTTTAGTCACCTCGATGCCAAAACCGGGCGAGTCGCTGGGCTTCACGTAGCCATCCTTGATCGAAGGAGTGCCCGGCAGCGCGACCATCTCCTCCAGAGGAACGCCGGGAGGGGCGACGCCCTCTGACCGCTCGCCCCAGGGGATGACGGGCGTGGCGTACGCCAGGTGCTGTCCGTATGGATAGTTCATGTCTGCGTGAGTGATGACGGTCAGTCCGTGGGCCTCCGCGATGTGGCAAATCCGCACACAAGCCGTAATACCGCCTGCCCACTGCACGTCCGGTTGAAAGATGTCCACGAGCCCGTGGCTGGCGGCCAGGGCAAACGGCTGCGGTGTGTACCAGTGCTCGCCAGTGGCCAGGGTCTGACCGGGCAGCCGCTGACGCACCTTGAAGTAGCTGTCCATGTCGTGCGGCAACAGGTAGTCCTCCAGCCACTTGATCCGGTATGGTTTGAGGGCCTCGGACAGGCGCACGACATACTCCACATCGAGCGACATCCAGGCGTCGACTGCCAGCTCGATGTCATCACCAACCTGTTCTCTAGCGGCGGCCACCATCTCTTCGTTCCGGCGCAGTCCGTCGAGGCCATCCTCGGGACCATGAGTTAGAAAGACCTTCACGGCCTTGAATCCAAGCTCCAGAAACCAGGAAAGGCTGTTTTCCCTGCCAAAGCTGATGTCAGTGTTACTGGCATAGCAGAATATTCGGTCTTTCTGGGGGCCGCCAAGCAGTTCGTAGACCGGACGGTTCAGTACCTTGCCCTTCAGGTCCCAAAGAGCGTTGTCTACTGCGCTGATCGCATAGCTGGATATTCCCGTGGCGCCGAACTGCGACGTCATCCGCTGCATCATGTCCCACATCTTCTCCGTGGCCATGCAGTCCTGGCCGACGAGCACCGGTGCCAAGTTGTCGTTAATCAATCTGATCGCCGGGTCGGTGACCGAGGTGATGCCAAGGCCCTAGGTGCCGTCCTCTGCCGTGACCACGCACGCCGTACGGCTCCAACGGTCGCCCGGGTTCAGGTCAGACTTCCGGAACTCCGGATATCGCGCCATCGGCCCTCCCCAGTCTTTTTGATCGTCCAGCTTGGGAACACTAGGCGCGGTCTTTGGATGGGGCGAGATATTGATGGCAGCGGCTCGAACCTCCCTGATCTTCACGATATGTATCTCCTCAGATCTGCCGGCCTCCGGGCTGCCGGATGGCCTCTGGCCGGATAGGATTCGGCGATAGCACGCGTCAACCTATTCGACTCCACCGTCGCTCCCCTCACTGGGTCTGCGCCACCGCAAGCATAGCGTTCGTCCAAATACAGTGCAAATCCCTACCGCGATATACCATCCGCCTCCCGTCCAGCCATCGCAGATCGTCTGTACTCTGGGCGGGACGACTTAAGCGCCATGCCACGATTGACGACCTCGGAGGCCGGTGTTATCGTTCGGCCATCACCAGCGCCGGACTGGACCTGAAGCAGCACCGAAACAAGAGGCACGGTATGGATATGAGGGTATTGCTCTTTGCCAATAACTGGGTCGGTTGGCAGGTTGCCCGATGCCTGCGGAATCAGGGTGGCCAGATCGTGGGGCTGGTTATCCATCCCGAAGTGCGGCGTAAGTATGGGACCCAGATCGTTAAGGCTTCACAGGTGGCTCCGGAAAACCTTTTCACGGGCACGGAACTCTCTGAACCCTCGGTGCTGAGGCGCATCGCCGCCCTCAAACCCGAGCTTGGCGTCTCGGCCTTCTTCGGCTACATCTTGAAACAACACCTGCTCGACCTCCTACCCCGGGGCTGCGTCAACATTCACTCCTCCCTGCTGCCATATAACCGCGGTGCGTCTCCCCACGTCTGGGGCATTGTCGAGGGGACCCCGGCGGGTGTCACGCTACACCATATCGACCCTGGGGTCGATACGGGCGACATCATCGCTCAGCGTCCGGTGCCGCTGGAGCAGGCCGATACCGGCCTGGCCCTCTACCGCCGTCTGGAGAATGCCTGTGTCGATCTCTTCGATGAGAACTGGCCGATGGTCCGGGATGGGTCCGCCCGGCGGATTCCCCAGCCAAATACGGCCGGCAGCTCTCACCGCGCGCGGGACCAGAAAGCCATCGAAGAGATCGACCTGGACCGGACCTACACCGGCAGGGAGTTGATAGACAAAATCCGGGCGCTGACCGAGCCGTTGTCCCCCGGGGCCTATTACCGCGCCGGGAAAGACAAGGTCTATCTCAGGGTCGAGCTTCAATACGAGAAAGACCGAGGAACGGCGTAAGACGACAACGGCGATGTGATTTATCCGGGGATTCTGTCACGTGAGACCGTCGCGGCGTCAAACTGAAAGCCGGCCTTGGCCCGGGGCAACGGTAGCGACACAACGCCGCCGGTAAGACTGGACAGATTGGCCGCCTCCACCATCTCGATAGCCGCTCGTCCGTCCTCGCCGGTCACCGCCGGAGGCCGCCCCTCGCGTAAGCAGTCCACGAAGTCCTGGGTCTGTAATAAGAACGCCTCTAGTCGCGGCGCCCCGAAATCCGCGCCGATGAAATCGAACTGGGGCATTTCCCACACATCCCTCCATCCGCCATCGGTGGCCACGCGAAGTTTCCCCAGGTGGTCGGCCTCCATGATCCCTTTCTCCTCCCAATTCGCAGCAAGTCGCTGGTCTGAGGGAACCCGGGCTCGGGGATCTCGTGGCTCATCCACACCTGAGCGCTGGCGCCCCGTGAGAACTGCACCTGTACCATGGCGTTCATCGCCCGCCAGGCCTCCACCTCGTAGGAGTTGACCGTGCCGAAAACCCGCACGGCCTCGTCGCTGATCAGGAACCGCAGCATATCAAAGCTGTGGGCCCCACGGTCTAGGATCATACCGCCGTTCGCCGCCTCCGTTGCCCACGGCTTGGTGTTTTCGCGCGCTTTCCAAAGCGTCGTCATCTGAATCATCCGTATTGCCCCGATGACACCGTCATCGATAAGCTCCCTCGCCCGCCTGAAGACGCCACGATAGCGTAAGGTCTGGATGACACTCAGCGTTACCCCTGCGTCTTTGCACGCGGCGATCATGGCGTCACAGTCCGCCACGTTGGTCATCATCGGCTTCTCGACGAGCACGTGCTTGCCGTGCTCGGCCGCTGCGATGGTCTGCTCCGCGTGGACCTCGTGCGGCGTCGCCAGGAGAACGACGTCCAGGTCGGCCCTCTCGATTAACCTGGCGTAGTCAGGTACGTAATCCACCCCGAAGTCCGAGGCCAGCTTCGGCGCCCTGGTGCCTCCTGTAACCGCGACAAGCTTGACCCCCT
The DNA here is from genome assembly GCA_964510985.1 of uncultured Dehalococcoidia bacterium. Taxonomy (GTDB): domain Bacteria; phylum Chloroflexota; class Dehalococcoidia; order Lucifugimonadales; family CAZEDC01; genus CAZEDC01. The sequence goes on from CAZEDC010000136.1 coordinate 12,771, forward strand.
CGTTATGCTCCGCCACGCAGTGGGCATAGGTCCGGCCCATGTGCCCCGATCCGACGATAGCAATCCGTACGATGGCCATTGACATTCCTCCTCATTGCCTCTGACGTGAGAATGTTCCGAAGGAAAACCATAGTCTATTAGGCATGTTTTAACCAGACGAGCCCGCCGATAAAAACAGTCGTAGTCCGATCCACCAACAGGATCTCGCTCATTGACGGAGCAGCCTTCGGACGATTAGGATGGCGCCACCGCGGACCGGCGCCTCCGATACAACGGTTATCCTCTGCGGGAAGTTCTGGCTAAGACGGAAAGAAGGAGGGACGGAATGGCCCTGCGAAGCGTGTGGCGTCCCGGTAAAGACGAGGTAGTGGCCCGGAACGGCATTGTGGCGGCGATGCATCCCCTGGCCGCCGAGGCCGGCCTGGAGATCTTGAGGCAGGGTGGCAACGCCATCGACGCCGCCGTGGCCACGGGCTTCGCCATTTCGGTTGTCGAGCCTGCCAACACCTCCATCGGCGGCGTTGGGTTCATGCTTATTCACCTGGCCTCCGGTGTAGGCGACTACCCGCCCGGTACGGACCTGGTTATCGAGTACGGGCCCCGCGCACCCAGGGCTGCACGCCCCGACATGTACGAGGTGACAGGCCCCGGCACCGGCATCTCAACATATGCCGTCAAGGACGACCATAACACCGAAGGTTACCGTTCCATCGCGTTGCCGGGAACAACCGGAGGACTGTGCCTCGCCCATAAGCTCCTGGGCAGGCTGCCGTTGGAACAGGTAATGGAGCCCGCCATCCATCTCGCCCAGGAGGGATTCGAGGTGTACTGGGTCCACTCCCTGTGGGTTGCCACCAACATGGAGGCGTTGCAGCGTTTCCCGGGCGCCAGGAAGGTGTTCCTCCCCAATGGTTTCCCTCCAAAGTACGTTCCCGATCCAAGTTCGTCCGATGCGGCGGCACACGTGCTCGTCCAGCGTGATCTTGCCGATCTTCTGAAGCGTATCGCCCGGGACGGCGCTCCCGCTCTGTACGAGGGCGAGGTGGCCGCCGCCATCGAAGAGGACATGAAGCGCAACGGCGGCCTGATTACAGCCAGGGATCTGGCTGACTTCCGACCCGAGGTCAAGAACCCTCTCCGGACGACCTACCGCGAATTCGAGGTGATGGCGCCGACAGCGCCCTCCGGCTCCTGGACCACCCTGGAAACGCTGAACATCCTGGAGAATTTCGACCTCAAGTCCATGGGTCACAACTCTGCCGAGGAGCTGCATATATTCGTGGAGGCAGCCCGCCACGCCTTCGCAGACCGCTACGGCTACATGGGCGACCCCGACTTCGTGGACGTGCCTCTAAACGGACTGCTCTCCAGGGAGTATGCCAGGGAGGTGGCCGAACAGGTGGACACCGGGCGTGCCGTGATGGAGAACTCCATAGACATCGCGCCATGGGCCCACTACGAGACCAATCCCGTCCACGACCCCTGGCGGTTCGAGGGACGCCCGGCTCCTGACCAGCCGCTATCACCTTCGGGCACAACCGAGGGCGATTGCACCACCCATTTTGGCGTCGTGGACGGCGATGGCAGCCTCATCTCCTGCACCCAGACGGCGGTTAGCGCCTTCGGCTCCAAGGTGGTCACCGACGGCCTGGGCTTCGTTTGGAACAACGGCATGATCTGGTTCAACGCCAAACCCGGCGCGGCCAACTCGATCGCCCCCTGGAAGCGGCCCCTGGTCAACATGGCGCCGGTGCTTGTGACCAGGGATGGGAAATCCTATCTCAGCGTTGGGTCGCCCGGCGGACGAAAAGTCAACAACGGCAATACAAATGTGACTCTCAATGTCCTGGAGTTCGGCATGGGCCCACAGGAGGCGATCACCGTCCCCAGAGCCGACGCAAGTGGACCCACAACACTTTTGGATGCGCGTCTGGACCAGGATACCGTTGAGGAGCTGCGCCGGATGGGACACAAAGTGGAGGTTGTCGATGACCTGGCCGGTTGGTACAGCTTCGCCAAGCCTTCGGCAATCCTGGTGGACAGCGAAAAAGGCATCTTCTACGGCGGTTCCGACCCCTGGCCCGTAGCCGACGCCAGAGGAATCTAGCCGGGGGGATTCGGCTCATTCACCAGGGCCCTTCCCCTTGAAGATAGCTACTTAATTCATGCGCGTTCCGCCGGCCACGTTGATGGTTAGCCTGGCCCCCGTGACTACTTCAACGAATACACCGCCCCGTCGGTCTTGTGAGCGTTGATATAGTCCCAGTCGTACTTAACGCCCAGGCCTAGACCGTCCGGCGCCTCCACGCATCCGTTCTCGTCGGCATCGTCGATACTGTGGGCTATGTCCTCTGTGAAGATAGGCGGAAACGCGGCTTTTACCCTGGGGTGAAACAGGCCGAACTCCAGATAATTCGCGTTCCGGATTGCCGACATGATATGCATGTGCGGCGCGTAACCGACATGTAGCTCCACGTCCAGGCCAAAACCCTCAGCTGCGTGGCAGATTTTCATAACGCCGGTGATTCCGCTGTCGTAGTGGGCGTCCCCCCGGACGAAGTCAGTCCCCTCCGCAACGATGAAATCGACGTGGGGCTCCAGCCCTCGGACGTGCTCCGTCTGCAAGAGCGGCGTCTTCACGAGCTGGCGCAGTTTTTATGGGCGAAGGCCGAGACCCCTCCATCGTTGTACGGGTCCTCCCACCAGAAGAAGTTGTACTCGTCGCATGCCCAACCCAACTTCAGGGCGTCGCCGAACGTCTGAATGGCGCAGAACGGGTCCAGCATCAGGTCCATTTTTCCGCCCACTCGCTTGCCCACGGCGTGGATCAAGGCAACGTGTTTCTCAATAGGCGCGTCCACCCACCCGTGAATCTTGAACGCCTTGTATCCCATATCGAGGCACGCCTCGGCGAAGTCCGCGTAGGCCTCAGGTGAGCTGAGTCCGTCGGGATGATCGTCGCCGAGAGCAGTGCTGACGTAACAGGACAGCTTTTTGCGTTGGCCACCCAGCAGCTCGTAAACGGGGGCGTTGTAGTACTTTCCGGCCAGGTCCCACAGAGCGATGTCTATAACCCCCATCCCAAGGCGGGCATGCTGTCGCAGCGCCAGCTTGTTCCGGTTGTAGATATCCTCCCGTGCCAGTGCACTCTCCCCCAGGACACATTCGGCGACGATCGGCATGGCTGCGTACTCGACTGCGTTTCCGCCGATGTACTCGCCGGTTACGCCCTGGTCGGTCTCCACTCGCAAACCCATGGCCCGACTCTGGTGAGTGGAGCCCGGCGCATACGACAGTATTGGTATCTTCTCGACCTGTTGCCAATCTTTTATTGTGAACTCGAACTCGATCACCTCGATCTTAGTGACGCGGGGCTCGGCTGCCATGACTCACCTCCCTGTGATTGGGTCGGACGCACCGGGTTTTCGGTCCATTACGCGCAGGCAGTATATATTGGGTCTCGGCTCGGATCAAGGTTGTATTTAGCCCATGGGCATGGGACGTATCGGAATATCGGTCCGGCACCGCCAGGGGTGTTTCCAGTTGCCATCCCAAGAGGTAAACTATTGGGAAACGTGCGGCCCACCATTTAGTCCAGAGCCGGCTCCATCTGAAAAGGAAGCATCGATGTTGACTTCTGTTTACGAGAACATCAAGGCGTTGCTGGAGTCCAACGACATTTCCTACGAGGTCGTTGACCACGAACCGGTGTATACAAGCGAGCAGGCAGCTTGGGTACGTGGCACCCCATTGAGGGAGGGTGCGAAAGCCATGGTGATGAGGGCTGATAAACGGCCCGTGCTGGTGGTACTGGCCGCCGACCGTAGAATCGACAACAAGCGCTTCAAGAAGCTGTACAAGGTCAAGGACCTGCGCATGGCCAGCCCCGAAGACGTGGAGAAGATCACCGGGCTAGAAGTAGGCTCCATCCCGCCGTTCGGTAACGTCCTCGGACTGGCCATCTACGTCGATCGCTCCCTGCTGGAGAATTATCGTATTTCCTTCAACGCAGGGCTCCACACCAGGTCCGTCTTAATGCTAACCCGCGACTACCTAGACGTGGTCGATGCGAAGATTGGGGATTTTTCCTGACAACTCGGTGGGTCTCAGACCGAGACCGGGTATTTACCGTACTGCTCGATCATCTCGGTCACCCGAGACACCCTCTCCAGCTTGGCCGGGGCCGTGACGTTGTCGGACACGCCCAGAATGAAAGCATCGCCTGGTGCGATGGTCCGAAACAGGTCGATCATGTACTCCTCGAACTCCTCGTCGGTGAAAAATTCCTCCTCCATGATAATGGACGGAATACCACCGAATATGATCATGTCGGTGCCCCAGGCATCACGTGCCTCTTTGAGTGTCGTCGGTACTAACGGGTCGGTGGCGAAACACTCCTGCATGTCCCACCCGGCCTCCTTCAGGTCGCCCAGGATTCGGCCGGTATCGTTGTCGGCGTGTTGGGCCAGGACCTTGTTGTGCTTGTGAAGGAACTCCGACATCTCCTTCGTGTGGGGGGTGATGTACTTTTTAAACATGGCTGGCGGCGTCATCTGCGAGGAGAGGTGGACCCCATGTAGTAGTAGCCGTGCGGGGGACTCGGCAAGGACGGGCCATAGCTCCTCCCGGGCTTTCTGGGCCATCGTCTCCATCAGGCGCTCGACCTTGTCGGTGTAGTCCACCAGGTCCAAGTAGCCCTTCCCGTAGCCTGCGTAGTTCTTTACGAAGTCATGGAACGGCGTGTCGCCCACGGAAACCATGGGATACCCGTCCTCGCCGATATCGCGCTCGTAATCCTCGTACTCCTCGTAACAGGGGATATACTTGGTGTTCTCCACGATGTAGGTCATCACATCGTAGTCCTCGGGTCGTTTGATAGGTTCCTCGTACGGCATGGCATAGATGCCTGCCTTATCGAGTTCCGGTGTCCTCCGGTGCACCGTCGATACCGTGCCTATCGGGGTTATGTACTCTGTAATTGTGTCCAGTCCGTCGAGCTGAACAGCCTTCTGAACACCCTTCAGCTTGGTCCTGAATATGACTCCGTTCCTTGCAGGAGTGCCCACTCCCAGGTCTCTTTCGATGTCCCTCAGCCTCCAGTCCTGGTACTTCTCGGGTAGGGTGCCCGCGTTCCGATTGGCGAGCCACCAGAGTTCGAGTCGAGGTATCCACGGGATCTGGTCTGGGCTCTTTCCATCCATGATCGCTAGGACCCGCTCCCGGTTCGTCATCATTTTGCTTCCTCCAATTGCTCGATCTGATTGCCGTTGCGTTGATGGTCTGCCTCTATCGGCTACACTACTCGCGGGATTTACTGCGAATCATACACCATCGCGACGGTTGTTGGAGTCGGTCCAGAGAGATGTTCCTACATCTCGGAGGTTCCAGAACGAGAACCTTGGACGTAGACCGGTTCGACGGGATAATTTCATGGACATCGACAGGTCTGATGGATTCCTCCTTGGCCGGTGACTGCCAAAACCCGTTAAATCCGGCGCTGGAGGGAGCAGTCTTCAACCGGATTGACACTGGTTGTGGTAGGTGTAGAATTACGGCGGTCGAAACAGTCTGTAGCCCCCGTAGCAACAGGGACCCAACATTTTGAAGGAAGGACTCCTGCCCGGTGTCCGGGTCCTGGACATCGGACAACGCATTTCCGGACCCTACTGCGCGAAATTCCTGGCCAACCTCGGGGCCGAGGTCATCAAGGTAGAACCGCCTCAAGGAGATGAATCGCGCACCATCGGCCCTTTTCCTGGAGACATTCCCCATCCAGAAAAGAGTGGTACATTCCTGGCCCTCAACGCTAACAAGTTCGGCGTCACTCTGGATTTGGATAGCGACAGGGGATCGTCCCGTCTGCTGGAACTGGCCGCTACCGCCGACCTCGTAATCGACAACCGGCCGGCAGGAAACGCTGAAACTCCCCGGCCCGACTACGATGCCTTGCGACACTCCAACCCGGAGATCATCCTGACCTCGATAACGCCCTTCGGAGGCCGGGGGCCCTACGCCGGTTACAAGACCTCCGACCTCGTCCTCTTCCACATGACCGGTCACGCCAATGCCCTTTTGGGGCCCGTGAAGGAGCCCGATGACGACCCTCCGATCCGTGCGGGCGGGAACCAGGCGGAACTGGTTGCGGGCCTGGCCGCCGCGGCCGCATCGGTGATGGCCCTCTACAGAAAACGCAGGTCCGGGGTTGGCTGCCATATCAACGTGTCCTCCTACGAGGCCATGGTGACCCAGCTTATCAGCGGCCTGGCCAATGCCGCCTACGGACAGTCTCCGCCCTCAAGAAGCCTGGCCTCCCAGGAGGAGGCGTCCATTGGCGGAATAGTGGCCGCCGTAGGCGGTGTCCTGCCCTGTTCCGATGGCTACGTCGCCATTTCCCCCCGTGAAGACGCCCAATGGGATCGCTGGGTCGAGATCATGGAACATCCCGACTGGGCGTCAGAGGAGCGATTTGCCACCCGTGAAGGCAGGCAGAAGAACTTCACCTCCCTGTGGCCCCTCGTTGGCCGTTGGACCCGCAATCAGTCAAAGTACGACATCGCCCGCCGGGGTCAGGAATATCGGATCCCCTGCTTTCCGGTCAACACCGTCGAAGACCTGCTAACCGACCCCCACCTGGAAGAGCGTGAGTTCTTCGTCTCCATCGACCATCCCGTGGCCGGACGACTGAAATACCCAGGTGTCGCCTACAAGCTGTCCAACACGAAGCTGCCGCTGACGACTCGTCCCGCTCCATTGCTTGGTGAACATAACGGGCTTATTCTTCGGCGACAGTCGGGGAGTACCGATGGGTGAACTACCGCTCCAGGGCGTCCGGGTCATCGACTTCAGTTGGATAATCGCCGGGCCCACCACCACGCGCTTCCTTGCCATGATGGGGGCCGATGTCATCAAGGTCGGCAGTGCTCGACGTCCCGACCCGTCTACACGTGGAGCCGCGTTCCAGGCCTACAACCAGTCAAAATACTACGCCGCATTGAACATCTCCAAGCCCGAGGGTGTCGAGTTGGCCAAGCTCCTGGTATCGACGGCCGACGTCGTAATAGAGAACTTCGCCGTAGGGGTTTTCGAGCGCCGAGGGTTGGGATACGACATCCTCCGAGCCCAGAGGCCCGACATCATCATGGTCTCCTCGTCAGGGACGGGCCATACCGGCCCCGACAAGGGCTACGTGGCCTACGGCAGCCTGCTCCAGCATTACACCGGTTGGAATTCCGTGTCCGGGTATCCGGACCGAGAGCCCATACGCGGTGGCCTCTGGGCCGACCCCTGGGTGGGCCTAGAGCTGGCAGTCGTGACTGTGGCCGCCCTGGATCACCGCCTTATCACGGGCCAGGGGCAGTACGTGGATTTCTCCATGGCCGAGGCACTGAGCGCCAGTATTCCCGGGGCCATCCTGGATTTTCAGATGAACGGCCGGATTAGGCAACCAATGGGCAATCGCGACGAGCGTTGGGCTCCCCACGGCGTCTATCACTGCGAGGGGACCGACCGGTGGGTGGCAATCGCGGTGACCAACGACACAGAATGGCAGGCCTTGTGCCACCTCATCGGCCGGCCGGGCCTGGCCCAGGACCCGGACCTGTCGACCGCGGATCTCAGACTGACACGCCAGACCGAGTTGGACGCCGTTATTACGGATTGGACCCTGGGTCTCGAGGATTACGAGGCCATGCGACTCCTCCAAGAAGCGGGTGTACCGGCCGGGCCCTCCCTGGACATATGGCGCGTCTTCCACGAACCGCAGCTTCGGGACGTCGGCTACTTCACGCGACTCCAGACCAGCGACGGCGAGTTCAGGGACCTGCCGGGCCTCCCCTGGACTTTTGAGGACGGTACGCGACCCAACGTGACGGCCGCGCCCGTGCTGGCCCAAAGCAGCGACTACGTCTACCATCAGGTCCTGGGCCTGTCTAAACACGAGTTGGAGCGCCTGGAAGAAGAACAAGTCATCTACTGATCGCCGTCTCGTGCCGTAGTGTAGCGATTGAACTCGGGCAGCCTTCACTAGGTGATTCCTATGGGCCTATCAAGGTTCCATCTATTGGCCCCAATTTTGTAGAGGAGGTGATCTGTGAAGAGACATGTTCTCCCTGGGGAGCATCACGGGGATGTAGCCTGGTTTGAGCGATTAAATCCGTTCGAAAAACAAGAGACAAGGCGACAGGTCACATTCAAACGATCGCATTGGTCAACACTAGAGGATGGTGTCTGGAGCAAACGTCCTACCTATCAGTATCCACACATACTGCCCGATGATAATGTCGAGAAGGCTTTCTTCCCACCTCTTGCCAATGAAATCATTAGGTACCTGGCGGGAGAGGAGATCGCGCTACACTCCGAAATCCTAAACTTGCGTAGCTCCCAGGCAGCCTGCTTGAATATTCTGTTCCCTTTGAAAATGGACTTAGAAAGGGCGGCAGATGTTTTGGGACCGGCATTGCCAGATGTCCATCGCGTCACAGACATCGCATTCGAATACACGGGACCATATTCGGCCACCAAATGGATGGGTGAACCGACAGGGGGAAAACGAGGGCAGAATCGAACGAGTATCGACGCGGCGATCTGGTGGGAAAACGGAGCGGGCCGAAAGAGGCTAACGTTCGCCGAGTTCAAATATACGGAGAAACAGCTAGGAACTTGTGGTGGATACGGATCGAAAGGCAACAAGCACCGCGAGAACTGTCGAAACCTAAACATTCAAACCGAACGACCACAAGACGGATGCTATCTGGAGAACGGATTAACAGGTCGTACTTGCCGGCGGTACTGGAAACATCTCGCGGAGGGTGGGATATCCTTACAACGGTTCGACAATGTCAAAGGATGCCCTTTTAGGGGACCTTTCTACCAGCTCATGCGACAATACCTGCTAGCTGCACACTGCATGGCTAGTTATAAGGAACTCGCGAGCGTTGATGTGATATTGCTGGGATTCAGAGGCAACAAGAGCCTTCACATTGTGCCACCTGAAGTGCGGCACCTGGGCGATGATGTAGCAACAGCTTGGAACACCGTCCTGAAAGGAATTCCTAAACTGCGCCAAGTTGATGTGGCGGACCTCTCGTCTCTAATTCCTTCGACCCTCCAAGAGTAGAGAGACTACTTGAAGGATAGGTATGGCATCTAAGTCATCCTCCAGTTGCCCCACCTAAACCCATTACGCAGTGGTAGGGGACACACGGAAGAATACCCAGCAATACGAGACTGCCAAAGAATGGGGGGTGCAAAAGGGCGAGCCCCTTTGCCGGGAGTCTGAGGGCCTGTCTCTGAGCGCAGCCGAAGATGTGTCCCTCAGCTACAAATTCTTTCCCCTTTCTGGCCAGGTCTTGTGCTGTCCGACATACTTACAATTAACGCGTCGGACTCCGACTCCTCGGAGAGCCTGCCGAAGGGGAGGGGGGACAGGGGGATGGCCGCTAGCGTGCGGTAGCACCCATCCAGTGTCCTCAAGTCGGAGCCGCTGGTGAAATAGTGTAATGTATGGCTACACAGCGGCGGTAGGATCGACCGTTGTGAAGGACAAGATACCCAACCAGACGGGAGGACCGGCATGGCGATCATCTACGAGAAAAAAGACCATATAGGCTACGTCACCATAAGCAATCCCAAGAAGGCCAACATCCTGGACCGGGAGACCTCCGACGAGATCAGCGATGTCTGGAAAGAGGTCTGGGATGACCGGGACGTCCGTGTCGTTATCCTGACCGGCGAGGGGGAACGCCACTTCTGCGGCGGCCACAACCTGGCCCTTCCTCCAGAGGTAACCGAGGAGCAGCGGGAGCGCACCCGGGTCGAGAACGTCTTCTGGCCGTTGGCCGGAACCGTCAACGGCGCAAGGCTGGGAGCATCGGGACACCTGGGAGACCACTATCCGCAGATCTGGAAGCCCGTCATCGGAGCGATCAATGGATGGGCCGCCGGCGCCGGCTTTTACATCATGCTCACATCAACCGACATCCGCCTGGCCTGCCGAGAGCATGCCCGCTTCAAGTTCGCGTTGCTCAGCCAGGGGTGGGTCGGCGGCGGCCCCGGAGCCACCTACCTGGTCCGGCAGATCGCCCATGCCGACGCCATGAGGATTCTGCTTACCGATGAGCCTTTCGACGCCGCGGAAGCACTCAGGATCAACCTTGTCAACGAGGTCGTACCCCACGATAACCTCATCACGCGTGCCGAAGAGATTGCCACCCGTATCGCGGGCCTGCCGCCGCTGGCCGTTCGGATGATGAAAGAGTTCATCATCCGGTTCCGGGACATACCGGTCACCGAGGCCTGGCGTGTCCAGACCCTCATGAACGGCCTGCTCACACAGCTAAGCGCCGATGGCGAGGAGGGGCGAAGGGCATTTCTTGAGAAGCGTGAGCCGGACTTCAGCGGAGGCCTGTTCCAGAAAGGTGAACCCTACGCCGATGTAGGACCCGAGGAGCGGGCCCGCCTCGACGAGATCCGCCGAAATCTCTTGTGACACTTCGCTAGGGAGGTGAATCAGAAAGCCATCAACCACAACAGTCGGGTAATTCCCACGCTGACTCACCTGCCACTGTCATTCTGAGCGTAGCGAAGAATCTGGTGGCGGGGCTACCTCCCCCCAGATGCTTCACTCCGTTCAGCATGACAATCCAGACTGTCTATTATGCAGCGAACCCCGGATCAGGACTAAAGTGGGCCGAATGGGAAAAAGAAACAGGGCAGGGCACAGTGTCCCGTTAGGCCTCCGCCAGTTCTACCCAGTTTCCATCCGGGTCCTGCATGTAGCACGCCTTCTTGCCGGTCCGCGTCACCGATAAGGGATTGAGTATCCGGCCACCGCTGCCAATCAGCCGGTCAAACACTGCGTCGATGTCGTCGACGACAAAGGCCAGATGGCTAGCCCCGCTGACACTGCGCTCAAATAGCTCTTCGGGCTGTCTCGGGGTGACCGGCGGATTGACGTACTGGATGAGTTCCAGTAGATGCCCGTCGGTCCCTTTCACCATTGCCACCTTGAGCCGGGCGTCCTGATAGCCCACCACTTTCGACAACCCTTCGTCACTGACGTCTGCCTCCCGAACCACATCCAGTCCCAGGGCGTCTCGATAAAACGACAGAGACGTGTCCAGGTCCTTCACGACGAAGCCCGTATGGGTCATGGCAACCGACATTATGTACCTCCTTCTGGTATCGTTCACTCTCTTAACGGCGCCTGTCCCGGTAGTTTCCGCAGGCTAATCGACCGCTGGACCGGTCAGACCCGCGAATTCCGAGATTGATTATAAAGGAACCGTCCTGCCCTGGTCGGCCCCGGTCCGCCTCTCCTTGACCCCCCTTCGGGCCTGCACCTATAATCCTTGGACTGCACCCACGTAGAAAGGTCCGACATGCCACTCGAAGCTCTCCCAATGTTGCCCACCACAGTCATTGGCAGCTACGCCACGCCCAGCTGGCTATGGACGGCCATGGACGAGATTGACAAGGGCAACTACGGGCAGACGGACATCCGCGAGACCTATGATGACGCCGTCAATATGGCCATTTCAGACCAGGAGCGGGCGGGGGTGGACATCATTTCCGACGGGGAGATGCGCCGGTACTTCTTCGTTCAGAGCTTTACCAAGCGCATGACCGGCATCGAGTCCGACCCGCCACTTCGGAAGGTCGGTCCCTACGGTTACGACACGCCGACCCGCTACCACACTGTCGAGAAGGTTACGGTGCCTGACGGGCTGGGCATCGTCGAGGAGTACAGGTATGCCAGGGCCCACACCGCCAAACCTCTCAAGGTCACCTGTCCCGGACCACTGACGATCGGCATCCACATCCGGGCCAAAGAAGGCTACAAAGACAGGCTGGAGCTGGCCTGGGAGTTTGCCCGCGTCATCAACGCGGAACTCAAGGCACTGGCCGCCGAGGGCGCCGATTTCATCCAGCTCGATGAGCCGTCGTTCGCCATCATCCCCGGCTCCGTCCGCGACTGGGTGGACCTCTACAACGCCTGTGTTGACGGCGTTGACGCCAAACACGCCCTCCACGTCTGCTTTGGGAATCTGACCAGCAGGCCACGGGGCAAGCGCAACTACGCCTGGATGATGCCAGACTTGCTGGACGCGAAAGCAGAGCAGATCGTACTCGAGTTCGCCAACCGGGAGATGCACGAGAGCGACCTGTGGAAGCAATTCGGCATCGAGAAGGAACTGGGGGCGGGCGTTGTTGACGTGAAGTCCTTCTACGTAGAGTCTCCTGAGGACGTCGCCGAGCGTATCAGAGAGCTGCTCAACTACGTTCCGGCGGAGAAGCTCTACATCAGCCCTGACTGCGGCTTCTTCCAGCTCCCTCGATGGCTCTCCTACCTCAAACTGAAGGCGCTGGTGGCGGGTACGGCTATCGTACGACGAGAGCTTGGTGTCGCGGCCTCCTGAGTCAGGGGCATTAACGAATAACAGGAAAAAAAGTACCGCATAGCGCAGACCCAGAGCCGTCCGGTGTACCTGCCGAGGAGATGACATTAGTGAAATTTGCGAACCTTCCTATCAAAATCGTCTTATACACCCTCGTTCTAGCCGCCGGAGCCGCCCTGGCTTCCTGCGGCGGAGATTCCACACCGGACCCGACTGCGGCACCCCCGCCGCCGGCGCGTGATGAGGCTCCGACCGCGACCCCGTCTCCAGCCGGTCCGCGGATCGCCCTGGACGGCGACACCGTTTCCGTCCACTATCGCGGCACGCTGGACAACGGCGAGATGTTCGATACGTCCCGGAGATCAACCCCCCTGAGCTCCACTGTCGGCGCCGGTCAGATGATATCCGGTTTCGATGCCGCTGTCCGCGGTATGGCTCTGGGCGAGACCAAAACAGTGCGGCTCGAGCCTCAAGACGCCTACGGCGAGCGCAGCGACGACCTCATAATCGATGTCCCACGGGACGTTGCGCCGACCGGGGTTGCCGTCGGGGACAAGGTCCGTCTCAACAGCGGTGCGCCCGCTGTAATCCTGGAAATCACCGACGAATATGTTCGCGTGGACGCCAACTTCGAACTGGCCGGTCAAGCCCTCACCTTCGAGATAGAGCTGGTCTCGATTCAGTAGACCCGTGGACGGGTACCCACCAGGGCGGGCGATACCAATCGGGTAGGGCATCCAATTACTTCTCATTTCTGTATAAACCGGAAGGAGCCTATTTATATATGGGCATCGGGACCGACCTCAGTGGCCTGACTGCCCTCGTCACCGGCGGCGGTAGAGACCTGGACCAGACCTATGCACAGGCCCTGGCTGCGGCTGGGACAAACCTTGCCGGGATCGCCCGCCCGACTGGGGCTGACAAGGCATGAAACCCCTCTCCAACGTTACCGTCCTGGACCTGACCGTGAACACGCCGGGTCCCTTTTGCTCAATGACCCTCGCCGATCTTGGTGCCAGGGTGATTAAGGTCGAACCTCCGGTAGGCGACCCGCTCAGGGTCACCTCGCCCGCCATGTGGACGAGCCTGAACCGTGGAAAAGAGAGCATCGTGCTCGATCTTAAAAATAACCACGGGCGGCAGTTGCTGGCGAAGCTCGCGAGTGAAGCCGACGTGGTGCTCGAGGGCTGGCGTCCCGGCGTGGCTGTGCGATTGGGCGCGGACTATCCGACCCTGTCTGCTCACAACAAGGGCCTTGTCTACTGCTCTATCTCCGGGTTCGGTCAGGACGGTCCCTGGCGCGACAGGTCCGGCCACGACCTGAACTATCTCGCACTCACCGGCTACTTGGGAGTGCAGGCAGGCATCGAGGGCCGACCCTGGCCCCCGGCGGTCCTGTTGTCGGACCTCGCATCTGGGCTGTACGCGGCCGTCATGGTGCTTGCCGCCATCAATGGCAGGAATGTTTCGGGGAAGGGTGCCTACCTGGACCTGTCGATGGCTGAGACAGTGCTGTCTCTGTTGGGCCCGGAATTGGGCGAAGCCGCACAGGGTAAAGATACCGGGCGGGGGCCCAACGTCTCTTTCATCCCCACGTACGGTCTCTTCCAGTGCGCCGACGGGCGGTGGCTCAGCCTGGGCATAGTCCATGAGGACCGCTTCTGGTCCAGGTTCTGCGCCATCGCCGGGCTGGACGACCTCGCAGACCTGGACTTTGGCCGGCGGCTCGCTCAGCCCCAGTCACTGGTCCAGCGGCTCGAAGCAATCTTTCTGTCACTGCCGTCGGCGGAATGGGACCGGCGACTTGGCGATGCCGACATTCCAGCGGCCGTCGTGCTGGACCTGAAAGAGAGCCTGAACTCCACCCAATTTCTGTCCCGAGAGGCCTTCGTTGAGGTGGACGGTGAAAAATTCGTGGCTCCGCCGGTCAAATTCTCCACGGGGTCGGTATCACCTGAGAAAGCCCCCCCGGCCTTGGCCGAGCATACCGACCGGATCCTACACGAGTTCGGCTACTCCCCGGACGAATCGACGGGGCTCCGCGATTGCGGGGCCTTCGGGTAAGATATCCAGGCTGCTGCCGTTGTCAGGCGAGAAGAAATGCCATCCCCGCAACCGCACCTATCCCCGTTCTAATGCCGCCTGTCATTGTATACAATAGGGCCAGGGTTCTGGACGCCCTCCATGGGATTCATCAAGAGAACTACAGCCATACCGGTGCCGCCGGATGAACAACGAGGAGAAGAATATGACGACCTTTCACGGCGTGATGCCACCGATCCCGACCCCGTTCAACCAGGACTACTCGGTCAATGAAGAGGCCCTGCGCACACTGATCGAGCATCTGATCGACGGTGGTGTCCACGCCATCATCCCTCTGGGTAGCACCGGCGAGTTCGCGAAACTCTCCATGGACGAGAGAAAGAGGGTTTTGGAGAGCAGCATCGACCAGGTGGCGGGCAGAATACCCGTTATCGCCGGGACTGCGGCCGTTGGGACCTGGGAGGTCGTCGAACTTAGCCAGCACGCCGAGTCCGTCGGAGCCGAGGGTGTACAGGTCGTCGCCCCCTTCTACGGCAAGGTCAACGAGGACGAGATATTCGACCACTACCGGAGAATATCCGAGAGTGTCGGAATCCCGGTCCTGATCTACAACAATCCGATAACCAGCGGGGTCGACATCAGCCCCGATCTGCTGGCCAGGCTCTCCGAGTTGCCCCACATCGACGGGGTCAAGGAAGCCACCGGCGACTCTCGAAGGATCCGCCAGATCATCAGCCTGGCCGGCGACACATTCTCGGTGTTCATCGGGACCGACGATAACGTTTTGGAAGCCTTTGCCTTGGGGGCGCAGGGCTGGGTGTCAGGAATGGCTAATCTCATCCCCGGACGGTGCGTGGCACTGTACGAGGCGGCGGCAGTGCAAAACGATATAAAGACGGCCAGGGCTCTGTACTATGAGATGGGAGCCTTCTGCGACATTATAGAGTCCGATGCCTTCGTGCAGAATATAAAGGCCGGGCTGGAGATACTCGGTATCGAGGCCGGCCCGCCGCGGCCCCCGTTCCTGCCGGTGAGCGACGCAGACAGGGAGCAGATCAAGTCCATACTCGGCCAGCTTGCGTAGCGGTCCGGGAGCCAAGAGCCACTAGCAAGACTTGTCGATCACCGGAGTCCGTCCAACGATCTGCCGAGGCCCTGGGAGAGGGACTGGGGGGGGGGACCCCAGGAATCCTCACAGGCGGATGGTAGGGCAATAAAGCATCTCTAGCAGACTGGTGAAGAGTGGGTTGTGCATAGGGGGGAGCCCCTTTGCCAGGAGTCTGAGATCGTTCCTCAGCTGACAGTGATCTCCAGCAGGACCCGTTCCTTGGCCTCGCTCCACATCTTCACCAGATGGTCCACCGAATCCCACGGCCCATCTGTGTACTTGCCGTCGTGGACTGGCGCAACCCGCTCAAGGATCTCTCGCTGCGACACAATCTCGGCGGTCCCTGTTATACTCGGCCCATCCCGGGTAACCCAGGTCAGCTTTACGCTGGGGTTCTGACGGATCTTCTGGCACTTCATCGAGTCAGCGTAGGTCGAGACATAGAAATTTCCCTGGTTATGATCGAACCAGACTGGGACGGTTCCGGGCTTGCCCGAAGGGTCGTAGGTCGTTATGAAGACCTCTTGCGACTGCTCGATCGCCTTCAACAGCTCTGGAGTCAAGTTGCTCTCTCCTTCAAATGACGGCACCAATTTTGCCTTATGCATCCAAACAGGGAAGATACGTCACACGCGCTCAAGAGAATAACATAAGCCGCAGGGGCTTCTAGCCATACAGGAAGGCCAGCCGCTCCTGCTTCAAGTCGTCGCCGACGTGGTCCTGGATGATGTCCAACGTGGGAAAGTCCCACTCGGACACGAATGTGATGGCGGTACCGTGCCTCCCCATCCGCGCAGTCCTGCCGATCCGGTGGACGTACTCTTCCAGGTTGCCGGGCATATCGTAGTTGATAACGTGGGACACGGCGGGGATGTCCAGGCCCCGGGCGGCCACATTGGTGGCCACCAGCACCCTCAGTTTCCTGGCTTTAAAACGGGTCATAACCGCGTTCCGTTGCCCTTGTGTGAGGTCTCCGTGAATGCCCTGGGCGTCAACGCCCATCCTTTGAAGGGTCCTCACCAGCTTGTCCACGCCTATCTTGGTCCGGCGGAAGATCAGCGCCTGGGTGATCTTCCTGGTCTCTTTGAGCAACGCTTCCAGGGCGCGGGCCCGGTCTCTTTCCGCGACCTCGTAGTAAACCTGATCGACCTGATCCACCGGCGCCGCATCCTCTCCTACTAGCGTCGACTCCGGGTTTGTGAGGTACCGGTACGCTAGGACCTTGATGGGACCGGGCATGGTGGCCGAAAACAGCATGGTCTGCCGGGACTTTGGGGTACGCCGTAGGATGCGCTCGATGTCCGGAGCGAAGCCGATATCCAGCATCTGGTCGGCCTCGTCCAGCACCACGATCCGGACGCCGTCCAATCTCACCGTGCCGCGTTGCATGTGGTCCATCAGCCTGCCCGGTGTCGCCACTATCACCTGAACACCCCGACGCAAGGCATCTAGCTGGGTATTTATCGACTGCCCGCCATACAGGGCCGTGCATCTGATCCCGCCAAACCGGCCCAGCCGGGAGACCTCGCCCGTCACCTGCACCGCCAATTCCCTTGTGGGCACCAGGACCAGCGCCTGGACTTCCCTGGACCCGGAGTCCAGTCCCTCCACCAGGGGGATGCCGAATGCGGCCGTTTTACCGGTGCCGGTCTGCGCCTGGCCTACTACGTCCCGTCCGGCCCGGGCCAGGGGGATCACCGTCTGCTGGATCGGTGTGGGTGACTCGTAACCCATCTCCGCCAGGGCCCGACCAACCTGTGGTGACACTGTCATGTCGCCAAACCGGCCGTCATTTGGCGGACTGGCGATGGATTTGACCTCTCTCGAAGACTCGAAAGAGGCTGCGGTTTTCGGACGCCTGCGACGCCGTTGACCGCGAACTGCCGTGTGCTCTTTTGGACGCACCGCCGCGCCGTTACTGCCAGGACGCCGTGGCGAAATCTCGGGGGTTTTGGCGGAGATTGCGGAATCGGTGGGTTGGGCGATGGGCGGCGGGAGTGTCGCTGAGGCCTGTTTGCGGAAGAGGTTGGAAAGTTTACGGTTGACTCGTTTAAAAATGAGGGATACCTCGATCGGGGGGTTTAAGCGGGAGTCGCAGGCACGAAAAGGGGTGCGACACCGACTGGCGCGCACCCAACTTAAAGATTTCTTTCAGTTCCATTGGTTCCGGATTCCACACTTGTCTAGGGATAGTACCACACTGGCTCCGGCCTGTCAACCACGCCGTTGTTGGTAAAAAGCACCATCAACCGCAATAGTCTTCCCCCCGGACCGGTGGAACACTGCCCTGGATGTTTGGTCGACAGATCCTGCCTCTAAACCTTTGTACGGCGGGAGGTCACCCCTACACCCGCAGCGGATACCTCCCGAACTCCCTGGTGGTGTCAAACATGGCCCTGTAATTCTCCGGTTTCACGCTGGAGTGAATGCTGTTGGAGGACATCATGATGTACCCTCCGCCGGGCCCGGCCTTCCGGATGGTGTCCTTGACCACCTGGACGACCTCCTCCGTCGGCGCGTTGCTAAGCACGTAACCGCAGTCGACATTCCCGGCCAGGCACACGCGGTCGCCGTACTTCCGCTTTACCTCGCCGATGTCCATTCCGGCGTCGGGCTGGATCGGGTTGATGGCGTCGATGCCGGTGTCGATCACCATGTCTAGAATGGGCCAAATATTCCCGTCGCAATGCTTGATGACGTACACCCCGGCATCCTTGCAGAGCGTGACCGCTCTCTGAAAGTAAGGCAGTACGAACTCGCGGAACTGGTCGGGCGACATCATCGGGGCGGTGGACCCCGCCCAGTCGTCTCCCAGCGAGATGGCGTCGGCGCCTGCCTCAATTGCGCGCCCTATCAGTGTGCAATACCAGTCCGAGATCATACTCAGGACGCCGTGCGCCAGCTTGGGATTGTCGATGAAGTCGATAAGAAGCTCAGTCATCCCCCGCACGTCGCATGCGGACATGTAGTCGCTGCGTGTGTGGAAGTCGATCAGCACCTTGCCCTTGAACCGCTCGACGGCCTTCCTCACGCCCTCGATCCAGAAATCGTCGTAAGGGTCGGGCGGCACATATGTGGCCAGGTCAGCCTCCGACTTGATGGGACCTTCGATCGGCGTATACGACTCAGCGGTCAACGCCCACTTGATGCCCCACCGGTCCGTGTGGATTGGTTCCGAGGTCGTAGACGGGCTAGGTGAGTGTCCTCCGCCAACGTTTATGCCGTCCAACCCCATCTGTTCCACAAGGTCGAAAACGTCTTTGGCTTCAGGGGCCAGACTCTTTATGACGGTCGGATGAAACCCGAACTCCATCATCGGAATCTGGTCGGGCTCCCGAAGCTCCAGCGCCGCCACCATCCGCTCGTAACCATTCATGTTCTGATGCTCCTCGGCCGGTCTCGGCCTTCTCCGCTAGTGGCTACTTCTAGCCGAGTATATCAATTCCGCCCAACGAGCGGAACCACGGCCCATCGTACCGGTTCATCGACAGTAGTCAACAAGCGACGGTATAATCACACTGCCGCCGAAAGCTGATAGCTGGCTGCGGACGGCTTTTCACAAGGGGAAGTGTCGGAATTGGTAGACGAGCATGATTTAGGATCATGTGCCGAAAGGCGTCCGGGTTCGAGTCCCGGCTTCCCCACCAGCCCAATACGACCACGAAAATAGGTTACACCTATCTTCGGTGAACCGATACCCTTTGTGCATTTGACAGCAACTTTGACAGCAACGCGGATCAGAGTGCGGTCTGGCCGTTCAGTTCAGGGCTTTGGTGATTACTCAAGGCCGGCTCCTTCCTTCAACCGGACTCGTGTCTCCCTCATCGAACGATAAGATCCTCCTCGGGGTACCTCACGGATCGGAGCCATGTTAGTATCGGT
>CAZEDC010000137.1:0-17424 GCA_964510985.1 uncultured Dehalococcoidia bacterium
GGCCAGCAGGGCCTCGGCCTCGAAGGCTCCCGCTTGGACAAGGGCCGCGCCGACCACTATCAGCGGTCCGAATGCCACGACGATCCCCAACTCTCCGAGACCGCGGGCGGCCAGGCGAAGAGGCGGCGCCGTGTAAAAAAATCCAATGGCAGCACCGGCCACGGCTATTCCGGCGGCCTGGGGCCAGATCTCCTCCGATGTCGCCAGGTACGCGCCGACCCCCGCGGCGAGAGCGAACAGTAGCAAGGACGTGGTGAGCACTCCCCGAGGAGAGATGACCCCGAGTTGGATCATCCGGCTTCCGCCACTAAAGGGGATAACGTAGTCCGGATTTGCAGCGTCCACGCCCGACCGCCAGTCAAAATAATCGTTGGCTGTGTTGGCGCCCAGGTGGGCCAGACACGCACCGAGGAGTGTAATAAAAAGCAACCCGACATTGAGGTCTACCGCCGGCACGAGCCAGGGCGCGAGGAACGCACCGATGAGGACGGATACTATGGTTACGGTGAGGAAAGGGGCCCTGGTGATGTACAGCCACTGGAACACCTGAATCATAAGGGATATTTTCGGCATTACCTCGGCGGTTGAGCGGTCAGGGAGCGGCGTGGTGAGTCCGATATATCCTGTGTGGACGCCGTCCTTGATGATGGGGGTGATCCTAATGCTGGCCGCCATCTCGCTGCCGTCCTTCCGGATGAAGACAGTGTCGGTCTCGAAATGACCCTCGGCCACGCTCGTTTTGAGCCAGTTGGGCACGTGGTCCAGCACCACCATTCCGGGCGAGAAGATGCTTACGCGCTCCTTGCCCACCAATTCGTCGGGTTTGTACTGGAAAACCTCCTCCGCGCCCTCACTCATGTAGGTTATCCTGCCCTCAAGGTCGCAGTGGACGGTGGAAGTAACCGAGCGTTCCATATCAAACCTCCTAGGACGGGCCTTGGTCTCCGATGTCCTTGAGACCCCACCTGTGAAGGCTACTTAATCGGCATCATGTTACAGCTCTAATACAACGGCCAAGCCTGGCTCGACATGAAATGGTAGCCCATCGCCGAGATGTTGACAAGCAGATCACAGGCCAGAGGCTGTTATGATCCCTGGGCATCGCGGTCAATGGCCTGCTCCCGATGCGCCGATTCCCGTTGTAGAACAGTAGTAAACATGATACCCTTCGCCCGCAGGGAGGTGGGTGTATATAGTACCTCACGAGTCTCTTTAAAGCCCGGCCGAAAGCCATGCCAATGAGAGTAACCATCGAAGCCCTCGGCGCGTTACGTAGATACCTGCCGGAAGACGAAAAAACGACCACCGTCGAGCTTTCCGAAGGAGGCACGGTGGCTGACGCTCTCGCATCCATAGGCGCCCCGCTTGAGACACAGTACAACGCCGCAATCAAGGGCCAATTGGTGTACACCGGCACAGTACTAAAAGATGGGGACTGTCTTCTGCTGTTTACTCCCATTGAAGGCGGCCGGGGCATCCGATAATTCAGCATCGGGCAATAAGCATTCAGGAGGATCACAATGACACGTGGCGTCGCAGGCAAGATACTCAGGGTCGATTTGTCGTCCGGAAGAATCAGCGTTGACGAACCCGATGAGAACTTCTACCGCACCTATATGGGAGGAGCAGGATTTGTCTCTTATTTTCTGCTCAAGGAGGTCCCGCCTGGAATCGACGCGCTCTCACCGGAGAACAAGCTGATCTTCGCCTTGGGCCCCATGACCGGCATAGCCATTGCCGGAGCCACTCGCAACTGCATCGGAGCGAAGTCACCGTTGACCGACGGGTATTCCAAGACCGAGGTAGGCGGCTTCTGGCCAATGGCGTTGAAGAAAGCGGGTTACGACGCCCTGATCGTGGAGGGCAAGGCAGACAAGCCTGTATACCTGCTGATCACCGACGAGAAGGTGGAGATCAAGGACGCCGGGCACCTGTGGGGCAAGACCTGCATGGAGACCCATGACACAATTGAAGCCGAAACGGGCATCAAGAGAATCCGCACCGCCGCTATCGGCCCCGCGGGCGAGAACCTGGTCAGGTTCGCCTGCATCATGAACGACCTCAAAGATGCGGCGGGCCGCGGTGGCCTGGGCGCCGTTATGGGGTCCAAGAACTTGAAGGCCGTTGCCGCCTACGGAACGAAAAACCCTGATGTGGCGGACCCCGAAAAGATCAGAGAACTTACTCTGTTCATGAACAAGAACTACTACGACATTCCCATATTCAACAAGGTGCTCCACGATGTTGGAACGGGTGAGCACGCGATGATGCTGGGCGGCAACGAGATCGGCAACATGCCGACCCACAACTTCGGTGTCAACTACCTTGAGGGCACCGCCAAGATCACCGCCACTAAGACAATGGAGGAGCACGGCGAGGGTATGGAGGCGTGCGCCGCCTGCGCCGTCCGCTGCAAGAAGACCGTGGCCCTCGAGGCGCCCTGGAACGTGGACAAGCGCAACGGAGGTCCGGAATACGAGTCTCTGGCCGCCCTCGGGGCCACATGCGGTGTGGACGACCTGCCTGCGATCATCAAGGCTAACGAACTGGCCAATCTCTACTCCCTGGACACGATTTCCCTGGGCGTGGCCATCGCCTTTGGTATGGAGTGCTTCGAGAACGAGATATGGAACACCGACGACACGGGCGGCGTGGAACTCAAGTTCGGCAACGCCGAGGCCATGCTAAAAATGGTCGAGATGATTACCCGACGAGAGGGCGTCGGCGACATCCTTGCCGAGGGAGTCAAGAAGGCCTCCGAGAAGATCGGCCAGGGGTCCGAGGAGTGGGCCGTTCACGTAAAGGGCGTGGAGCTGCCGATGCACGACCCCCGGGTTAAGAAGGGCCTGGGGATCATCTACTCTGTCGAGGCCCATGGCGCCGACCACTGCGCCGGCATGCACGACACCGCATCCACCCAGGAGAACGCCGGTGTTGAGCACCTGCGCGGCATGGGCGCAATACTACCGCTGGCGGCCGACGACCTGAGCGCCTCCAAGGTGGCCAGCCAGAAGGCAAGCCACCTCTGGAGCATGTTCCGCGACTCAATGGTCTGCTGCCAGTTCGTGCCCTGGACCATCGACCAGCAGGCCGAGATCATTCAGGCCATCACAGGCTGGTCGTACACTGTCCATGAAGCCCTACAACTGGGAGAAAGAGTCGCGACACTGGGTCGTATGTACAACATCCGCGAAGGCATCACGTCAGCCCAAGACACGCTACCCAAGCGCCTGTTCGGACCGACCAAAGCCGGCGGCCTCAAGAACGGCGGCATCGACCGCGAGCAGATGCAGAACGCCATTCGGATGTTCTACGGGATGATGGGCTGGGACGAGGAGACGGGGGTGCCCACCCGGACGAAACTGGGTGAGCTTGGCATCGGCTGGGCCGAAGAGGCACTGGAGACGGCCACAGTGGCCTAGCTGCAAGGGCCGGTCGATGTGGGTAGGGGCGCGCCGCCGTAGTGTGCGGTGTCGCCCGTTGCCGTCGGGGGGGTCCGGCAGGCGATATCCCGGATCTCGGAAGCTATCCCAGAGGGCCCAGCAGCCAATTAACGCTATAGGAGCCCGCCAGGGCCACGCTGGTTACCTTCATTACCTTGCCAGGCGTGACGAAGACCAGAAAACGCCACAGGGGATAGCGCATCGTACCCGCCCAAACACCGGCTACATCGAAGGGTATCGGCATCAGGGCGAATGTGAAGAGCGCCCCGCCGGTCCATCGCATGGTCAGGGCCTTGAACCTCTCGTACCGGCGTCCGCCTTCGACGATATGGCGTCCCCTGGCTCCCAACATGTAGCCGGTCAGCTCTCCCAGCGTGGCGGCCACGCCGCCTATGAGTCCCAGCGACATTGGGTCCAGGGTTACGCCCATGGCGAAGGCGTAGGCAGGCCCGGGAGTGGGTACCAGGATCACCGCGCTGTTTGCCAGTTCGGCCAGGAATACACCCAGGTAACCCCAGCTTCCCCATGCCACCACCGTCTCCCAGTACTCCACTAGAAGGTAGAACCCGATCAGGGGGAGTAAAACGGTCGCAAGAGCCGGGAGCAGTGCGGAGTTCCAGATCCGGGCGTTGCTACGGGCCACTGCATCCCGGACCGCCAATAGCGGGCTTACCTGGAATGTGCCTGTTGTGGTCGCCTGGAGCATCCTGGTCTCCCGAAGAATTCCCTGTAAACGCTCTCAATCAAAACTCTAACCGTCAGGCCTCCCGTGGTCATCGGCAGAACGGCCGAACTGGGGATAGCAATGAGTACGGGGGGCCTGTAGTCCGATTTTATGACGGCACTATCCGCCTTTCGGGTGATCTCAACCGACGCCGACCGTCTATTGGCCCGAATCCAGTGCTCTCTACTCAGGTCTGTTCCTACTTTGTCACGATGGTCCGCAGTAGCAAAGAGAGGCCATGGGGCAACGGTGTCGGCGCGCATACCCCCGGACGCCTGATCCGGTTGGCAGCCTCTTCAACGGCGCCAGTAGACGGGACAGGTTTTGGCGAGGTGGAGGTGCTACGTCGCCAATCCGGCTTGGCGGCCACTAGCAAGCTGTTCCCTCGATTTTCTTATCATCAACAGGACCCATGGCCGGCTTCCAGCGGCTGAGTGTGAATTGTCCCGTGTACGGACTTACATTTATTTGTGAAATATAGGATAATAGAGGGAGGATGAGTGTAATTACCTGTCTATCCACAGGAAGCGCGTAGCGCGGCCCCAGGGCCGTTTTTTTTTGGGGGAGTGCATAGCGTATGAGTGTTGAGATGGAGCGAAAGAAGCGACTGCAGGCTCCATGTAATCGAGACTGCCCCGGGGGCGTCGATGTGCCCAGGTACATGGGTCTGGTGGCAGACGGACGGTTCTCAGAGGCAGCCGCCGTTGTCAGGGAGCGGATTCCGTTTCCCTCCGTCTGCGGTCTGGTCTGCTACCGCCCGTGCGAGTCCGGGTGCAGACGGACCACCATGGATGCCGCCGTCGCCGTCAACGCCGTAAAACGCGCCGCTGTGGAACACGGCAGCGACGAGGCATGGAGAAGGGACTGGGATAAAACCATCGCCCCGGATACGGGAAAACGGGTCGCGATCATCGGTGCAGGCCCGGCGG
Source organism: uncultured Dehalococcoidia bacterium (assembly GCA_964510985.1). GTDB lineage: Bacteria > Chloroflexota > Dehalococcoidia > Lucifugimonadales > CAZEDC01 > CAZEDC01. The sequence goes on from CAZEDC010000137.1 coordinate 5,097, forward strand.
GCCTGACGGCGGCATACTACCTCGGTAAGAGGTGCGGGCACGATGTCACCGTTTTCGACCTGTTGGACGAACCCGGCGGCCAGCTTGTGAAGGGAATCCCTGAGTACCGGCTTCCTCGTGCTGTGCTTGACAAAGAGATCGGCGTCATCACCGAAAAGCGGGTTGAGATCCGCTGCAGCACCCGAATCGAGAACCCGGTTACGCTCCTTGATGACGGATACGATGCCGTCTTTCTGGCCACAGGAGCGGGTGACCCGCGACCGATAGGACTTCCGGGAGAAGACCTCCCCGCCGTGCAGGACTGCGTTGAGTTTCTGACCAGGGCCCTCATGGGCAAAGCACCCGAAATCGGGCGTCGTGTCGTAGTCGTCGGCGGCGGAAACGTGGCTCTCGACGGTGCGCGTACCGCCCGCCGGATGGACAGGAGGGATGTGACGATAGTTTACCGGCGCGGCCGTACCGAGATGCCGGCCCACGACTTCGAACTGGTGGAGGCGGAGATAGAGGGGATTAAGCTGTTGTTTCTATCCAACCCGGTCGCCTTCGCGGAGACTCCGGGCGGGCTAGAAATAACCCTGGACCGCATGGTCCTGGGCGAACCGGATGATTCAGGACGAAGACGACCCCAGGCCTCGGGAGAGCGGTTTACCCTCGAGGTAGACACTGTGCTGAACGCGATCGGACAGGTCGCGACCGTACCCGCCGAATGGGGCCTGAAGCTGGACGACGGCGGCTGGCTGATCGTGGACAAGGAATCGATGGCTACGAGTAAGGACGGGGTCTACGCCGGAGGCGATGTCTTTACCGGCCCGCTTAACGTGATCGAGGCCATCGCCAGCGGCCGGCGAGCGGCGGAATCCATCGATAAGTACCTCGGTGGCACGGGAGATATCACCGAACAGTTCCTCCTCGACGCGGACGCGGGAATGGAGATGCCCGCGGAAATAATGCCGCAGGGTGCGGACCGGACACCGATGCAAGAGATCGAGCCGGAGGACCGCCTGGACGGGTTCCGGCAGGTCGAGTTGGGACTGACCACGGTAGAGGCGATCCGAGAGGCACAGAGATGTCTGCGGTGCGATCTGTGGAAGATCGCCGGAGTACCATCGGCCTGGCCTAAGGGTAAGAAGGCCGAGAAACGTAGTCCGGCACCTACAGGGTAATCGCCTAGGCGACCGACGGCCGCGCGGCTGAGGTGCTCTGTCCTCCAGGCGTCCCTTGACTGCCAGGTGACCCGCTCAACGTTCGGCCTCTAGTCTGAGCGTAAGGGCAGCTTTTCCAGTACCTCGGGATTGACCAGGTTCCGGGGCATCCGTCCGGTCAACACCCTGGCCACCTCCTGGCCGCACCGGAGGGGAAGGCTGGCCACCGCCGCATCGGAATAATAGGCCACGTGCGACGTCAGGATAACGTTGTCCCTACGCAGCAGCGGGTTCTCGCGGTCCGGCGGTTCGGTCTCCATCACGTCCAGCGCAGCGCCGGCGATCCAGTCCTCTTGAAGCGCCTTGAGCAGGGCAATCTCATCCACCACGGGACCCCGGGCTGTGTTTACGAGGTAAGCGGTGGACTTCATCCGCCGAAAGGCCTCCACGCCGAACATGTGTCTGGTCTCGTCGGTGTGGGGGCAGTGGACCGACAGGTAGTCCGAGCGGTCCAAGATTTCTTCGAAAGAGACACGGGCCACCCCATACTCCTGGAATACCGAGTCGGGTATATAGGGGTCGCAAGCCAGGAGATCGAACTCCAGAGCGGCTGCGCGTTTCGCGAGAGCGCGGCCGATGCGTCCCAACCCCACTATGCCCAGTGTCTCACCGTGCAAACTGCCCACAGGCGTTGGGAAGGCGGTGGCCCAATCACCGGACCGGATGGCCGAGTCCTTCGTCAGGACCTGGCGGTTGCACGCCAGAAGGAGCGCCAGGGCGTGGTTGGCCACCTCCCTGGACCAGAGGTCGGGCACGTTCACGACGGCTATCCCCAGGTCGGTGGCGGCCTCGATTTCGATGTTATCGACGCCCACACCGGTCCGGAGGACGACACGGCAGTTCTCCAGCGCCTCCAATACCGGACGTGTGATGGGGGCGCTCACAACGATGAGCCCGTCGGCTCCTCTGGTGCTTTCGATAAGTTCGTCCTCGGCGGTCAGGAAGGGCAGCATTTCCATTCGGGCGTTGACCGCTGCGAGCTCGTCGCGAGCGTCCTTGGGGTCTCTGACGGCGTGGGTTCCGATGAAGTACACGGTGTATTTCTGGTCAGGCATAGGTCCTCCATCCAAAGGGTTGCACCGCGTAGTATAGCACCCGCGACGGTGGGGCGTTCGGGCCGACTGAAGCGATCGGCGCGCCGTGGAAGAATCGCTGAAATACCCGCCCGGGGGCTGTGTCCGAGGGGATCGACGCAGGTTACTCGGCCGGCCCCTCGAGAGGCCGTACAGTCATCCTGTTCTCCTGGACATCGACATCCAGGATAACGTCGTCGATGGCAGGTAGGAGCAGGTCTTTCTGGCCGCCGGAGCCTATCACGTAGACGTCGTGGCCGCCTCCCGTAGAGAGAATCTCCGTGACTTTTCCTAGATACTCACCCCGCTCACTCCAGACTCCCATGTCGAGGACCTGGAAGTGGTAGTAGGAGCCGCCGGGAAGGGGCTTGACCTGGTCCAGGGGGATAGTTAGCTCTCGGCCGCGCAGCCGCTCGGCCTGCGTGCGGTCTTCGACAATATCGAACTTGACCAGGACTCCACCCTTTGCAGGGCGGGAGCGTTGAACGCGGACGGGTCGGCGATCCAGATAGAGGAGGTTGCCGGAGGAGAACCGGTCCGGTGCGTCCGAGAGGACCTGCACTTTCAGGTCTCCACGCAGACCCCAGGCACCGCCGACTATTCCCACAACGACGTGATCCTGTTCGTGATCTTGGGGAACTGGATGGTTGCCTGTACCGGTATTATCCACGGAAGGGAAGTGAGACTGAACCGCAGAGGTCGCGATGCGGAACAGCGTTATACTATCTCGAGGTTGGCCCTGGTGCCCTGTTTGACCGCAGCCACTCTGAGTAAAACACGAATCGACTGGGCCACCCGACCCTGTCGACCGATTACCTTACCTTTGTCGTCGGGCGCAACCTCCAGTTTGAGGATAATGCGCCCATCTTCGTCGTCTTCCTGTGTGACCCTCACTTCATCGGGATAGGATGCGATCGACTTCGCGATGTACTCGACGAGGTCCTTCATCAGCCTTCATCTTTCTCCCGGGCTGCGAGAGTTTTCAACAAACCTTCTACCGCCTCGGAGGGCTTGGCTCCCTGACTGATCCATTTAAGGGCCTTCTCTTCATCAATAGATACGGTGGGTGGATCTGTGCGGGGGTTGTAGTGCCCCAATAGTTCCACAAAGGCCCCATCTCGTGCGGCGCGGGAGTCTGCTACGACGACCCTGTAGCTGGGCTGGTGTCTGGCTCCCACGCGTCTCAGTCGAATTCTTAGCATTTAATAAAGACCCTCGAAAGATATTCCAATCAATTACCAGAAAATTCTAAAGCGCCTCTCCGCCGCTTGTCAATGACGGGCCTTGCGGGCTACCGGTCACCGATCCGCGAGAGAGGCTAGCCCGAGCCTACTTGTCGTCCCTGGCCTTGTTTAGCTGCCGTGTTATCCGTGATATTCGCCTGGACGCGTTGTTGGCGTGGAGCGCACCTTTTTGGGCGGCCTTGTCCAACGCGATTGTGGCATCTCGCACCGCCTGCTCCGCAGCCTCCATATCGTTGGCCTCGATCAGCCTCCTGGCTTTCGATACGGTCGATTTGGCTTTGCTGCGAAGCGGGGCGTTCATCTCGCGCTTTCTCTCCCCGACTCTCGCTGATTTCTGGCTTGGCACCTTTTTTAGACCTCCTAGTAGCTGCGACCCAATCGGCTTACCCGCCGGGCATCAGGGCTCGGCCCTTGTAACGCCGATGATCCCGTCCACACCCTCAAGCTTCGAAAAGAGTCGGGAAAGCTGGTCGATTCCGTTGATATACACCGTGAGGGTGATGACGCTGACATCATCAAACTCCTCGGTAACACAGGAAGCTATATTAACACGTTCCTTGGAAACAAGGGAGGTGACGTCGCTGAGGAGGCCCACGCGGTCCCAGGCCTCGGCTTTGATTCTGATCGGATAGAGGGTCTGGGTTTCTCCCCAGTCCACCTGTACCAGGTGCTCGGTCTCGGTCTCCGAAAGGACATTTTTACAGGACTTCCGGTGTACCGTCACTCCTCTGTTGCGGGTTACGAACCCGACTATTTCGTCCCCGGGGATCGGGTTGCAGCAGTGAGCGATGCTGGTGAGCAGATCGCCCACGCCCAGGACGCTGATCCCAGAGGCCGGCCCGGAGGTGGGCAGCGCCGTCGGCACTTCCTGTTCCGGTATAACTTCATGCGAGGACAACCTGTCCACGACCTGGGTAATCGTGAATTCGCCATTTCCCAAAGCAGCAAAGAATTCATCGGTGGAATCGCAGCCCATCAGGTTCGCCACCACAAGTTCTTCGACGGTCCGGTTCAACCGGCGGACCTGCTTCTGGAAGAGGTCCTTTCCCCGCCGAATGTTGGTCTTTCGCTCCTGGCGGTTGAACCACTGCCGAATTCGAACCCTGGCGGAGTTGGTCCTGATAAAGCCCAGGTCGGGGTTAAGCCACTCTGGGTTGGGTCCTGCGACGGTCATGCTTGTCAATACCTGTACGGTGTCCCCGTTCTGGAGGTGAGAGTACAACGGGACCAGCTTGCCGTTCACCTTGGCTCCGATGGTGCGGTGGCCGATATCGGTGTGCACGCGGTAGGCAAAATCCAGTACTGTGGACCCCGCCGGGAGCTCCTTGACCTCGCCCTTCGGCGTGTAGGTGAATACCTGGCTGTTGAAGATGTCCTTTTTAAAGGACTCCACGAAATCTTCGGCGCCGCTGACCTCTCTCTGCCACTCCACGAGCTGGCTGAGCCAGGTCATTTTGTCCTCGAAGCGTCCATCTCTTGCCGGGTCCGCCTTGTAGAGCCAGTGGGCGGCGACGCCGTACTCAGCCGCTCGGTGCATCTCATAGGTGCGTATCTGCACCTCGACGGGGGATGCGCCTTCGCAGAGCACGGTCGTATGCAAGGACTGGTACAGGTTGTCCTTGGGGTTGGCGATGTAGTCGTCGAACTGTCCCGGGAGCGGATGCCACTTGGCATGGACGACACCGAGAGCGGCATAGCAGTCCTGGATCTCTTTTACCAGGACTCTCAGCGCGAAGAAATCGTATATCTCGCCCACTTCCTTATTCTGGGCCGAATAGCTCAGAATCTTTTTATAGATGCTGAAGACGTTCTTGGGTCTCCCGGTAATCCTGGCCTTGATCCCGGCCGCGTCCATCTCGGCCTGGAGGTCACCCCTGACGCGTTCAATGTACTCTTCACGCTCGGGCCTCTTGGCCCTCAGGAGCCGGGATGTCTGCGAATAGGCATCGGGGTCGATGTGCCGGAACGCCAGGTCCTCCAGCCTCCATTTCATCTCCCAGATACCGAGCCGGTGGGCCAGTGGGGCATAGATATCAAGTGTCTCTCGCGCTATGGCAACACGGCGGTCCGCGGGTTGGGCCTTTAGTGTCCGCATGTTGTGCAATCTGTCGGCCAGCTTGATGAGGACGACGCGGACGTCCTCTGCCATGGATATCAGCATCTTCCTCAGGCTCTCGGCCCTGGCCAGTTCGTACTCGGACGTCGGACGGTGGCCGGAGTCCTGACCGTTAACCGCCAGCTCCGACTGCGTCAGCTTGGTGACACCGTCCACAAGTCTGGCCACTTCGGTGCCAAACTTGTCATCCAGCTCCTCAAAGCTGACGTCGCAGTCCTCCATCACATCGTGAAGCAGTGCGGCTGCCAACGCGTTGGAGTCCAGGCGGAGATCGGCCAGGAACAAGGCCGTTTGTAGCGGGTGCTCGATAAAGGGCTCGCCGGACAAGCGGACCTGGCCGTTGTGGGCCTTTTCCGCGAAGTGGAAGGCCTCGGCGATGATGTCCAGCCTGTCGTCGGGCAGGTATTTTCGGACTTTTGCCAGCAGTGATTCCAAGGGACTCAATCCATGAGACGACTATCCAGGCTCTGTCGGATGGTCGATTGGTTCGGGACAGATGCCGACACATGAGGCTCCGGTCATGCGAAGTCCCAACGATTCAGTATAATCAACAGCGACGCGATGCGCAATTTTAACGTTTACACCGCGAGAATCCTTGCGGTATCCTTAATGACCGATGGGGAACCGTGCAGCCAGAGAAATCGCCAGGTCCCATGCGGTCCTGGCGGTCCACGGAAACCCATCGACAGCGGTTAGCTTCGACCAGGTAAAAGGAGTCGTGTTTTGTCGTTTCAAGCGCCGCGAGGTACTGCCGACATCATCCCACCGGAACAAGCGCATTGGGACCTGATCCGCGGTAAGGCGCAGGAGACGGCCACCAGCTTCGGGTACCAGCGAATAGATACCCCTGCCTTCGAAGACCACGACCTGTTCGTTCGAGGCATTGGAGAGGTCACCGATATCGTCGAGAAGGAGACCTACACCTTCGAGGACAGGGGCGGAGACCTGTTGACGCTACGCCCGGAGGGGACCGCACCGGTGTGCCGGGCATACCTGGAGCATGGTATGCACAACCTGCCGCAGCCGGTGCGCCTGTACTACCTGTGTCCGGTGTTTCGCTATGAGCGGCCCCAATCGGGCAGGTACCGGCAGCACCATCAGTTCGGGATCGAGGTGTTCGGCGACGGCGACGCGACTATCGACGCCGAAGTCATCGAGGTGGGCTGGAGTTTCCTGGAAGCCGTCGGACTCAAAGAGCTTTCCTTGAGCGTCAACAGTATCGGCGATCCGGAGTGCAGGCCGGTGTTTATCCGGACGCTGGAACAGTATTACCAAAAACACGTCGATAAGCTGTGCTCGGATTGCAAGCGGAGGCTAGAGCACAATCCATTGCGGCTGCTGGACTGTAAGCAGGACCAGTGCCAGCCGGTTATCGAGGATGCTCCCCACAGCACCGACTACCTTTGCGCTCCGTGCGAGCTGCACTGGAACAGCCTGTTGGAGCACCTGGACGGGCTGGGACTGCCGTGCGTAACAGACAACCGGCTGGTCAGGGGTTTCGACTATTACACACGGACGGTGTTCGAGATAACGCCGCCGGTCGAAGGGAGACAGAACACCCTAGTGGGCGGCGGGCGATATGACGGGCTGATCGAGGAACTCGGGGGCAGGCCCACCCCGGGCGTAGGGTTCGGCATGGGTATAGAGCGTGTGATAGCCAACATGAAACGCGCCCAGGCGCCGGTGCCCGGTTATCAAGGCAAGAAGGTGATGGTGGCCCACATCGGCAAGGCCGCTCAGAGCGCGGGCATGAGGTTGGCCTCAGACCTACGGCGGGCGGGCGTTCCAGCCGTGCTCGGGCCCGTCGGCAGGGGGCTTCGGAGTCAGCTTCGGTACGCTTCTTCCATCGATGCGACTCACGCGGCAATTTTGGGCGACGATGAGCTTGAAAAAGGCATGGTTGTCCTGCGTGACCTGGGGCTGGGAGAACAGCACAAGCTGGCTAACAACCTGGACGCCCTGGTGAAGCGGATCGGCGAGGCATCGGTGTAAATCTGGTGGGCGCCCGCCCCATAGCCTAGCGCCGGGGCCGGTATGGTCGGCCATTTGGTATACTACCTTAGGTTACACGGGCAACTGATCCCACCAAATTCTTGCCCTGACAGACTTAGGACACCGCGCCGGTATGATCGACAAACTTGCCACCATCGAACAGCGTTATAAGGAGATCGAGGGGCTGCTCGCCGACCCTGAAGTCTCGGCCGAATACACTCGCGTCGAGATTCTCGCCAAGGAACTGGCCTCACTCAAGAACCTGGTGTCGCTTTCACGGGAGTACAGGAAGGTGAGGGAAGACCTGGCGGGCGTCCAATCCCTTCTCCGGGACGGACCTGACCAGGAGATGGAGGCCATGGCCCGTGATGAGATGTCGCAGCTGGAAGAGCAGAAGGAACTGGTCGAAAGCAAGCTGAAGATGGCCCTTCTTCCACGAGATCCCAACGACCAGAAGAATGTGATCATGGAGATCCGTGCCGGGACAGGAGGCGATGAGGCGGGACTCTTCGCCGCCGACCTTTTCAGGATGTACTCCCGGTACGCGCAACGTAGGGGTTGGAAGACAGAAGTGATCGACGCAAACGAAACGGGCCTCGGCGCGATCAAGGAGATCGTGTTCCAGGTGAAGGGGGATGGCGCCTATAGCCAGCTCAAGCACGAGAGTGGAGCCCACCGGGTCCAGCGCGTGCCCGTCACCGAGTCCAGCGGCCGGATACACACCTCGGCCGCCACAGTGGCCGTTTTACCGGAGGCGGAAGAGGTCGATATTGATATCAGGGCCGAGGATTTGCAGATAGATATATTCCACTCCAGCGGCCACGGCGGACAGAACGTCCAGAAGGTGGCCACGGCGGTCAGAATCACCTATATCCCGACCGGCACGGTGGCGGTCTGCCAGGACGAGCGCTCCCAGTTCAAGAACAAGGAGAAGGCCATGTCGGTACTGCGGTCTCGTCTGCTGGCCAGCGAAATCCAGCGTCAGCATGATGAGGTCAGCGAGTCTCGACGCTCCCAGGTCGGGACCGGCGACCGCTCGGAGAGGGTCAGGACCTATAACTACCCCCAAAGCCGGGTTACCGACCATCGCACGGGCGTCACCAGTCACAACCTGGAGGTCGTGCTGGAGGGCGACCTGGACCAGTTTGTGTATGGGCTGATACAACTCGAACAGACCAACAGACTCGAAGAGGCGATTACGTGAGGGTCCGAGATGTCCTGGTCGAGACCTCAGGGCAGCTAGCGGCCCGCGGCATCCCCGACTCCCGGATCGAGGCCGAGGTCCTTCTGCGTCACGCCCTGAGGATGGACCGCGCGGAGTTCTTTGCGAACCTGGACGGTTGCCTGGAGACGGCTGAAGAGAAGCTATTGTCCCATATACTTCTACGTCGGGTGCAGAGGGAGCCTCTGTCCTACATCCTGGGCCAGAGAGAGTTCTATGGCCTCGACTTCGCGGTTACGCCGGATGTTTTGATCCCTCGGCAAGAAACTGAGCTGCTGGTTGAGAAGGCACTGGAATTCTGCTCGGCAGACCGCTTCAAAGAGGGTGTGGCTATCGCCGATGTCGGCACCGGGAGTGGGGCCGTTGCCATTTCTATCGCCCACAACCTTCCTCAAGCCACGCTCTATGCCACGGACATCAGTGTGGATGCCCTGGCCGTGGCCGATGCCAACCGGCGCAGACATCGGTTAGTAGAAAGGGTCCATCTGGGACACGGCGATCTAATGGGACCTGTTCCGTTTCCGGTGGACGTCATCGTTTCGAACCCGCCGTATATAAGGACCAGCGAGATCGCAAACCTCGCCCCGGAGATAAGGCTGGAGCCGGCCGGCGCTCTGGACGGCGGCGCCGACGGCCTGGATGTGGTCCGCCGCCTGCTCCTGCAAGTACCTGGTCATCTGCGCCCCGAGGGTTGCATGCTGGTGGAAATCGCTCCGGAACAACTCGATCCGGTGATGACACTGGCTGGTAACATCCTGACCAATGCGCACGTTTCTTTCAGCAAGGACTTGTTGGGCCTGCCCCGAGTGGTCGGAATCGAACCGGGGGAACGTCTGGTCCCGGGTAAACACAGGCGATGCGCCTCTGGTCTGAATGTGTTTGAAAAGACGGTTCGCCGGACCCAAATTCATCAAGAGGCATTCTGTGGACAAAGAACGGCAGAAGCCTGACCGAGACCGAAACCTCCCAATCGAGGCTCACGGCTCACCCGGGGAGCGGGGGAACCTAACCGATGCTACGGCTGAGTACGACACTCTCCTCAGCCGGTACGCTGAGGAGATGCAACGGATAGGGCAACTGGAGGCACAGGTTGAGAGTCTTAACCAGCGGTTGGTGAGCCTTCCCGATGCTCACGAGTCCAGCCCAATAGAGACCGGTCCCCCACCACCCCTGGGCCACGATGAGACGTCCCAACTGAGAATCCAGATCACCACCCTGGCAGGTCAGTTGGCGAGGACACAGGAGCAGTTGGCTGAGATACGTGGGACGCGGGTCCGAAGGCGAAGGAGCCGCGACCGACCGCCTGGATGGAAGTTCTGGAGGCGTTCAAATCGCTACTAACTCACGCGGCCACATTCCAACATTTGGAGCTGAAATCAGGTTTGACGCACACTTAAAAACCCCGGCCGGGAGGCCGGGGTTTTTAGATCCGTTCGAGGCGCGTGTTCGCGCTATACTGGCCTACTCAAGGCCGAGTTGGAAGTGCTTACCCTCGGTCTTGATCGAGGGCGCTATGACCACCTCTGCGCGGTGCATGTCGCGGATGGTGAAGGCTCCGACCATACCCATGCATACTTGTAGGGCGCCGATCAGGTTCTGGGTGCCATCGGTCCGTGAGGTAGGGCCGAACAGGATTTGCTCCAACGTGCCCTTGACACCGACCTCGACCCTTGTACCCCTGGGCAGCGCAGGATGTGGGGCTGCCATGCCCCAGTTATTCCCCATTCCCGGGGCCTCTTCGGCCTGGGCCAGCGGGGTGCCCAGCATGACTGCATCGGCGCCGCAGGCAAAGGTCTTGCACAGGTCACCACCAGTCCGTATCCCACCATCGGTGATGATGGGGACATACCGGCCGGTACGCTGGTAATACTCCTCCCGGGCGGCGGCGCATTCGAGCGTCGCCGTCACCTGTGGCACACCCACGCCGGTGACCTCCCGGGTCGTGCAAGCCGCGCCGGGGCCTACTCCGACCAGCACCCCATGAATACCTGTCTCCATGAGTTCGAGTGCTACGCCGTATGATACACAGTTACCAACCAGAATCGGTACGTTGATCATTTCCAGGAGTTCGGGAAACTGTAAGCCTCGGGCACTGTTGGATATGTGCCGGGTCGTGGTTACCGTTGACTGAACAACAATGACATCCGCACCTGCCTCCGTAGCGGCCGGCGCGAACCGCTTGGTGTTAGCAGGGGTAATGGAAACAGCGCACAAGGCGCCGTTTTGCTTTATGGCCTCGACGCGAGTCCCTATCAGGTCCTCCCTGATAGGGACCGAGTAGAGTTTCTGTAAAAGGGCGGTTACCTCCGATTTTGGGGTGTCGACGATTTCGGCCAGGACGGCGTCAGGATCGTCGTATCTGGCCTGAACCCCTTCGAGGTTCAAGACGGCAAGTCCACCCATCTGGTGCATCTTCAGCGCGAATGCAGGTGAAACGATGGCATCCATAGCCGACGCCAGAACCGGGATGGAGAGGGAGACTCCGTCGAACGAAAAGTCGGTTTTGGTCATCTCCGGGTTGACAGTGACCTCGCCGGGCACAATGGCGACCTCATCGAACCCGTAGGTCCGCCGGATTTCCTTTAGCTGGGGTACACCCAACGCGTTACCTCACAGACGGGATTTTGATGAATATAGCAAATGGTGTCTGGCAGCGTCAAGGTAGCGGTCTGGCAGTTCAGGGGTCGCCTGATTTAAGGGACGGAAATCGGGTGATGAACCACTCCGCTTCTAATATGCTCCGGCCCAAAGTCTCCTCTCAAAAAAATCCCCTCACACCTGAGAGCAGATGAGATTGAGCCACGCCGTTTTACGGTCAATCATCGGGTGGAGATACTTAATGTTCTGTGCCATAATAATCGAAATCTCGGCCTAGCTGGCGCCGCAGAGCCTGGTTTTCATGCACGGATGACGGGAGAATTAATCAGGTCGAGTCTGCCGAGAGGACAAGGGACCGGATGGGGAGTCTTGAGAACTCGATAAAGGAACTGGGCCGAGAGGTGGGGTTCGACATTGTCGGCATCACCACGGCCGAGCCATTCATCAGGGATGAGAAGGCGTCACTCGACCGCATCCGGCGCGGGATGATGGACGGTTTGCCCTGGTATACCGAGGATCGGGTACGACGGGCCACACGGCCGAAATCGCTGTTGCCTGGGGCAAGGTCGGTCATCTCGTTGGCCGTCGGCTACCTCGCCGGTGAGCCCGTTTCGGGAGGCCGGGAGCCTCGCGGTAAAATTGCACGTTATGCCTGGGGAGACGACTATCACGGCGTCCTCAAGAAACGGCTACGGCGGTTCGTTCAGCAGTTACCCCGGAGGGCCGGCAGAGAGGTGAAGACGCGCATTTTCGTGGACGACGGCCCCATGAACGACCGGGCCGCCGCCGAACGGGCGGGTGTGGGCTGGTTTGGAAAGAACACCAACATCCTGACCTCCAGCCGCGGCTCATGGGTCCTGTTGGGCCAGGTTATCACGGAC